>SXKB01000099.1 GCA_005778215.1 Actinomycetota bacterium | reverse complement strand
GGCCCCGGCGAAGAAGGCTGCCGCCAAGACGGCGCCGGCGAAGAAGGCACCCGCCAAGAAGGCGCCGGCCAAGAAGGCTGCGGCGAAGAAGGCACCCGCCAAGAAGGCCTGACCGATGGCGAGACGCCAGCGTCTCGACGCGGAACTGGTGCGCCGACAGTTGGTCGAGACGCGCGCCGATGCGGCGCGGGCGATCGAGGCGCACCGTGTGCTCGTGAACGGCGCGCTCGCCGACAAGCCGTCGCGTCAGGTGCACGCTGGTGACGCGATCATCGTACAAGGCGACGGCCCGCGCTTCGTGAGTCGTGGTGGTGAGAAACTCGACGCGGCGCTCGAGGCGTTCGCGCTCGATGTGTCCGGATGGAGCGTGCTCGATGCCGGCGCGAGCACGGGAGGTTTCACCGACTGCTTGCTCCAGCGTGGCGCGGCGCACGTGGTGGCACTCGACGTGGGGCACGGCCAACTGCACCCACGCATTCGAGACGACCACCGGGTGCACGTGATCGAGAAGTTCCACGTGCGTGACGTCACCCCCGATGTCATCGGTGGCGAGGTGCGCCTGGTGACCGCCGACCTGTCCTTCATCTCGATCACGAGGGTGCTCGGTGCACTGGCCGGCGTGTGCGAGCCGGGAGGTCACCTGGTGCTCCTGGTGAAGCCGCAGTTCGAGGCCGGCCGAGTGGAGGTGGCGAAGGGGCACGGTGTGATCACCGACCCTGCCATCCACGAACGAGTGCGTGGTGAGGTGCACGCAGCACTGGAGTCGAACGGCTGCGTCGTGCTCGGCTGGATCGATTCCCCCATCACGGGCGGCGACGGCAATCGCGAATTCCTTGTGCATGCCACCGTCGACCGGTCAGGATCTCCCGCGTGACCTCCGTGCTGCTCGTCGCCCACCATGAACGCCGCGATGCGGCGGTCGCAGCGCGCGCCGCTGCCGACTGGCTGGCGGCCCACGGGCACACTGCGTGGATGACCCACGAGGACGCCGCGGCCGTCCGGCTGGACGAGCTCGGTACTGATCGCGAACCGGGCACCGCCGACCTGGCGCTGTGCATCGGCGGCGACGGCACGATGCTGCGCACCGTGCACCTGCTGCAGGGTGCGGGTGTGCCGGTGATCGGTGTGAACGTGGGGCTGCTGGGCTACCTGACCGAGGTGGAGCCGCCCACCCTGCCGTTCGCGCTGGAGCGATGGTTCGCCGGGCCGGAGGCCGGGCACTGGGTGCTCGACGAGCGGATGATGCTCGATCTCACCGTGGTGCGCGACGGCGTGGCCGTGCAGACCTGGACCGCGCTCAACGAAGGCGTGGTGGAGAAGCAGGAGTCGGGGCACACGGTGCGCCTGCACGTGGAGATCGATGGTGCGCCGTTCACCTCGTACGCCGCCGACGGGCTCATCCTGTCCACACCCACCGGCTCCACCGCGTACTCGTTGTCGGCGCGAGGGCCAGTGCTGTCGCCCCGATCCCGAGCGGTGTTGCTCACCCCGGTGTCGCCACACATGCTGTTCGACCGCTCCCTGGTCCTCGACCCGAGCGAGTTGGTGGAGGTGGAGGTGCTGGGACACCGCGCCGTCACGCTGTCGGTCGACGGCCAGCCCGTGACGTCGCTCGCCGAGGGTGACCGGGTGAAGGTGGCGCCGTCGCCGTACGTGGCTCGTTTCGTGCGGTTCGGGGAGCGTCGGTTCCATCAGATCCTGAAGGCCAAGTTCGGACTGGCAGACCGGTAGATGCTGCACGAACTGCACATCGAGTCGCTGGGCGTCATCGACCGACTCGACCTCGTGCTGGGTGCCGGTCTCACCGCGCTCCCCGGCGAGACCGGCGCCGGCAAGACGATGTTGGTGGAAGCCATCAGCCTGCTGGTGGGTGGGCGTGCCGACTCGATGATGGTGCGACCCGGCGCCGCCGAGGCACGTGTGGAGGGCCGGTTCGTCGTCGGCGACGACGAGTACGTGGTGGCGCGGGTGATTCCGGCCGACGGCAGGTCGCGCGCGTACGTGAACGGCCGGCTGGCCACGGTGTCGAACCTTGCCGAGCTGGGGGAGCGCACGGTCGACCTGCACGGGCAGCACGCCCACCAGAGTCTGCTGTCGACCGCCGAGCAGCGCGATGCGCTCGACCGTTGGTGCGGGACCGACCTCGGCCCACTGCGTGCCGCTCGGGCGCGCCTCACCGAGATCGACGCCGCGCTGGCGGCACTGGGTGGCGACACCAGATCACGCGCCAGAGAGGTCGACCTGCTCCGGTTCCAGGTGAACGAGTTGCAGGCCGCCGCGATCCGAGGGTCCGACGAGGACCGCGAGCTGGAGGCCGAACACGACGTGCTCGCCGGTGCCGTCGAGTACCGGGCGCTGGCAGAGGCGGCCGTGGCCGCCCTGACCGACGACGGTGGTGCGGGCGACGTGCTCGGTGCCGCGCTGCGCAGCATCGCAGGGCGGGCACCGTTCGCCGACCTCGAGTCGAGGCTGCGATCGCTCGTGGCCGAGGCAGGTGATGTGGCCGCCGAGCTGCGCGCGAAGGCCGAGCAGATCGACGAGGACCCGGAGCGCCTCACTGCCGTGCGCGACCGCATGCAACTGCTGCGCGACCTGCGCCGCAAGTACGGCGACTCACTGGCCGAGGTGCTGGCGTTCCAGGCAGAGGTGGAGGCCCGGCTCGCCGAGTTGGAGGGCTACGAGGAACGCGTCGCACAGTTGGAGCAGGAACGCGTGCGTGCCGAAGCCGACGAGCGCCGGGCCGCCGAAGCGGTGTGGGCGACTCGCCGCGGCGGTGCCGACGCGCTCGCGGCCGAGGTGCAGACGCACCTGCGTGAGTTGGCGATGCCGCACGTCACCGTGGCGGTACAGGTGGGCGACGACGCCCCTGGCGACGACGTCTCCTTCCTGATCGCGGCGAACCCCGGTTCGCCGCTGTTGCCGCTGTCGCGGGTGGCGAGCGGCGGCGAGTTGGCGCGTACGATGCTCGCGCTGCGCCTGGTGTTGAGCGAGGCGCCCGACACACTGGTCTTCGACGAGGTGGACGCCGGCATCGGCGGCGCTGCCGCGGTTGCGGTGGGGCGCAGCCTCGCCGCGCTCGGCGATCGTCACCAGGTGCTGGTGGTCACCCACCTGGCACAGGTGGCGGCACTGGCCGACACGCACGTGGTGGTGAGCAAGCAGGTGCGCGACGGGGTCACCGTGGCGACGGCCACTGCGGTCGACGGTGATCTGCGCGTCGACGAAGTGGCCCGCATGCTGTCGGGCGACGCGGCTGCCAGTGCTGCCCGCCGCCACGCCGCCGAGCTGTTGGGACACCGCGCGAAGCGATCCCGCGGGTGAACTCCGGGCTGCGGCGGGACACCGCCGTCGTCACGCTGTGCACGTTGGTGTCCCGCATCTCCGGCTTCGGTCGGGTGATGGCGACGGCCGCGGTGCTGGGCAGCGGCTTGCTGGGCGACGTGTACCAAACCGCGAACCTGATGCCGAACCTGCTGTTCGAGTTGGTGGCGGCCGGCGTCCTGCAGGCGGTGTTGCTGCCCACGTTCGTCGAAGCGCGCCGCACTGGCGGTCGGCGAGCACTGAGCAGTGCGGTCCAGGCGGCGAACGGCGTGACGCTCGCGTCGCTCGCCGTGATCGCGCTGCTGGGCATGGCGGTGTCGCCATTGCTGACGCGGCTGATGGTTGCGGCCGACCCGTCGTCGGTGGTGGCTGCCGAGAAGCTCGACCTGATGGTGCCGATGGTGCTGGTGTTCGTGCCGCAGTTGGTGTGCTACGGCCTCGCCACCGTCGTGAGTGCGGCGCTGAACGCCCGGGGCCGGTTCGTCGCCGCCGCGTTGGCGCCCGCGGTGAACAACGTGATCGTCATCGCAGCGCTGCTGGTGTTCCGGGCCATGCGCGACGGTCGGACGGCCGACCTGGACCTCACCGCGGGTCAGTTCGCGGTGCTGGCAGGCGGCACCACGCTGGGTGTGGTGGCCTACGCGCTCACCCCGTCCATCGTGCTGCGGGCCGACGGTGTGCGGTGGTGGCCGCGCTGGCGGCCGGACCACGCAGCGGTGACCGCCATGCGCGCCTCGTTCGGCTGGGCCACACTGTCGGTGATCGGCACGTTGGCCCCGACGGCGGTGGCGCTGGCGCTGGGAAACGGCGCACCGGGTGGCGTCGCGGTGTTCGTCTACGCATTCGCCTTCTTCGTACTGCCCCACGCGCTGGTGGCGGTGCCCGTGGCCACGACGCTCGCGCCGCGGGTTGCCGACCTGTGGCAGGTGGACGACCACGGGCAGTTGCGGGCATCGATCGACGCGGCCATGCGCCTGATGGTGCCGTTGCTGGTGCTCGGCGGTGCGGGCATGGTGGCGCTGGCGTGGCCGGTGGCGGCAGCCGCCGCCTTCGGACAGACGGCCAGCCAGGGGTTGGCGCCCATCGCTCATGCGCTCGCCGCGTTCGGACCCGGTCTGCTGGGCTACGGCGTGGCGTTCGTGATGACGCGAGTGTTGTTCGCGATCGGCGACGTCCGGCGGGCAGCGATCCTGATGATCGGCTCGGCCGGCGTGGGCGTGGTGTGGATGGCCGTGGCGTCGGCGCTGATCGACCGGACCGAGCGCGCCGCGGCGCTGGCGATGGGGTACGGCGCGGCACAGACGGTGGCGGCAGTGCTGTTGACGATGCGGGTGCACCATCGCACCGGTTCGATGGGGGCGCGTGTCGTGCGGCGACTGCTGGGCGAGTCACTGCTCGCCGGTTCGCTCAGCCTGGCGGCGATGGTGTGGGTGGTGGGCCGCTTCGGTCCGGGGCGCGCCGCCGCGGCCGAAGCCGTGCTGCTGGCCGGCACCGTCGGCGTGGCCGTGTTCGCCGTGGCGATGGCGCTATGCCGCGGCGGGCGTCGACGCGCGTGACGATCGGCGCTGGCCGACCAGTCGCAGGATGAGCCACGCCGCACCGATGGCGATGGCCCCGCCGACCGCATCGAGGAAGTAGTGGTTGGCGGTGACGACGATGGCGAACAGCGTGAGCAACGGATACAGCACGCCGGCCCAACGGGCAACGGGATGCTTGGCGTACTTCCACAGCACGATGCCGCACCAGACAGCCCAGCCGAAGTGCAGGCTGGGCATGGCCGCGTACTGGTTGGCCACCGCCTTGGCGACCGGCGAGTGGTAGCTCCACAGGCCACCGATCTTGTCGAGCGTGTCGACGAAGCACTTGCCGATGGTGTACCCGTCGGGCCCCGGGACGGGGATGTTGTCGTTGCACTTGTACAGGCGCGGCGGAGCGAGCGGGAAGGTCCAGTAACCGATGAGCGCGAGCGCCGTGGTGAGCCCGAGCAGGTTGCGCATCGCCGTGTAGCCGTGATGGCGCTTGCGGTACATCCAGATCAGCAGGCCGATGGTGATGACGAAGTGCAGGGTGCCGTAGTAGATGTTCATCACGCGGATGAACCAGTTCGCACCGAGGAAGGCGCCCTGGATGGCCTGCTCGTGGTACAGGTACATCCACCGCTCCCACTGCACCAGGCGCCGGGCGTTGGCATAGGCGCGGGTGGTGTTGCCGCCGTGGTCGGCGAAGCTGCGGATGGTCTGGTACACGTAGTAGAAGACGAGCACGATGAGCGTTTCGCGCAGCCAGCCGAAGCGCGGCGGGGTGACGGTGCCGTCCGTGGCCGTCGGCACGGCCGTGGGAAGGTCGGAAGTGGCCGTCACCCGGACAAAACTAGCCCGCTGGTGGAATTCCTGGTGGTCGCGTCGACGAGCATCCGCGCGCGTGGCGTGGAGCGGGTTATGCTGCAATCCCGTTGTCAGTTCACCTGAGACGGAGGTCGAGAGCGATGCCGAAGCACATTTTCGTGACCGGAGGCGTTGCCAGCTCCCTCGGGAAAGGTCTGACGGCGTCGTCGCTGGGGCGGCTGCTGAAGCTGGCCTCCCTCGGCTACCAGCGTGAAGCCGCCGCTCTGCGC
>SXKB01000015.1 GCA_005778215.1 Actinomycetota bacterium | reverse complement strand
GGGCCAACAGGGTGAGGTCGCTCACCAGCATGCCGGTGTCGGCGCCGCTGGCCTGGAACTCGGCCCACGCCTCGGGGTCGAGTTCGCGGTGGGCCACGGCCAGGACGCGCAGGCCCTGCGCGCCGAGGCGTTCGTTGTGGGCAGCCAGCGTGGCGGCATGGTCGGCGGTGTCGGCCAGCACGCCATCGTGATCGATGACATGGGTGCTGCGGGCCAACAGGACGTCGGGCGCACCTTTCACCAGCACGCGCACCTTCCGCTCGCCGGCGTCGTTGTGGAGTTCGTGCACGGTGGCCATGAACTTGTTGGCCGAGTCGAACGGCACCGCGGCCAGCCGCGGGTGCTGTGTCCGCAGTTCCGCGGCGTCGATACCGCCCTTCGTGGCCAGCACCAGCAGCGCGCCCTCGGTGGGGTCGCCGACGAGGTCGTACTGGCCGTCGTGCTCGCGCACCTCTGCGTCGTTGCAGAGGGCCATCGCGATGAGGGCGGTGCTCATGGCCACCGGGTCGTCGCCAGCGACGTGTTCGATCGTGCCGTCGGGGCCGTAGCCGGCGCCGGTGACCGCATGCGGGCGGAGCTGGGTGATCAGCTCGACCGCCGTCATCTCGTTCAGCGTGAGCGTGCCGGTCTTGTCGCTGCAGATCACGCTGGTGCAACCGAGCGTCTCGACCGATGCGAGCCGCTTCACGATCGCGTGCTGCTTGGCCATCGACGCGACGCCGAGCGCCAGGGTGACGGCCGTGACCGCCGGCAGGCCTTCGGGGATGGCCGCCACGGCGAGCGCGACGGCGGTGAGCAGCAGGTCACTGGCCGACTCGCCGCGCAGCAGGCCGATGACGAACACGGCGGCGACGATGACACCCGCCAGCTTCGCCAGGCTGTGTGCCAGGCCGTCGAGCTGTTTCTGGAGGGGGGTGCGCTCGGTCTCCGTGTTGCGCAGCAGACCGGCGATGCGGCCGATCTCGGTGTGCATGCCGGTGGTGGTGACCACCAGTTCGGCGCTACCGCGCGTGACGGTGGTGTTCATGTGCACCATGCCCACGCGGTCGCCGATGGCCACGTCGTCGCGGTCGACGGCGTCGGGGCGCTTCTCGGCCGGGTGGCTCTCACCGGTGAGTGCGGCTTCTTCGATCTCGAGGTGCGTGGCGGTGAGGATGCGGCCGTCGGCGGGGATGCGGTCGCCGGCTTCGACCAGCACGCTGTCGCCGGGCACCAGCGCCGAGGTCTCCACGTTGCGCAACTGGCCGGCACGGCGCACCCGGGTGTGGGCCACCAGCATGCTGCGCAGCGCGTCGAGCGACTTCTCCGCCTTGTTCTCCTGCACGAACCCGATGACGGCGTTCAACAGCACCACCGTGAGCACCACGAGCGGGGTCTTCAGCTCACCCGACACGAAGAACGCGATGACCGCGGCACCGAGGAGGATGAGGATCAGTAGATCCTTGAACTGGGCGAGGAACCGCTGCCAGCCGGGCACCTTCGCCGCAGCCTCGAGCTCGTTGCGACCGAACCTCGCGGTGCGCTCGGCGACCTCGTCGTCGCTGAGACCGACGGTGGGGTCGACACCCAGTTCGGCGGCCACCTCGTCGGCGGCGCGACGATGCGGGGCTGCGACCAGGTCGAGCACGGAGGTAGGGGCGGTGGGAACGGACAACTCGGACTCCTTCGGTAACGACAACTCGTTTGCCGAAGGTCTTTCCCGGTCCTGTGGGACCCACCGGCGCCGGGTACGAGACCGTGATGACGACGCTGGTGCGGAGGGATACTCCCCTTCAGGTGTTGAAGGTACATGAGCGCGTTCGACCTGGCAACGCGTGCGGCGATCTTTTTGTCAGTCGACACTTCGGATATGTCAGGCTGACCGGATGACCAGCGTGCACCCCAATGTCACCCGGGTGGTGGAGGCCGCCCGTGCCCGTGGCCTCGAGATCGAACCGCGCAACTTCGGCAACGCGAAGACGGCCATCGACGCAGCGAACGTCATCGGCGTGGAGGTCGGCCAGATCGTGAAGAGCCTCATCTTCGCGGTCGACGGCGAGGTGGTGCTGGCCTACGTGAGTGGCTCGAACCAGCTCGACGAGAAGAAACTCGCTCTCGCGGCCGGTGGTGCGAAGTGTGCCCGCGTCGACGCCGATGTCGTGCGCGAGACGACCGGGTTCCCCATCGGCGGCGTGCCACCCTTCGGTCACACCACCCACCTGCGTGTGTTCATCGACCCCGACCTGCTGCAGTACGAGGAAGTGTGGGCGGCCGCCGGCACTTGGCACGACGTCTTCGGCATCGAGCCCCACAAGCTCGTGGAAGCCAGCGAAGGCCTGGTGACCGACCTGAAGCGCGGCTGACGGTCAGTTGACCGATGCCCACTCGCGTCGGAGCAGGCCGTAGATCAGCGAGTCGGCGCGAGTGCCGTCGTCGTTGACCCACGCCTCGACCAGGCGACCTTCGAGGCGGTACCCGCACCGGGTGAGCACGGTCTGCATCGCGGTGTTGTCGTGACGGGTGGTGGCCTCGATGCGCACGAGCAGGGCATGTCGTGTGAACAGGTGGTCGGTCAGCCACCGCACGGCGAGGACGCCGATGCCACGACCGCGATACGGCGCGGCAAGCCGGATGTCGAGCAACGGGCTGCCGCTCGGGATGTCATCGAGGTCGAAGGCACGGATCAGCCCGACTGGAACTCCGTCGACACGCACCCAGAACGCGGCGACGTCGTGGCCGCCGAGGGAGAGCCCGGCGGCCTGCTCGCGATCGAGGCGTGGCGTGCCGTGGAAAGGCCATTCGTCGGCGACGAGGAAGTCGACCGCGGCGTCGGCGTCGTCAGGCCACACGAGAGGGGTGAACTCGGGCTGCACCGGATCGTCCTCGCATCAGCGGCCGGCGGCGCGGCGCGTCAATCGATGGGACGCAGTGCGAGTTGCGCTCCGCCGGACAGGTCGTCGCGGGTGAGCGTGCGCGTCGGCACGCCGGGCATGGAGTAGTGGTCGAGCGCCAGGCGCACGGAGGACGGGCTGGCCTCCTGGATGCAGACCACCTGCCATTCCTCGGAAGGGTCGGGGCGGAACATCCACCGTTCCGCAAGGCTGGCGAGACCCTCGTCGAGCACCTGCTGCGCGGCGTCGTCGAATGTCGCGTGCTCACCGAGCAGTCCGCCGAACACGGCGAGCGCGTGCCAGACGTCGCCGGTCGCGGCGACGTGCCCGCAGAGCTCGCCGTCGGACGGTCGCCGTACTTCCTGCATCGGCGCAGCATTGCCGATCAGCACGTCGGCATCGTTCGATTTTCGTGGCGACCCCGGCCCCGCTCCGCGTTCGGGCAGGTCATGTACGGTGTGCCTCAGCATGGCTGACGCTGACACGAACGACCTGGAACTGCTCGCCGCGTACGAACCGATCGTGCGGTTCAACCTCGGCGAGTTCTTCTTCCCCGCGGCCGTGGAGGACTACGTCGCCTGCTGCGACCTCATGCAGAACGTGGCCGGCAAGGCGCACGTGGTGGTGCCGCGAGGTGAACTCACGCTCGACCGCCTCGCCGAGGTCGGCGCCGCCAATCCGGGGCCTGGTACCTATCTCCGGTTCGTCGACGAACCGTTCAACCGCCGACACACTGCGATGTGGCGGCACCGTGGCGACCGCCCTCGTTTCCGTCATGCCAGCCGGCTCGCGCGGGTGGGTGTGCTCAGTCGGGTGGTCGATGCGCTGAATCGGGTGAGCCTGCTGTTCCGCGGCAAGGTGGCCAAGGGCACCGAGGCGGCGGCCGAGACGATGTACCGCGAACGAATGCGCACCGACCACCACCCGTACTACGGGCGTGTCGTGCGCGCCGGTGGGTACACCGCGCTGCAGTACTGGATCTTCTACCCGTTCAACGACTGGCGCAGCCGCATCTACGGCGTGAACGACCACGAGGCCGACTGGGAACAGGTGGTGGTGTACCTCGCCGACCAGCCCGACGGTCCGCCGACGCCTGCATGGGTGGTGTTCTCCGCGCACGATGAGACCGGCGACGACCTGCGCCGGCGCTGGGACGACCCCGACCTCACCCGCGTCGGTGACCATCCGGTGGTGTTCGCCGGCCTGGGGTCACACAGCGGCGCGTATCTGCAGGGGGAGTACCTCACCAGCTTCGACCCGCCGGCGTTCAAGCGGTTCATCAAGCTCAGCCGCCGCATCAGCCGGGCGGTGCTGCCATGGACCCGGGGGATCGACCAGGCCGGCGTGGGCATCCCGTACATCGACTACGCACGCGGCGACGGGCTGGCCATCGGCCCGGGACAGGACCGCGAATGGACGGGGGTGCTCATCGGCGACGACACGCCGTGGGTCTTCGACTACCAGGGTCTGTGGGGCAACGACACGTTCGACCCACTCGGTGGTGAGCGCGGGCCGGCCGGCCCGCGGTACGAGCGGTCGGGTGCCGTGCGGCAGCCGTGGGGTGACGTGGTCGGCTGGTCGGGACTCGCGAAGGTGGCGCCCAATCACGAGGTGGCCGAACAACTCATCCGACAGCGGTTGGACGAACTGGCCAGGGAAGCCGAGACGGCCGCGGCCGAACTCGAGGTGCGTCGCACGCAGCTGCGGGCCGACGTGGCGAGTGGCGTGGCGGTGACTCGTGCCCAGGAGGCGGAACTGAACGCGCTGGCCGCGACGCGCACCGAGCTCGCCGACGAACGCCGACGACTCGAGCAGCGACTGGTGAGCCCGCCGCCGGCGCCGGGCCCGCACGACCACCTGCGGCACCGGAGCCTGCCGACCGAACAGGCCACGCGCAGTCGGCTGCGTCTGCTGTCGGGCTGGTCCGCCGCCAGCACGCCGCTCCTGCTGTTCGCGATCGGTATGGCGTTCCTGCCGCAGAAGACCACGGCCACGATTCCGACGATCCTCGTCTGGGGCCTCGTCTTCTTCGGCATCGAGGCCGCCGCACGACGCCACTTCGTGGGCTATCTCATCGCAGTGGTGGCGATCGCCATCCTGTTGCTGCTCGCACTCACGTTCGCGATCTTCGTCGTGAAGTACGGCTGGCGGTACGCCGTGACCGGCACGTTCCTCACGCTCGCACTCGTCCTGTTGGTCGCGAACATCCAGGAGCTCGG
>SXKB01000098.1 GCA_005778215.1 Actinomycetota bacterium | reverse complement strand
CGACATCCTCACCGACCTGGGTGGCGCGGTGAGCGGCGGCATCGGTCTGGCCAGCAGCGCCAACCTCAACCCGGCGCGCACCGGCCCCAGCCTGTTCGAGCCCGTGCACGGCTCGGCACCCGACATCGTGGGCACCGGCAAGGCGAACCCCACCGCCGCCGTGCTGTCGGCGGCGCTGATGCTCGACTTCCTCGGCGAGTCGGCTGCAGCCGACCGCATCCGCGCCGCGTGCGCCGATCCTGGTACCGGCACCACCAGCGAGATCGGCGACCGACTCGCTGCCGCCGTGGCAGGCTGATCCATCATTCAGGACTGAACGATTCGCGAAGGGGCAACGATGCCGATCACCACCACTCCCAAGATCTGGATGAACGGGGAACTCGTCGACTGGGACAAGGCCCAGATCCACGTGCTCACGCACACCCTGCACTACGGCACCGGCGTGTTCGAAGGTGTGCGCGCCTACGAGACCGCCGACGGCCCGGCGGTCTTCCGCCTCACCGACCACATGAAGCGGCTGCACAACTCGGCGAAGATCGTCGGGATGGAGATTCCCTACTCGGTGGAGGAGCTCGTCGAGGCCACGAAGGCCACCGTGCGCAGCACCGGCCTGCCGAGCTGCTACATCCGCCCGATCGCGTACTACGGCTACGGCGAGATGGGGCTGAACACACTGCCCTGTCGGGTCGATGTGGCCATCGCCTGCTGGCCGTGGGGCGCCTACCTGGGCGACGACGCGGTGGAGAAGGGCGTGCGGATGAAGATCTCGTCGTGGACGCGCCACGACCACAACACCATGCCGCCCGCCGCGAAGACCGTGGGCAACTACGTGAACAGCTCGCTCGCCAAGGTGGAGGCCCTGAAGGCCGGTTACGACGAGGCCATCATGCTGGCGCCGTCGGGTCTGGTGGCCGAGTGCACCGGTGAGAACATCTTCGTGTCGCGCAACGGCACCATCTTCACGCCGCCGCTGGCCGCCGGCGCACTCGAGGGCATCACCCAGGCCTCGGTGTCGCGCATCGCCCGCGACCTCGGCCTCGACGTGCAGGTGGGCAACATCGCCCGCAGCGACCTGTACATCGCCGATGAGATCTTCGTGTGCGGTACCGCTGCCGAGGTGAGCTCGGTCAACTCGGTCGACGACCGCCAGGTGCCGTGCCCCGGCCCGGCCACCCGCGCCATCGCCGAGGTGTACGCCAAGGCCGTGCGCGGCCAGGACCCCCGCTACGCCGACTGGTGCGAGCTGGCCTGACCCGCGTCAGCGGGTGAGCGCCTTCAACTCGCCCGTCCACCGCTTGGGCACGGTGCCGATGACGGTGCCGGCGCGGAGCCGGGTGTTGAGCCCGGTGGTGGCGATCACCTGCAGATCGGATGCCCGCAGATCGGCGACCACCGCCACCGGCCGTGCCGTGAACGGCTTGCACCGCAACAGCACGATGCGGTCCGCAGTACGCGCCACGTAGTACCAGCGGGTGAGCCCGCCCACCAGACCGCCGCCGAGCCCGGCGGCCACCACGACCAGCCACAGCGATGCGTTCACGGCCACGGCGATGGCGACGGGCACGGCCACGCAGGTCAGCGCCCACGCGGGGCGCCGGTAGAGCGGCACGGCGGCGACCGCGGCGAGGCCGGTGTCGCGTTGCACCCGGGCGGCCATGGGACTCTGCGCCATGGATGGGCAGGATAGCGAGGCGCCGGGCTCAGCCGTGGAGCATGCGTTCGAGCCTCGCCACCTGGTGGCGGGCCATCACGTGCGCCTCGGCGCGGATGGTGACGTCGGCCCACAGCGTGCGGGGGAGCACCTCCACCTGGCCGGTGCCCACGCCGGTGGCCACGCGTGTGGGCTTGGCGTTCACGCGGCTGGCGTCGAGCAGCAGCACCCGGGAGGCTGTGCGGGCGAGCAGACGGAAGTCGGTGGTGATGTTCATGCCGAAGCCCATGCCCACGAACGCCAACGACGGTGCCCAGAACCACCAGCCGTGCGGCATCAGGAGTCCGGCGACGGCGCCGAGCACGAGTCCACCGACGACCACCGGCCAGTGGAAGCGTTTGCGGCGGATCACGTACACGGCGTCGATGGCGTGCTCGTCGACCAATCGTGACACCTGGTCGAGGAGCTTGGTGTGCGAGGCCATCGCTGCGCACGGTACCGGCGAGCGGTCGCCGGGAAAAGCGAAGCGCCCCGGGCCGCGCTGCCGGTCGAAACCAGCGCGCCGCCCGGGGCGACTCCTGACGAGGGTGATCCACCACTGACCGATCTTGGGGCGTTAGCCTTCCGCTCGACCAATGTCATCGCCCGTCGGAGCTCACGCCCCGGCGGGCGATCCCGTTTTCCGTCGGTCTCGCCGGTTGCCCGGCTCCTCCTTCGGAACGCTCGACGCCGCTCCGGTTGCCCGGTTCGACCACCGCACCGCCGACGACCGCGGCCCCGGTTGCCCGTGGCCCCGACCCCCTTCGATCCGGCACCGCCGTCCCGGTTGCCCGGTTCGACGATCTCGAACGTCGATGCCGTTGCCGCCGACGCCCTCCGCCCGGTTTCCCGTGCGGCGACCCCTGCGACCCCGACCACCGGTTCGTCCTCCCCGGTTGCCCGGTTCGTCCTCCCCAGCGCCCCACCGCCTCCCCCGTGAAGGTTCTTCGGCGAGGATCAGGATCATCCTCCACCTGCCCCGCTTCCGCCTCGTGAACCCGGTTGGCCCTTCGATTCCGCTCGGTCCCCCTTGCGGGCTCCCCAGCTTCCTCGACACCGTTCCTCGGGTTCCGGTTGGCGTGCGCTGACCGGTACGAAGCACACTCTGCACGAGCTGTTCCCGCAGGTCAACAGGGTTTTTCTGTCCACACAGGGTTATCCACCGAGTTAGTCGTTCACCCACAGAACTTTTTCGTTCGTCCACCGTTCACCCACAGGTTGTGCACAGCGGAGCGTTTGACGCGGGGCGGTTTTGCCGGTTGAATGGCGGCATGTCATCGCCCGCCTGCGCCGCGATCATCATCATTCCCTAGCGCACCTCGGCACCCATGCCGATGTGCGCTCCGAGCCGCCCCTCCGGGCGGCTCTTTCATTTCCCCCGTCACGTTTCCAGGAAGAGCACCCCATGAACACGAACCAGGATCTCGTCGAAGTCTTCGACACCACCCTGCGCGACGGCCTCCAGGTGGAGGGCGTGTCGGCCACGGTCGACGACAAGCTGCGCATCGCCGAGCAGCTCGACCACCTCGGCGTGCACTTCATCGAGGGTGGCTGGCCGGGTGCGAACCCGAAGGACGTCGAGTTCTTCCAGCGCGCGCTCGCCGAGCTGCACCTCACCACGTCCACGATGGTGGCGTTCGGCAGCACCCGCCGGCCGCGGGGCAAGGTCGACGACGACACCACCTTGCGCAACCTGCTCGACGCGCAGACGGCGGCGGTGTGCATCGTCGCGAAGAGCTGGGACTATCACGTGCTCGAGGCGTTGCAGACCACGCTCGACGAGGGTGCGGCGATGATCGCCGACTCGGTGCAGTTCCTGCACGCCAACGGTCGCCGTGTGATGGTCGACCTCGAACACTTCTTCGACGGCTACAAGCGCAACCCCGAGTTCGCGCTGCGGGCCATCGAGGCCGCCGTCGTGAACGGTGCCAGCCACCTGGTGCTGTGCGACACCAACGGCGGTTCGCTGCCGCACGAGGTGGCGCAGATCGTGGGCGACGTGAAGCGGGTGGTGGGCGACGACGCCACCATCGGCATCCACTGCCACGACGACACCGGCTGTGCCGTGGCCAACTCGATGGCCGCCGTGCTGGCGGGTGCGCGTCACGTGCAGGGCACGCTCAACGGCCTGGGTGAGCGCACCGGTAACTGCAACCTCACCACGGTCATCCCGAACCTGCAGCTGAAGCTGGGCATGTCGTGCCTGCCCGAGGGCCGCATCGAGCGACTCACCAGCGTGAGCAAGCACGTGGCCGAGGTGCTGAACCGTCCGCTCAACCCGCAGGCGCCGTACGTGGGCACGTCGGCGTTCGCGCACAAGGCGGGTCTGCACGTCAGCGCCATCAAGCGCGCCAAGGACGCCTACGAGCACATCGACCCCGAGCTGGTGGGCAACGGCACGCGGTTCGTGGTCAGCGAGATGGCCGGCCGCGCCACCATGGAGATCAAGGCCGAGGAGCTCGGTCTGGCGCTCGACGGTCCGGCCGTGAACCAGGTGATCGACGACCTGAAGCGCCTCGAGCACGAGGGCTACCACTTCGAGGCGGCCGACGCGTCGCTCGAGCTGCTGATGCGCCGCGCCGCCGGTTGGGAGCAGACGTTCTTCCGTGTGGAGAGCATGCGCGTCATCACCGACGAGCTGCCGAACGGCGACTTCACCACCGAGGCCACCGTGAAGGTGTGGGTGGGTGAGGGCGAGGCGGCGCAGCGGCACGTGCACACCGCCGAGGGCCACGGTCCGGTGAACGCCATCGACCTCGCGCTGCGCAACGCGCTCGCCGCGGCGTTCCCGCAGCTCGACCGCGTGCACCTCACCGACTACAAGGTGCGCATCCTCGACGGTGCCACGGCCACGGGTGCCGTCACCCGTGTGCTCATCGACTTCGCCGACGGCAGCCGCACCTGGACCACCATCGGGGTCAGCGGCAACATCATCGAGGCGTCGTGGCGTGCGCTCGAGGAAGGCCTCGTGTACGGCTTGCTGCATCAGCCCGCCTGAGTGACAGACTGAGGGCGCTATGGCAGCCCCTCGTTTCGCCCCCACGCCCTCCATCGACACTTCGCGCGCCTACTCGTCGCCGCCGGTGGCGCCGTCGTCGTGGAGCCCCGACCGCAAGGCCGAGGTGCAGGGCTTCCAGCCGGTCGGCGAGCAGCTCGGGTACCAGGGCCCCGACCAGGGGTTCGCGCTGAAGATCGCCAAGGGCTTCGAGCCGCGTCTGCAGCTGCAGCGCGGCGAGCACACCGCCGATGTGGTGAAGGGGTGCCTCGGCATCGCGTTGCGCCGTGCGTCGATGTTCAGCCGTGCGCCAGTGGTGCACGACCTCACCATCGCGTTCACCATCTGGGGTTTCCTCGACGCCAGTGCACCCGCCGAGTTGGTGGCCGATCGCACCGCCCGGTTCGCCGGGCTGTCGCACGGTCACTACACCGAGGCGCGCGCCATCGTCGACATGGTGCCCGAGGCCACGCTGCGCATGACCCCGCAGCAGGTGGCGTCGGCGTACCCGGCGCAGTGGCGCGAGCTGGTCGGGCTCTGAGGCGGCGGCCGTGAGCCAGCCCATCACGCTCACGCCCGAACAGCACGAATTCCGCCGTGTCGTGCGGCAGTTCTGCGAGGACAAGATCGCGCCCAACGCGGCCGAGCTCGACCACCGTGGCGAGTTCTCGTGGGAGAACTTCGAGGCGTTGAAGAGCATGGAGCTCACCTCGTTGAGCTATCCCGAGGAGTACGGCGGCGCCGGTGCGTCGCTGGTCGATCAGGCCATCGTGGCCGAGGAGCTGTCGCGGGTGTGCGTCAGCACCAGCCTGTCGTTCCTGATCTCGAAGCTCGGCATGCTGCCGGTCATCAACTTCGGCAGCCACGAGCTGAAGTCGAAGTACATCCCGCGCATCTGCAGCGGCGAGAGCCAGTGCAGCTACGGCCTCAGCGAACCCGACGCCGGCAGCGACGTGGCGTCGATGACGACGAAGGCCGTGCGCGACGGGAACGACTGGATCATCACGGGCACGAAGTGCTGGATCACCAATGCCGGGGTCAGCGATCTGTACACGGTGTTCGCACGCACCTCCGACGACCGCCACAAGGGCATCACCGCGTTCCTGGTGGAGGCCGACTGGGGTGTGCAGGTGGAGAAGCTCGAGCACAAGCTGGGCATCAAGGGTTCACCGACGGGCATCATCCGTCTCGACGAGGTGCGCGTGCCCGACGCCAACCGCATCGGCGAGGTGGGCGAGGGGTTCGCAGCGGCGATGCACACGCTCGACCGCAGCCGGCCCACCATCGGCGCGCAGGCCGTGGGCGTGGCCCAGGGCGCGCTCGACTACGCCGTCGGGTACATGAAGGAGCGCCGCACGTTCGGGCGTCCGCTCAGCGACAACCAGGGTCTGCAGTGGATGGCCGCCGACTGCGCGATGCGCATCGAGGCCGCCCGCGGCATGGTGTACAAGGCGTGCGCGATGGTCGACGAGGGCGACCCCACCGGTGAACTGTCGATGATGGGTGCGATGGCGAAGGCGTTCGCCAGCGACGTGGCCATGCAGGTCACCACCGACGCGGTGCAGTTCCTGGGCGGCTACGGCTACACCGACGAGTTCCCGGTGGAGCGGATGATGCGCGACGCGAAGATCACCCAGATCTACGAAGGCACCAACCAGGTCCAGCGCATGGTGATCGCCAAACACCTCTTCCGCTGACCCGCGCCACCTGCTCGCTGAACTGGTTCCTGGCACCGGGCCATTCTGTGTCAGCTCGTCGTCGGAACTACTTCCGAAGAATCGCTGACGCAGAGCGGAGTTCGGGTGACGTCAGGCGAGCTGGCGGGCCAGCCACTCCTCCATGTCGCGGTTGCATCGCTGGGCGATGGCGGTGGTGGCCATGAGCGAGTCGAAGCCGTGCGGCGCGCCGGGGTACACGTGCAGCTCGACGGGCACGCCGGCGTGGCGGAGGCGGACGGCGTAGTCGATGTCCTCGTCGCTGAACCCGTCGAGCGCGCCGACGCAGATGAACGTGGGCGGCAGGCCGGCCAGCTCGGTGGCTCGGGCTGCGGCGGCGTAGATCGGCACGTCGGGTCCGCCCTTCGCGGCACCCAGGTAGGCGGTCCACCCGTACGTGTTCGCTGCGGGCGGCCAGATGGGGTCGACCCACGCGCTCGACACGGTGATCTGGCGGTCGTCGAGCATCGGGTAGACGAGCAGCTGGAACGCCACCGGCACCTCACCGCGGTCGCGGGCCAGCAGACCCAACCCGGCAGCGAGGCCGCCACCGGCACTGGCGCCGCCGATGCCGATGCGGCTGCGGTCGACACCCAGCTCGTCGGCGTGGTCGTGCACCCAGCGCAGCGCGGCGTAGCAGTCGTCGAGCGGGCCGGGGTACGGCGTCTCGGGCGCGAGGCGGTAGTCGATGCTCACGCCCACGCAGCCGAACATCGGGCACCAGCGGTCGAAGCGCGGGTCGTCGCCCTCGGCCCGGCCCAACACCAGGCCGCCGCCGTGCATCCACACCACGCAGGGCAGCGCGCCCGAGGCGTCGACGGGGCGGTGTACGCGCACGGTGACGCCGTCGGTGCCCGGCAGGTCGTGCACGGTGGTGTCGGTGCGGCCCGATCGCTCGATCGGCGGTGTGGCATCGAACAGTTCGCGCACCGTGGCGATGCCGACGTCGGTGAGCCCGCCGAGAATGCTGCCGATGTCGAACGGCAGGGCGGCCAGGAAGGCGGCGATCTCGGGATCGAGCAGGGGGGCGACGTCGAGCGGTTCGGTCATGGCGGTTTCCTAGCAGCCCACGTCCTCTCGATGTGGAGTCAACGTCGTTGACAGTGCCGTTGACGTGTGGTCAGATGCGCACGTTCGTTCGTGGGGGACGGACGGACTCGGGGTGTTCGGTACGTGAACGACGATCTCTGCCATCTCGGCGCAGTCGACGCGTTGGCACGGTTCGCCGACCGTTCGCTCAGCCCGGTGGAGCTGCTCGATGCCCTGTACGCGAGGGCCGACGAGGTGGAGCCCGAACTGAATGCCTTCACGGCGCGTCGCGAGGAAGCCGCCTACGCGGCCGCGCGTGCCAGCGAGGCCCGGTGGCAGCGCGGTGAGGCGCTGCCGCTCGACGGCATACCGATCGCGATGAAGGAGGAGATGCCCATCGCCGGCGAGAGCTGGCAGCTGGGCTCCTTGCTCCTCGAGCACGAGGTGGCCACGTTCAACCACCCGATGTACGACTCGCTCACGGCGGCCGGCGCGGTCATTCACGCCCGCACCACCACCCCTGAGTTCTCGTGCGCCGGCTACACGCACTCGCGGCTGTGGGGTCTGACGAAGAATCCGTGGAACCACGAGATCAGCTGCGGGGGATCCAGCGGTGGGTCGGGTGTGTCGTTGGCGTCGGGCACCACCACGCTGGCCACCGGTTCCGACATCGGTGGCAGCATCCGCATCCCGTCGTCGCTGAACGGTGTGGTGGGGTTCAAGCCGCCGCACGGCCGGGTGCCCACGCTGCCGCCGTTCAACCTCGACACCTACAACCACGACGGCGCGATGGGCCGCTCGGTGGCCGACGTGGCGCTGATGATGAACGTCATCGCCGGCGCGCACCCGATGGATCACATCAGCCTCCGGTTCCCGCCGGTGCTGCCCACGACGTACGAGTCGGTGGCGGGCATGCGCGTCGCGTTGGCGCGCACCATCGGCGACGTGCCGGTGGAGGACGACATCGACGCCAACACCACTCGGGTGGCGGCCGCACTCCGGTCGGCCGGCGCCGAGGTGGTGGAGGTGGAGGTGCGGCTGCCCCGCGCCGACGTCACCCTGGCTGCGCTCATCCACTTCGGGCTCATCTTCGGCGCATCCGTCAGCGACACCGCGGGCGATCGGGCCGATCTGCTCACCGACTACGCGCGCTGGTTCTCGTCGCACACGGCAGAAGTGGCAGCGGGTCACACCGTGTACGAGGGTCTGCAGATCGAGACCACGGTGCACCAGGCCATCGCCACGGCGATGGAGGGCTGTTACGCGTTCATCTGCCCCACGCTCACATGCGGCGGCTGGCTGGCGGGCGAGACCTACATCGACACGAAGATGGTGGTGCGGGGCGTCGAGCTCGAGCGCTACATCCAGGCCGCGCTCACGCTGCCGTTCAACATCGCGAGCAAGCATCCGGTGCTGGCCGTGCCCAGTGGTCTCGCGTCGAACGGGGTGCCCACCGGCGTGCAGATCGTGGCGCCCACGTACGACGACGCGACGGCCTTCCGCATCGGCGCCGCCCTCGAGCGCGAACTCGGCTGGTGGGGTGATCCGGGATGGCGGCCGTCGTGAGCACCACCGCCCGCCTCCGTCCGGTGTTGTCGCGCGACACCATCGCCGACACCGCGCTGCGGATGACGCTCGAGCAGCCCACGATGCCGTTCACGCTGGCGCGCCTCGGCGCCGAGCTCTCCGCCGACCCCACCGCGATCTACCGCCACTATCGCAGTCGTGACGAACTCATCCGCGACCTCGGTGATCGCCTGTTCGGCGAGGTCGCCGAGATGGCGGTCATCACCGACGACTGGATCCAGTCGATGCGCAACGTCGCGTCGTCCGTGCGCACGGTGCTGCTGCGTCGTCCGGCGCTGGCGGCCGATCTGGGCACGCGGTTCACGGGCGGCCCCAACGAACGGCGGGGCATCGTCATCCTGCGCGGCATCCTGCAGGGCGCCGGGTTCCCCGACGACGACATCCCGCACCACATGCGGGCGTTCGGCGAGCTGATGCTGGCCGAGGTGGTGATGACGGCCACGTTGCTGTCGATGCCGTCCGATGCCCAGCAGTTCGAACTCGACGTGTCACAGTCGTTGTACGGCCGTGTGGCCGGTGACTCGCTCGAATACGAGGACCGCACGTTCGGCTGGATCCTCGACACCTATCTCGACGGGCTGCAAGTGCAGCTCCGACGATCGCAGCACCACACCGATGGTGCCGCCGACATCCACCACGAAAGGGGAGAGCAATGAGAAAGGTCCGCATGAGGGCGGCGCTGGCCATCGGCCTGGTCGTCGCCACGACACTGGCGGCGTGCAGCGGTGCCGATGCACCTGACGCGGGTGGCGACACCACCGCGGCCGGTACGGAGACCACCGCCGCAGGAGGGTCGGAGACCACCGCCGCGGGCGGCGCCGAGACCACCGCGGGCGAGACCGACAGCGACACCGCCGCCGGCGTGAAGGAGGGTGCCGACACCATCCTCACGCCCGCACCCACCGCCGAGGCCGAGTCGGCCGTGTGGGCCGTGTACCGCGAGACCTCGACCATCGACCCGATCTACGTGTTCGACTACCCCGACAACGCGGCCATGGCCATCGCGTGCGAGTCCCTGCTGCGCCAGAACCCCGACCTCACCATCGGGCCGGGCCTCGCCACGAGCGCCGAGTACACCTCGCCGACGTCGCTGGTGATCACGCTGCGCGACGACGTGACGTTCTGGGACGGCACGCCGATGACGGCGGCCGACGTGGTGTTCAGCCTCAATCGTCAGAAGGACCCCGCCAACGGCGGCTTCTACGGCGCCGTGTTCGCGTTCGTCACCTCGATCGAGGCGACGGGCGACAACGAGGTCACCATCACCACCACCAAGCAGGACAACGCACTGCTCGGTGAGTTGTCGGGCCCCGTGGGGGCCGTGGTGCAGCAGGCCACCGTCGAGGCGCAGGGCGCCAACTTCGGTACGGCCGCCGGCACCGTGATGTGCACCGGTCCGTTCCAGCTGAAGAGCTGGGTGGTGGGCGAAGGTGTCACCTTCGAACGCTACGACGGCTACTGGGACACCAGCCTTCCCCGCCTGCTGAAGGAGATCACCATCAAGGGTGTCTCCGACGAGGCCACGCTGACCTCGGGTCTGCTGACCGGCGAGATCGACGGCACCTACCCGATCATCTCGTCGACGCTCGACCAGCTGCGCGAGAGCGACGCGGTCAACGTGTACGAGGGCCCCGGCTACGGCATCAGCGCCTTCATCGTCTCCGACTTCACCGGTGCGCTCGCCGACAAGCGGGTGCGTCAGGCGCTGTCGATGGCGCTCGATCGTCAGGGTCTGGTGGACGCGCTCTACAAGGGTGCCGCCTACCCGGCACGGGCCGTGGCGGTGCCCGGCACGTGGGGCTATGCCAAGGAGATCTTCACCAAGGCGTGGAACGAACTGCCCGACGTGAGCACCCCCGACCTCGACGCAGCGAAGGCGCTCGTGGAGGAAGCAGGCGCTGCCGGACAGACCGTGCGCATCGGCATGTCGAGCGAGCTGAACCCGCTGGCCGTGCAGGCCGGCGAGATCCAGCGTGCGGCGGAGGCCATCGGGCTGAAGGCGGAACTGGTGTCGCTGTCGGCGGCGCAGTACATCACCTTCTTCATCGACCCCGCGGCCCGTGAGTCGGTCGACGGCTTCCTCACCACGAACTACCCGAACTTCGCCGACCCGCTGGGCATCTACGCCACGATGATCGGTCCCGACGGGTCGCAGGCCTACAACGGCTATGCCGACCCGGCGGCGCAGGCGCTGCTCGACGAGGCCCGCACGGCCGCCGACGAGACCGCACGTGCCGAGGCGACGGTGGAACTGCAGAAGATGATCGTGGACGAGGTGCTGTGGGTGCCGATCGTGGCCCCCACGAACGTGCTGGTGATGAGCAAGGACATCACCGGTGCGCCGAGCACGTTCATGTACATGTTCGGCCCCTGGGCCGCCTACCTGGGCGCTCCCTGACCTGCGGCGGCGATCGGGATGCTGAAGTTCGTCGTACGTCGTCTGATGATGCTGGTGGTGACGTTGTTCGTCGCCAGCTTCGCCATCTATTCGGCGATGTACCTCGCGCCCGGCAACCCGATCGCCGCGCTGCTCGGTGGCCGCACACCCACGCCCGAGGCCATCGCGGTCCTCGAGGAGCGGTACCACCTCAACGATCCGTTCATCGTGCGCTACCTGCGCTGGGTGGGTGGCGCACTCCGGGGTGACTTCGGCGTGTCCATCCAGCTGCGTCAGGAGGTGTCGACGCTCATCTCGCAGCGCATCGGCACGACGGTGCAGTTGGTGCTCTACGCGTCGCTCATCATCGTGGTGGTGGGCGTCGCGTTGGGCATCGTCGGCGGCCTGCGCAAAGGGGTGCTCGACAACGTGGTCATCGTGGCCACCACCGTCAGCGCCGCCGTGCCGTCGTTCGTGGCGTCGATCATCCTCCTGTCGGTGTTCGCCGTGAACCTCGGCTGGTTCCCGGCGCTCGGCACCGGCGAGGGGTTCGTCGACCAGCTCAGACATCTCACGCTGCCGGCGGTCGCGTTGGCGTTCTCGTCGATCGCGTTGGTGGCGCGCATCACCCGCTCGGCCGTGCGCGAGGAGTTGTCGCGAGAACACGTGCAGACGGCCGTGAGTCGCGGCATCCCGTATCGCACGGTGGTGCGCCGCCATGTGATGCGCAACGCCGCCATCCCCATCACCACGGTGGTGGGCATCACCGTGGCCTCGTTGTTCGCCGCCTCGGCGGTGGTGGAGCGAGCCTTCTCGCTGAACGGCATCGGGGCCTATCTCATCCAGGCGGCACTGTCGAAGGACATCGCCGTGGTCCAGGGCATCTCGTTGGTGATCGTGGCCATCTTCGTGGTGGTGAACGCGATCGTCGACTTCCTCTACGCGGTGCTCGACCCGCGCGTGTCGTTGGGAGCGTCGGCGGCATGAGTGCCATCGAACTCGATCCCACGGTGGTCGGTCCGGTGCCGGCCACGCGTCGTTGGCGTGGCGTGCCGGGGTTGCGCGGCACGGGCGTGGCCGGCCATCTCAGCGCGCTGGTGCTGGCCATCGCCGGCGTGGTGGCGGTGTTCGGCCAGTGGCTGGCGCCGCACGACCCCGACCTCACCAACCTGTCGTACGCGTTCGTCGGCCCCATCGAGGGGCATCCGTTGGGGTTCGACTCGCAAGGCCGCGACCTGCTGTCGCGCATCCTCGCCGGCGCCCGCTCGTCGCTGCTCGGCCCCACGGCCGTGGTCACGCTGGCCATGATCGTGGGCACGTTCCTGGCGGTCGCCACGGCGTGGAAGGGCGGCCGGTTCGACCGGTGGGTGTCGGCCGGGCTCGACGTGCTGTTCGCCTTCCCGGCCATCGTGCTGGCCATCATCGTGAGTGTCATCGTCGAGCCCAGCCTGATGTCGGCCACCATCGCACTGTCCATCGCCTACACGCCGTACATCGCCCGCGTGTTGCGCAGTGCGGCGTTGCGCGAACGAGCCCGCGACTACATCGCGGCGCTCGAGGTGCAGGGCCTTCGTGCGTGGATCATCTGCGTGCGGCACCTCGGCCGCAACCTGCTGCCGCTCATCGTGGCGCAGGGTGCCGTGCTGTTCGGTTACGCCATGGTCGACCTGGCTGCCATCTCGTTCCTGGGGCTCGGTGTGCGCCCGCCGCAGGCCGACTGGGGTGTCATGGTGTCCACCGGTCAGAGCGGTGTGCTGCAGGGCTATCCGCTCGAGTCGCTGTCGGCCGGTGTGTGCATCATCGCCGTGGTGATCGCCGTCAACATCCTCGGTGAGCGGCTCACCGAACGAGCGAACTCGGTGACGCGATGAGCGACGCCTTCCTCGAACTCCAGCAGGTCACCGTGCGGCTGCCCATCAGCGGCGAGCTGCGCACGGTGCTGCACGACGTGTCGTTCCGCATCGCGCCCGGCGAGGCCGTGGGCCTGGTGGGCGAGAGCGGTTCGGGCAAGTCGATGACGGCCCGGGCGGTGGCCCGGCTGCTGCCGCCGGGCGCCGAGTCCAGCGGCACCGTGTTGTTCGCGGGCAACGACGTGGCTGCGCTGAAGGGTGCCGCGCTGCGCGCGTTCCGCGCCGAGGTGGCCGTGGTGTTCCAGGACCCTCGCGCGCACATCAACCCAGTGCGCACCATCGGCGACTTCATGACCGAGGCGCTGCGCACCAACCACGATGTCTCGCGCGCCGACGCCGCGGCCAAGGCCGTGTCACTGCTGGCCGAGGTGGGCATCGCCGACGGGCAGCGCCGCCTCGAACAGCATCCGCACGAGTTGTCGGGTGGTCTGCTGCAGCGCGTGATGATCGCCACGGCACTGCTCACCGAACCGAAGCTGTTGCTGGCCGACGAACCCACGACGGCGCTCGACGTGACCACCCAGTCCGACGTGATGGCCATCCTCGACGAGCTGCGCCGCGAGCGAGGCATGTCGATGCTGTTCATCACGCACGACCTCGAGCTGGCGGGCGCGGTGTGCGATCGCACGGCCGTGATGTATGCCGGGCAGTTGGTGGAGGAGCGCACGTCGTCGGCGCTGCACGACGATCCGCTGCACCCGTACACCGCCGGTCTGGTGGGCGCGCGACCGCGCATCGACGGCGACGTGGTGCGCCTGTCGGCCATCCCGGGCCGGCCGCGGTCGGCGTTCGAGGCGCCCGCAGGCTGTGCGTTCAACGATCGATGCGTGCACGTGGTCGACGACTGCGTCGCGTCGCGGCCGGCGCTCGAGCCGCTCGACGGTGGCTCGGTGCGCTGCCACCGCGCTGTCGAGTTGCGTGGCCGGCTGCAGGAGGGTGCGGCTCATGGCTGACGAACCGCTGCTCGACGTGGTCGCCCTGCGCAAGGAGTTCGGTGCGCACGTGGCGGTCGACGACGTGTCGTTCCAGATCGCGGAAGGTGGCTCGTTGGCCATCGTGGGCGAGTCGGGTTCGGGAAAGACCACCATCGCGAAGATGATCACCGGCCTGCTGGCCCCCACGTCGGGCACCATCCGGGCGTGTGGTCACGACCGGTCGCGGCCGGCCAAGGGCGCGGCCGAGCGACGACGTCGTGGCGGCGAGGTGCAGATCGTGTTCCAGGATCCGTACAGCAGCCTCGACCCGCGCCAGAGCGGTGCGGCCGCCATCGACGAGGTGCTCGCACTGCACCGCGGTGGTAGCGCCGACGAACGCCGCGACCGCGTGGCCGAGCTGGGCGCGCTGGTGGGGCTCGACGACCGCCAGTTGCACGCATTGCCTCGCGCGTTGTCGGGCGGGCAACGCCAGCGTGTGGCCATCGCCCGAGCGCTCGCAGCCGAACCGCGATTGCTCATCCTCGACGAGTCGGTGGCGGCGCTCGACGTGAGCATCCAGGCCCAGGTGCTGAACCTCCTGGCCGACGTGCGCGCCGAGACCGGCATCTCGTACCTGCTCATCAGCCACGACCTGGCTGTGGTGCGGCAGATCACCGACGACGTGATCGTGATGCGCAACGGTCAGGTGGTGGAGCGGGGAGCGACGCGCGAGGTGCTCGACGCACCGCAGCACGAGTACACCCAGCTGTTGCGTGCGAGCGTGCCGGCGCCTGGGTGGACTCCCACCCGCCGGGCGTGATGAACGCAGAGGTCGACGGGCGCAACGCCACCGTCGGAGTGTTGTGGGCCGGTGGCACGGCGCTGTCGTACTCGCTGTCGTCGGTGGTGGGCAAGGACCTGCTCGACTCGCTGGGCGCGGCATCGATGTTGTTCTGGCGGTTCGGCATCGCCTCGGTGGTGCTGTGGGCTGCGTTGCTGGTGTGGCGGCGGCGCGGCGGCCCGGATCCGTTCGACGTGCCGCGGTGGCGTTCCCTCGCGCTCGGCATGTTGTTCGGCGTGATGGTGTACGTGGGGTTCCTGTCCCTCGAACACCTCGACGTGTCGGTGTACATCGTGCTCGTCTACCTCTACCCGGTGTTGGTGGTGGTGGGGTCGTCGCTGCTGGGTCATCATCGGGCGTCGGGGCTCACCTGGCTGGCGCTCGCCGTGGTGATGGTGGGTGTGGTGCTCACCGTGCCCGAGTTGTTCGGTGGGGTGGGCAGCATCAGCGGTGTGGGCGTGGCACTGGTGTTGGTGCAGGCGGTGTTGATGGCCACGTTCATGATCGTGAGCGGCCGCGTGCTGCCGCGGCGCATCGACGGTGTGGTGTCCGCGTCGTGGAACGTGCTCGGTGGCACGGTGGCAATGGCGCCGCTGGCGTTCGGTGGTGGTCTGGTGGTGCCGCGCGGCCCCACGCTGGTGGCCGAGGTGCTGCTCTTCGCGCTGGTACCGACGGTGATCGCGAACGTGTGCTTCTTCCGGGCGATGCGCCACATCGCGCCGGGTGTGGTGGCCATGATCATGACCGGTGAGGTGGCGCTGGCGATCCTGTGGTCGGTGCTGTTCCTGGGCGAGACCCTCAGCGGCATCGAGCTGGTGGGCGCCGTCGTGGTGGTGGCCGGCGTGCTGCTGGCGCAATGGGTGAACGTGCGCGAAGCCCGTCTCGAACCTTCGGCGGACGACGCGTTCGAGGTGACCCCGCCACTGCCCTGACGGGCGATGCGCGCACTAGTCTCCGGCGATGAGCCACGAGGCGACGGTCGTGATTCCCGGTGTGGGCGCGATCGTGTTCGCGACGCAGGCGCGACCCGACGAGTTCATTTCGGCGACGTTGTGCCGTGGCGAGGAATGGGAGCCGTTCGAGTCGATGCTGTTCCGGTCGTTCGTCGGGCCGGGCACCCGAGTGTGCGACATCGGCGCGAACCTCGGTTGGTACACGGTGCAGGCCGCAGTGCTCGGTGCCGAAGTGTTCGCCGCCGAACCCGATCCGGTCACCTTTGCGTTGCTCGAGCAGAACCTGCACCGGATCGGCGCCCACGATGTGGATGCCCGCTGTCTCGCGGTCGGTGCCGCGGACGAAGTCGGTGCGTTGTCGTTGCACGCCACCAATCAGGGCGATCACCGTCTGAACGTTGCCAGCCCGCTTGCGGCGACGGTGCCTGTGCCGGTGCGCCGCCTCGACGACCTGTTCGGCCCCGGCGCGTTCGACGTGGTGAAGATCGACACACAGGGCAGCGAGGTCGCCGTGCTGCAGGGCGGCCGTGCCGCGTTGTCGTCGGCGAGCGTGATGTTCGTCGAGTGCTGGCCGGCGGGGCTGGCGTCCACCGGGTTCGAGGTGGACGCCCTGCTGGCCGAGCTCGCCACGCCGTCGCGTGCCTGGTTCGAGCTCGATGCCGTCGGTCGGCGGCTGTGGCCGTCGACCCCTCATCAGTTGCGCGAGCGGTTGTCGTCGGGCCGGTTCTCGATCGACGGTGGCGACCATCTCGATCTGCTCCTGCTGCGCAACGACCTGGTGGCGACCGTGGCGCACCTGATCGCTCCGTGGCCTGCCGGTCGGCCGCTCGCCGACCACCTGCACCCCGACGAACGCCGCCGAGTGGAACTCACGGTGTCGTGCGGTGACTGCGCCGACGTACCGAAGGCGCCCGACGCAGGTGCGGTGATCGAGCAGGACGGACACCGGGTGCAGGTGATGCACAACGGCGTGCGAGTGGTGGAGGGTGCGTACTACGGATCGTGGACCACCGAGATCGTCGCCCGCCTCCGCGGCCATCACGAGCCACAGGAGGAGTTGGTGGTGCATCGCATCCTCGAGCGCCTTGCCAACGAGCCGCCGGGTCCCGAAGGTCGCTCGATGGTGGAACTCGGCTCGTACTGGGCGTTCTACGCGCTCTGGTTCCTGCAGGAGTTCCCCGACGCGGCGGTCGCCTTGTTGGAACCCGATCCCGAGCATCTCGAGGTCGGCGCCCTGAACCTTGCACTCAACGGACGATCCGCGACTGTGTTCCAGGCCGCGGTCGGGCCGACGGCGGGTCCGACGCCGTTCGAGTGCGACGACGGCAAGGTGGTCGATGTGCCGCGCATGACTCTCGCCGACGTACAACACCACGCCGGCATCCCCCGCGCCGACCTGGTGTTGGCCGACATCCAGGGCGGCGAGACCGAGTTGCTGGAACACGCCGTCGCGCATCTCGCTCGCAGTGTGCGGTTCCTCGTGGTGTCCACTCATGCTGGTGATGGGCCGGGCGGCGTCGACCGCCACGACCACTGCCTCGCGATGCTGCAGGGGTGTGGCGCGCACGTGATCGCCGAGCACACCGTCGAGGAGTCCTTCAGCGGCGACGGGCTCATCGCGGTGTCGTTCGACCCGCGCGACCGAGACCTGGTGGTGCCCGTCAGTCGAGCCCGTGCACGGGACGCGGTCCTGTTCGAACCCTCGAAGGCCGAGTGGCGGGCGCACGCCCGCAACCTGGAGATGTCGTTGGAGGCGGCGCGTGAGTACGTGGCTTCGTTGGAGGAGGCACGCCGTCGCGCCGAGGAGTACGCGGCGTCGCTGGAGGCCGAACGCCTCCGCGGGTCGGCCGACCGGGCGCGATAGAACAGCCGCATGGACGAGTCCTCACCTGCGGCCACGGTGTCGTGGTGGCAGCGCCTGATGCTGCCCGTGCGATCGATTCCCGATCGGGCCGGCAGCATCCGCTCGATCGCGCTGCTCCGCGGCGCGGCCGTGGTGTTGGTGCTTTGGGACCACCTCGTCGGGCAGGGCGCCGCGATGCAGGGGCGCTCATGGATACCGCTCGACATCGTGCGCAACTGGGTGTCCGGACCGCTCGCCATCATCCAGGACTTCGGGTTCCTCGGTGTGACACTGTTCTTCCTGCTGAGCGGGTACATCATCAGCGAGGTGGCGGTACGCGAGTCGCGGCGAGACTTCGCAGTGAAGCGCCTGCTGCGCATCTACCCCGCACTCATCGTGTCGATTCTGGTCATCGTGGCGCTCGACGAGTTGCGGCCCGCATTCGACCTGCCGCAGACCGGGTTCGGTCGGGCGCAGTCGCTGTGGGCAATGACGCTGCTGAACTACGTGCGCGCAGCACACGCCCCGGTGAACGGTGTGGCCTGGTCGCTGATCATCGAGGTGCTGTTCTACGCATTGGTCTTCGGCGTCCTCACACAGTTGCGTCGTCGTCCGTTGCTGGCGTTCGGCATCGAAGCAGCCGTGGTGGCGGGCATCGTCCTGAGCGCGAGACAGTTCCCGGTCGACAGCCTCCAGGCGAACTGGTTCCTGCTGTCGGTGTCCGTGAGCTACATCCCGCTGCTGTTGATGGGACAGGTTGTGTGGATGTGGCGGAGCCGCCGGGTGTCACCGCGCCTCGCGCTTGTATCGATGACGGTGTGCTGGGTGCTGTTCGTGCTCGGCATGCGGAGGGTCAATCCGTCATTTCTCCCTGCGGCGAACTCCTACGGCGTCTCGGCTGGGTTTGCACTCGGCATCTTCACTGCTGCCGTGGTGTTCGAGCACCGTGTCCGGTTACCCCGATGGATCGGTGCGGTGAGCGTCGTGAGCTACAGCGTCTACCTGCTGCACGGCGCGGTGGCGTATTTCGTGCTCGACGTGCTGGCGCAACACTCCGTACCCTTCTCGCTGCAGTTGGTGGCTGCGCTCGTCGCGGTGGCGTTGGTGTCCGTCGCGTCGTGGAGGCTGATCGAACTACCTGCGCAACAGTGGTCTCGAAGTCTCACTCGTCGTGGCCGTCGTCCCGATGTGAACGCGTCAGAGGGAGAGGTCACGTCGCAGCAGCGTGTTCCCCCGTCCAACCCGACCTGAGCCTCGGCGCGAGGTGGGTGGCGATGGACTCGGCCGGCTCCTCGGCGGCGTCCGTCGGCGGTCAGTCAGTCTGATCGTCGGCCAGCGAGCAGGCGTACTGTTCCGCTCGCTCGGCTCGTTCCACCAGCGTGGCGACGTACGCCTCGGCGGTGGCGAGGCTGTGTTCCAATTTCGAGATGTGGGTAGCAGCTTCATGCACTTCGCGGCGAAGCTCGCCGACCTCGTGGCTCACCCAGTCGTCGAACACGTTGGCCGGCACGGCGAGCAGTTCGGCCACTCGCGGCAGATCGTTGCGCACGTAGAAGCGGTTGAGGCCGTCGAACAGGGTGCACGTGTAGCCCGCGTCGAGGACGAGATGCTCCCACCGATGGGCTGACTCCACGGTCGAGTTCGGT
>SXKB01000014.1 GCA_005778215.1 Actinomycetota bacterium | reverse complement strand
CTGTCGAACCGCGAGCTCATCGTGCTGCGCTACATGGCCACCTCGATGAGCAACCAGGAGATCGCCGACGCGTTGTTCCTGAGTGTGAACACCGTGAAGACCCACATCAAGCACGTCCTCCGGAAGCTGGGCGCGGCCTCACGCGTCGAGGCCACGCAGCGCGCCCAGGAGTTGCACTACCTGTAGCACCGGTCGCCGTTCGGGGCCGTCGCTGGCAGACTTGCCACATGGCTTCACGTGACGCGCACCTGGCTCGCATCGACGGCGGATCGTTCGACGTGTTGATCGTGGGTGGCGGCATCAACGGCGCCGTGTCGGCCGCGTCGCTGGCGGGCCGTGGCGCCTCCGTGGCCCTCATCGACCGCGGCGACTTCGGCGCGTTCACCAGCCAGGAGTCGTCGAACCTGGTGTGGGGTGGCTTCAAGTACCTCGAGAACTACGAGTTCCCGCTCGTGTTCAAGCTGTGCCGGTCGCGCAACCGGCTGATGAAGGCCTATCCCGACAACATCAAGGAGATCAGCTTCCTCGCCAGCCTCGACCAGACCTCGCCGTACGCGCCATGGTTCGCGGGGCTGGGCGCATTCGGTTACTGGGCCATCGGCCAGTTCGGCACGCGCCCGCCGCGCATTCTGCGCAAGGAGACCATCGAGCGCGACGAGCCCGCCATCAACACCGACTCGGTGCGTGGCGGCATCGAGTACCGCGACGCGTACCTCATCGACAACGATTCGCGATTCGTGTTCTCGTTCGTCCGATCGGCGCTCGAGGCCGGTGCGTCGGCCGCCAACTACGTCGAACTGGTCAGCGCCACGCGGGAGGGCGACCGGTGGCGTGCCGAGCTGCGCGACACCGACACCGGCGCCACCTACACCACCATGGCGCGGGTCATCATCAACGCGGCGGGGCCGTTCGTCGACCAGCTGAACCAGTCGTGGGGCTCCAGCACCGACCACAAGATCGTGTACTCGAAGGGCATTCACCTCGTGGTGCCTCGGCTCACCACCAGCCAGCACCAGCGCGTGCTGGCGTTCTTCGACGACACGCAGCGCCTGTTCTACGTCATCCCGATGGGCCGGCGTTCGGTCATCGGCACCACCGACACCCGGGTCGACGAGCCGTTCACCGAGGTCACCGACGAGGACCGCGAGTTCCTGCTCGGGCAGATCAACGCACGCCTCGACCTGCTGCGCCCGCTCACCACGGCCGACATCATCGCCGAGCGGTGCGGGGTGCGGCCGCTGGTGGTGAAGACCACCGCCGGCAACACCGACGCCGTGGAATGGACCTCGCTGAGCCGCAAGCACGCCATCGAGTCCGACCGCAAGCGTCGCGTGGTCACCATCTTCGGCGGCAAGCTCACCGACTGTCTGAACGTGGGCGAGGAGGTCGCCGACGCGGTCGAGGAACTCGGCGTGCCGCTCGAGAAGGACCTCCACAACTGGTACGGCGAGCCCGCCAAGGCCACCCGCGACGAGTTCTACCGTCAGGCCCGCTTGATGAAGCTCGACGCCCTGCGCACCAAGCCCGACACCGAGCGACTCACCGACCGCCTGTGGCGGCGGTACGGTCGGCGCGCGTTCGAGATGCTCGAAGCCATCCGCGACGACCCGCGCATGGGCGAGGACATCATGGAGAGTGCCGACTACCTGCGCGTCGAGCTGCACTTCGGCGCGAACACCGAGATGATCACCAAGCTCGACGACTTCATGCGGCGTCGATCGAAGATCGACCTCGTGGTGCCGAAGGACGACATCGTGGGCTCGGCGGGCTTGAAAGAAGTGGCCGAGATCCTGTTCGGCGACGACGCCGATCGGCGACTGCAGGAGTACCTGGCCACCCGCTGAGTCGGCCTCAGCCGGCCAACACACCTGCCGCGGCGCCGACCGTACGGTCGAAGAACGGTCGCCACGAGGGCGTGGCCAACGCAGCGCCCAACTCCACGAGCACCGCGGCACCGTGGGAGACCGCTGCGCCGAACGTGAGCACATCGGTCGCCGTACGGGCATCGCCGTACCGATCGGCCAGCAATGCGGCCGCGATCGACCGCGACTCGGCGTCGATCTCCGCGCCGGATGCGGCGAGTCGTTCGTGGTGCGCACTCGCCAGCAACACCTCCAGCGCCAGTCGCCGCCGCGGCTGACCCTGCGGCGACATCAGCGTCCCCAGGCTCATGGCCAGCATCTCGGGACTCGCGTGCACCATCGTGCGCATCTCGGTGGTGGACGACGCCTGCTGGATGCGCCGCACCAGATCGACGATGAGTTCCTCGCGGTTCTCGTACCGGTTGTAGACCACCGTGGGCGTCAACCGGGCGGCCCGACTGATGCGCAGCAGCGTGGCGCGCTCCACACCGCTCCGGGCGATCACCTGTTGCGTGGCGCGCAGCAACGCATCGATGGCCGGATCGTCGGGGTCGCGCAGCGGGGCCGACGGGAACGGTGGGGCAGGCGGCCACGTCGATGGTGGCGTCGGGGGTGCACCGCACCATCGGATCATCGGGGTCCAGTCGACGGCAGGCGCGCCGACGACACTGCCCGACAGCACTGCGCCGAGTGCGAACGCCACCACGCCGAGGTCGTCGACCTGAGGAACGTCGGGTGACTCGACGTGCACCCCGAACTCGAGGAGCGAGGCAGCGAGATCGGCAGGCACCACGTCGGCCAACTCGTCGATGCGGCGAGTGAGGGCCATCAACTGCACGCCGACGCGCAGCACCGCGGGCGGGTCGGCCAGCAGCGCGGCGAGCGCGTCGACCGTGACCGCGGTGCCACCCGATCGACGGACGGCGATGGCCGCACCGATCAGCGCATCGACGGCCTCGTGCGACTGCCGCTGCCACACGTCGACCAACAGGTCGTGCTGCTGCTCGTAGCGCGAGTACAGCGCACCCGTGGTGAACCCGGCCGCCGTGGCCACACCCACCGTGGTGATGCCATCGACGCCGTGCCGATCGAGGCACCACACCGCAGCGCGCAGGATGCGGAGGTCGTTCTCGATGGCCTCTCGACGTCGGGGTTTGCGGTGGGCGACCACGTCGCCACTGTAGAGGTCAGGTGGCGACGCCGAGGCGGTCGACCGCCACACCCTTCAGTCGCTTGTAATCGACCTTGCCGTTCGGCGCACGACCGATGGTGTCGACCAGCACCAGATGGCGCGGCGCCTTGTAGTGCGCGAGGTGTTCCTTCACGTGGTCGGCCAGTTCCTGCAGCGTGGGCTCGGCGGCGTCGACCGGCTCCACCACGGCGCAGATGGTCTCCCCGAACCGCGGGTCGGGAATGCCCACGGCCACGGCGTCGCGCACTGCCGGGTGCTGCTTCAGCGCTTCCTCGACCTCTTCGGGGAACACCTTCTCGCCGCCCGTGTTGATGCACACCGAGCCACGCCCCAGCAGCACCAGCGTGCCGTCGTCGTTCACCTCGGCCCAGTCCCCCGGCACCGTCCAGCGCTGGCCCTCGAACGTGCGGAACGTCTGCGCGGTCTTGGCCTCGTCCTTGTAGTAGCCGAGCGGGATGAACCCGCTCACGGCGACCAGCCCTCGCTCGCCCGAACCGGGTGTGACCCGTCGTCCGTCCTCGGTGAACACGGCACAGGCAGGCCCGATCTGGAATCGCGCCGTCTGCGAGGCGCCACCGGCGGTGGACACCGATGCGCCCATGCCCACGGCTTCCGACGAGCCGAACGAGTCGAACAGCGCAGCCTGGGGCAGGTGCCGCAGCAGGCCCTCCTTGTTGTCCTGCGCCCACATCACACCCGACGACGACATCATGATGACGCTCGACAGGTCGTGCCGGCCCGGCTCGGCGTCGAGTGTCTCGAGGATCGGGCCGGCGAACGCCTGGCCGACGATGATGATCGAGTTCACCCGGTTGCGCTCCACCTCGCCGAGCAGCTCGTGCACGTCGAAGTGCCGCGAGGGCAGCGTGACCACGCACCCGCCGAGGTTCATCGCGATGAGGCTGGAGAACTGGCCGGTGCCGTGCATGAGCGGGCAGGCCGACAGCAGCACGAACGACGGCGAGTCGGGGGTGAGACGTTCGGCGAGCTGTGCCATCGACTCGGCGGGCGGAATGCCCAGCACCGCGTTGCCGCCGGAGCCGAGCACGTTGAACAGGTCGTCCTGGCGCCACATCACGCCCTTCGGCATGCCGGTGGTGCCACCGGTGTAGAGCAGCAGCAGGTCGTCGCCGCTGCGACCCCATGGTCCGCGCACCGACTCGGCGACACCGGGCGACACCACGGCCTCGTAGTCGGTCGCCCAGTCGGGCGCCGTGCCGCCCTCGGTGACGCAGTACCACCGGCGCACCTTGGGCAGCTCGTGGCGCACGCGCTCGACGAGGTCGAGGAACGCCTCGTGGAACACCACGGCCTCGGCATCGGCGTTGTCGAACAGGTACACGATCTCGTCGTGCCCGTACCGGTAGTTGGTGTTCACCGGCGCGAAGCCACCCTTGAACGCACCGATGTACGTCTCGAGGTACTCGGGCCCGTTGTGCAGATAGGCCGCCACCTTGCTCTGGTGCGTGAGGCCCGCCGCCAGCAGATCAGCGGCGAATGCGTTCGCCCTGGCGTCGAACTGTGCCCAGGTGATGACCCGATCGCCCTGCACCTGGCACGGACGATCCGGCACCTGTGCGGCGACGAGTTCGTACACGTCGGCGAAGTTCCAAGCAGTCATGAGTTCCCCCTCGATGTCCCCGGCGACAGCTTGGCAGCGCGTCATGTCCGGGGCCGTTACCGAGCCGCACTACGCTGCGTCCGTCCACGAACACTTGGGGGTGTGGGATGTCCGTAACGCGACGAGCGATGGCGGTGTGTGTACTGCTGAGCACGTTCATCTTGAGTTCGTGCGGCATCGTGCTGCTGCCCGTGGGCGGTGGCGGCGCTGCGGCCTGCCCGACCGGCACGTGGCAGGTGTCGAGCGCCACGCTCTCCGGTCTGGTCACCACGGCGGCCGGCAAGGTGGACGTGCAGCTCCAGGGCGCCGGTGTCACCGCGTCGGTGAAGACCGACAACACCTGGACCCTCACCGCCGACCAGGGCGCCACGCTCTCGGGCACGTCGCAGTGGGGCCCCGTCACCGGCACCGCACGAGTGAAGGCCACGGCCAGCGGCACCTACGCCCGCACGGCCACCACGATGACGTTCACCCTGAAGGCCCTCACGGGCACCGTGGTGTACGACCTCACGGTGGCCGGCAAGCCGTTCACGGGCACGCTCTCCCTGCCCGGCACGAACACCGACGATCGCGACCTCGAGATCGAGGACGTCTACGGCCTGGTCGGTGCGGCGTCGTACTCATGTGGCACCGACGGTTCGCTGTCGCTGCAGTTCCCGGCGTTCCGGATGAAGTTCAAGCGCTAGGTGGCGG
>SXKB01000097.1 GCA_005778215.1 Actinomycetota bacterium | reverse complement strand
GATGGGCGTGCGCCCCTCGAGCAGTTCACCGCTCACCTCGGAGGTGAGGTGCATCACGTGGCTGTACTTCTCGAGCGTCATCAACTCGTCGACGCTGACCGTGCCGAACTTCGCGATGCGGCCCACGTCGTTGCGGGCGAGGTCGACGAGCATGATGTGCTCGGCCACCTCCTTCGGGTTCTCCTTCAGCTCCCCTGCCATGCGGCGGTCGTCGTCCTCAGTGCGACCCCGGCGGCGGGTGCCGGCAATCGGCCGGCTGACCACCTTGCGACCGAGCACCTGCACCATCGGCTCGGGCGAACTGCCCGCGATGGTGATGTCGGGGTGCCGCAGGAAGTACATGTACGGGCTGGGGTTCACCTGCCGCAGCACGCGGTAGAAGTCGAACGGGTCGGCCTGCAGGTCGATGTCGTAGCGCTGCGCGAGCACCACCTGGAAGATGTCGCCGGCGAGGATGTGCTCCTTCGCCACCTCCACCGCACGCTGGTACATGCCGTCGGCCATCGTGCTGCGCACGTCGGGCGGGGCCTCGCCTCGTTCGGGCGGTTCCACGGCCGGCGTGGCCAGCGGCACCGACAGCTTCGCCGCCGCCGCCAGCACGCGCTCGATGGCGGCCTCGTACTCGCGGTCGACACCTTCGGCGTCCATGTGCAGCACCGGCACGCTCTCGATGAGATACATCCGCTGGCGCCAGTGGTCGAACGCCGCCAACGAACCGATGATGCTCATCACCGCATCGGGCATGCCACGGTCGTCGGTGGGCGCGTCGGGCAGGTGCTCCACCTCGCGCACCACGTCGTACCCCAGGTACCCCATCACCCCACCCTGCAACGGCGGCAGGTCGGGCATGATGGGCGCCTTGTAGGCCTCGAGCACCGCGTCGAGCACGGCGAGCATGCCCTGGTCGTACGGAATGTCGGCGCTGAGGTGCTGGCCGTGCTTCGTGACCGTGCCGTTGCGCAGTTCGAACGTGGCCACCGGGTCGTGACCCACGAAGCTGAATCGGCTCCACCGTTCACCGTGCTCGACCGACTCGAGCAGGAAGCCGTCACCGTCGCCCACCAGCTTCAGGTAGGCCGACACCGGCGTCTCGAGGTCGGCCAGCAGTTCGGCCCACACGGGCACCACCGTGTGCTCGACCGCCAGGGCGTGGAACTCGTCGCGACTGGGGCGGATGCGAAGGCTCACTGGCCTTCCCCGAAGGCCCGGTAGAAGCACGAGTACTCGCCGGTGTGACACGCACCCTTGCCCTCCTGCTCCACCAGGAACAGCAGCGTGTCGCCATCGCAGTCGTAGTACGCCTCACGCACGAACTGGCGGTCGCCGCTGGTGTCGCCCTTGCGCCACACCTCCTGGCGGCTGCGACTCCAGTAGACCATGCGGCCTTCCTCGAGCGTCATCTGCAGCGTCTCGGCGTTCATCCACGCCATCATCAGCACCGAGCGGGTGGTGATGTCCTGGGCGATGCACGGCACCAGACCATTGGCGTCGTACTTCACGGTGGCCAGCTGGTCGGCGGTGGCGTGGATGGCGACGGCGTCGGGCATGCGGGCCATGTTAGGAGCAGCGACCCGCTGGGACCTCAGAGATACAGGCCGGGTCATCCGCCTCCGGTCGGGCCCACCCGGGTCGTCTGTGAATGCACAGAGCCCGACGTGCGGGTCTGTGCATTCACAGACCCGTGGCATGACCGCGCTCGTCGGCGGGTCGGTGCACGTTCCGGGCATGCCCAGAACGACCCCGGGGTGGTTCTGGGCATGCCCAGAACCACCGGCTTGCGCACCGAGGAAGTCGACCCGCCGGGACCTCAGAGATACAGGCCGGTGTGCTGCTCGATGCGCGACGCGGCGACGGCGTGGATGTCGCGCTCGCGCAACATGATGTAGTCGGTACCGCCCACTTCGACCTCGTAACGGTCCTCGGGGCTGAACAGCACACGGTCGCCCACTTCGGCGGTGCGGACGTTCTGTCCGAGCGCCACGACCTCGGCCCACGCCAGCCGCTTCGACAACTGCGCGGTGGCCGGAATGAGGATGCCACCCGAGGAACGGCGCTCGCCGTCCTTCTCGGGGATGCGCACCAGCACCCGGTCGTTGAGCATCTTGATGGGCAGCTTCTCGTCGTCGAGGGGCACGTGCCGCAGGGTACCGTCCCTCACGTCAGGCCCCCAACGCGCCGATACTGGGGTGCCCCTGTCGAAAGGAACCCCCGTGCGTCGACCCCTCGTGGCCCGAATCATCGCCCTCAGTGCCGTGCTGGCACTGGCCGCCGCGTGCAGCGGCGGCGACGACGGTGACGCCACCGACGCCACCGGCCTCCCCGGCAGCACGGTGGGCCAGAGCACCACGACGGTGTCCACCACCATCGCGCCGACCACCACGTTCATCCCCGACTGCTCGGCGATGCCCAACGCCACCGACCTGTCCACCCTGGTGGGCGTGCCGATGAGCGACGGCTTCGTCGTCGGCGCCGGCACGTGCCAGTTCCTCGGGCTGAACGACCAGTCGAAGTCGGTCACGCTGGCGATGCTCACCGACGCCGGCGACCAGGCCGCGTGGGCCGACCTGCAGGCCTCGCTCGGCACGCCCACGCCGTTCGACGATCCGGCGCTGCAGGGTGCGCTCGTGGGCGCCGACTCCACGCTCTACATCGTCACCAACGGCGCGACGTACACGGTGCTCACCCTGGCCACCGGTGCAAGCGCGGCCGAACAGGTGCCCCTGTCGGCCGCGGTGCTGAAGTTCTGGCTCGGCGTCTGACGCCGAGCCGCCTCACTCGCCCCGGTTGCGACGGCCGCGGCGTTCACCGCTGCTGGCGGTGGGCGCCGAGTTGGTGAGCGGGCCGACGGCCTCCACGATCTGCTCGACGGTGGGCGCGGCACCCTTGGTGTGGCCGTCGATGGACGCACGCATTGCGGCGAGGTGCTCGGGCGAGGTGCCGCAACAACCACCGATGATGGCGGCGCCGGCGTCGACGGCGAGCGCCGCGTACCGACCCATCAGATCGGGCGTGCCCGAGTACACGATCTCGGTGCCGTGGAACTGCGGCACGCCGCAGTTGCCCTTGCTGACCACCGGGCGACCGGCCGTCTGCATCTCGAGCACGGTGACCAGGATGTCGGGTGCACCGACGCCGCAGTTCGCGCCCTGCGCGAGCGGGCCCACGGGTTCGGCGTCGAGCACCGCAGCCAACTGGTTCGGCATCAGACCCATCATCGTGCGGCCCGCCGTGTCGAACGAGCAGGTGACCACGTACGGCATGTCGTGCGCGATGGCCGCCGTCGCCGCCGCGTGCACTTCCTCGGGGGCCGACATGGTCTCGATCCACACGACATCGGCGCCGCCGTCCTTCAGCCCACGGATCTCCTCGCCGAACGAGGCGACGGCCGCCTCGTGGGTGAGTGCGCCGAGCGGTTCGAACAGCTCACCGGTGGGGCCCACCGAACCGGCCACCACCACCGGGCGCGGCGCGGGGTCGGCGACGGATCGGGCCAGCTCGGCCGCTGCCTTCGCCAGCTCGTACGTGCGCGCCTCGGCCTTGTGCAGCTTCAGCCGGTGCGGGTTGCAGCCGAACGTGTTGGTGAGGATGATGTCGGCGCCGGCGTCGACGAACTTCTGGTGGAGGCCGGTCACCTCCTCCGGGCGCTCGACGGTCCAGAACTCGGGCGGCTCGCCCGAGGCCAGACCGGCCGCGAAGTAGTTGGTGCCCGTGGCGCCGTCGGCCAGCAACGGGCGGCCGGTGGCGAGGAGTTCCTGCAGCGAAGTACGCATCACTGCGAGGTTACGCGAACACGGCCTCGATGCGGGCGACGAGTTCCGGGGTGAGGGCGGCGAGCACGTCGAGGGCCTTGAAGTTCTCGACCACCTGGCTGGGGCGGCTGGCACCGGTGATGACCGTGGACACGTGCGGGTTGTACGCGCACCAGGCAATGGCCAACTGCGCAAGGGTGCAGCCGAGTTCGTCGGCGATGGGACGCAGCCCCTCCACCTTCTCGATGGCCGCCCGCTCGGTGAGGCGGTCCTGCAGGAACTCGTAGCCGGCCAACGCGCCGCGGCTGCCCTCGGGGATGCCGTCCTTGTACTTGCCGGTGAGCAGCCCGGAGGCGAGCGGGCTCCAGATGGTGGTGCCGAGGCCGATGTCCTCGTACAGCCGGGCGTACTCCTTCTCGACGCGGTCACGCACGAGCAGGTTGTACTGCGGCTGCTCCATCACGGGCTTGTGCAGGTGGTGACGGTCGGCGATCAACCACGCGGCGCGGATCTCGTCGGCCGACCACTCGCTGGTGCCCCAGTACAGGGCCTTGCCCTGGCTGACCATGTCGCTCATGGCCCACACGGTCTCCTCGATGGGCGTGTCGGGGTCGGGGCGGTGGCAGTACACCAGGTCGATGAAGTCGAGCTCGTACCGCTCGAGCGAGGCGTCGATGGCCTGCATCAGGTACTTGCGGTTGAGGGTGTTGCGCATGTTGCGCACGTTGCCGTGGATGCCCCAGTAGAACTTTGTGCTCAGCACGTACTCGTGGCGCTTCCACCCGAGCTGACGGATGACGCGGCCCATGATGGCCTCGCTCTCCCCCGCCGCATAGCCCTCGGCGTTGTCGAAGAAG
>SXKB01000096.1 GCA_005778215.1 Actinomycetota bacterium | reverse complement strand
CTGCGAAGGAGGGCGACGAGGCCGACGCCGAAGTGGCGAAGAATCAGAAGCGCACCACGTCGCGCCGAGACCTGGCGCGCAACCCGAAGTTCGAGCAGGTGTCGCCCGAGGTCGGTGAGCTGAACGAGGACGCGATCGACGTAGGGCTGCGCGACGATCCCGACGAGACGCTGGCGCTGCTGGCCGATCTGGTGGGCGCCACCGATCAGCAGTTGCGCGAGCTGGCCCGTCGACTGGCCGGGAAGCTGTTCCTCGACGTGGCGCGCCGTGGCCCGCAGCGGCCGCGTGGCATCGGCACGCTGAAGGAGTTGCCGTACCGTGCCGACGGCGGCGACCTCGACGTCGACGCGAGCCTGGAAGCCATCCTCGAGGGCCACGGCGGCGCCGTCGACCCCGACCGACTCCGCGTGCGTGGCTGGGTGAAGCCCGAGACCGCGTTGTGTTTGTTGGTGGACCGCAGCGGTTCGATGGGTGGCAAGCCGCTCGCCACGTCGGCGGTGGCCGCCGCCGCCGTGGCGAACCGCTCGCCGCAGGACTACAGCGTGCTGGCGTTCGGCAAGGACGTGGTGGTGGCCAAGGGCCAGACCACCCCGAAGCCGAGCGATCTGGTGGTCACCGATGTGCTCTCGCTGCGCGGGTACGGCACCACCGATCTGGCGGGTGCCCTGTGGATTGCTCATGAGCAACTCACGCGCAGTCGAGCCGGTCGCAAGATCACGGTGTTGTTGAGCGACTGCCGCTCCACGGTCGACGGCGACCCGGTCGCGGCCGCGGCGTTGCACGACGAGGTGGTGATCATCGCCCCCGAGAGCGACGACGACGAGGCGCAGGCGTTCGCCGCGCGCATCGGGGCGCGTATCACCACGGTGAAGGGGCCGTCACAGGTGGCCGAGGCGTTGGCGAGGGTGCTCGACCGCGGCTGACGCCGCAGGCCGCTCAGCAGACGACGTCTTCGGAAGGGACGATGTCGCCCTTCACGTTCTCCTCGGGCGCCACGACGGTGGTGCCGGTGCCGGCCACCGTGGTGGTGGTGGCCGTCGACGACGTCGTGCTGCCCGGCACGGTGGACGTCGTGGTGGTGGTGAACACCTGGTCGGGCGCACCGGCGAGCGGCGCCTTGCCCTGGAAGATGGCGAGGATGGCCTGCATGTTCTCGCCGCCGATCTTCGGCTCGAGCACATCGTTGCCCGACACGATGAGGCGGCTGGCCTCCACCTGGTAGGTGTTGATGCCGGCCGGATCGACATCGCGGAGCACGCCGGCGAAGCGCAGCATGTCGTTCACCGTGAAGCCTTCCTCGGTGACGATCTCGGTCTGCAGCGACTTGATGAGCGCTTGCGCGATGGCGGGGTCGAAGAGACCCTTCTTCAGGGCGGCCTGCAGCACACGGCGCAGGAAGTCCTGCTGCCGGGAGATGCGGCCGAGGTCGCTGGCACGGTCCTCGTGGGTCTTGCCGTTCTCGTCGACCCACTTCAGATGGCGTGACCGCACGTAGGCCAGCGCCTCATCGCCACTGAAGGTGTGGCAGCCGGCGGTGGTGATGTTGAGGCCGACGTTCTTGTCCTGGATGGGCGTCTCGAACGGCACGGCCACGCCGCCCACGGCATCGACGATGCGCTTGAACGCACAGAAATCGACCTGCAGGTAGTGGTCGACGACGATGCCGAAGTTCTCGTACAGGGTGGCGGCGAGCAGTGAGTAGTCGTCCTTCACGTACGCCGAGTTGATGCGGTTCTTGCTCTTGTTCGGGATCTTCACCCACAGGTCGCGGGGGAACGACAGCACGGCTGCCTGGCGCGTGGCCGGGTCGACCCGCATCACCATGATGGTGTCGCTGCGGTTGCCGATGTTCTCGCGCGCCTGGTCGGCGGCGTTGGCCCACGGCGAGCCGGGGTCGACGCAGGCGTTCGCGTCGGAGCCGGTGATGAGGAAGTTCTTCGCTGCCGGATCGGCGGGCGGGAACGTGGCCCCCGTGGTGGTGCTGGTGTCGAGGCCGAGGGTGGTGGAGGTGACGACGCCGGCCGAACCGAGCGTGGTGGACACGTCGACGCGTGCGGTCTGCAGGCGGTTGTCGAGTTGGTTCTTGCCGTACAGCAGCCCCACGGCACCGGCCACGCAGGCGATGACGATGATGATGTTCACCCCGAGCACGACTTTCTGCGCGGTGGTGTGGCGCGGCCTGAACGGGGCCGCCGGCGGCTCGGGGGTGGGGGTCTCCATTGCGGTGCACAGGTTACTGCGCCCACCGGCACGGTTATCGTCGCGGTCGTGATCGCCGAGACCCAACCCGAGTGGGTGCAACAACTCGAGAAGTGGCACCTGTGGGTACCGGTGCGCATCGCGCTCGCGCTGCTGACCGCCTACCTGCTCACACTGCTCGTGCAGCGGGCCATCCGGCGGTTCGTGAAACGCACCATCGAACTCCCCGGCGTCGACAAGGCGCGGGCGGAGGGCCGGCAGCGAGCGCTCGCCGGGGCCCTTCGCGGTGCGCTCATCGGCGTCATCTGGACGGTCTCGATCATCACCATCATCGGTGAGCTCGGTATCAACATCGGTGCGTTCGTGGCCACCGCCACCGTGGTCGGCGGTGCCGTGGCGTTCGGCGCGCAGCAGTTGGTCCGCGACGTCATCTCCGGTCTGTTCGTGCTGTCCGAGGACCAGTACGGCGTGGGCGACGTGGTCGACGTCGGCCACGCGACGGGCACGGTGGAACGCATCACCCTGCGATCGGTGCGGCTGCGTGACGGCCAGGGCGGCATCTGGCACGTACCGCACGGTGGCGTGCTGCGCGTGGCGAACCTGTCGAAGGCGCCGATGGCAGTGCTCGACATCGAAGTGTCGAGGGCCACATCGCTCGCCGAACTCGACCGCGAGGGCGACGCGCTGTGCGCGGCCCTGGCCGCTGATCCGGAGGTCGAGGGCAAGTTGGTCGGCGAGCCGACGGCCGTGGGCGTCACCAACGCCACCGACGACCGCTACGTGTACCGCCTCACCGTTGCCACCGTGCCGGGCGCGCACGATGCGGTCCGCCGCCGCTGGCGCCGGCTCGCGCTGCAGGCCTTCGAGTCGGGTCAGTTGGCGGCCCCGTCGCTGGCTGCGCCGGTGGTAGAACTGCGCAACTTCGTCCCACCCGTCGAGGAGTGACCGGGCGGGTCAGTCGGCGGCGGGCTCGACCGGGGCAAGGGTGACGGCCGTGGCGAGTGCCTCGGCGTCCACCCACTGCAGTTCGGCCACCGAGCCGGCGTCGCACAGGTCGACCTGTGCGGCGCGCACCATCGCCAGCACGTCGGCCGGGCCACTGACCACGGCCACCGACACGGCGGCCTTCTGGCTGGCCTTCGCCTCGGTCTTCGCGCGGCGGATGGCGGCGAGCACCTCGCCCACCGGTTCGAGCATCGCGGCGTCGCCGCCGGCACCCGCGGCCGGCCAGGTCTGTGCGTGCACCGAGCCGGTCTGCCACCCACTCCACACCTCGTCGGTGACGAAGGGCAGGAACGGAGCGAACAGGCGGTGCACGGCGTGCAGCGCCGTGCGCAGCGCGGCGAGCGCCGAGTCGCGCCCTGCTTCGCCGTGGCCGTTGTAGGCACGGCCCTTCACCAGCTCCACGTAGTCGTCGCAGAACCACCAGAAGAAGCCCTCGACCAGTTCGAGCGCGCGGGCGTAGTCGAAACCGTCGAACGCCGTGGTGGCGTCGGCGATGACGGCGTCGAGACGCGCGAGCATCGCCAGGTCGATGGCCTCGGTGGGCGCAGCACCGGCCGGTGGCTCGCCGAACGACAGCACGAACTTCGTCGCGTTGAGCAGCTTCGTGGCCAGCTTGCGGCCGATCTTCATCTGGCCTTCGTCGAATGCGGTGTCGACACCCGGCCGGCCGCTGGCGGCCCAGTACCGCACTGCATCGGTGCCGTACTGCTCGAGCAGGTGCATCGGCGTGACCACGTTGCCCTTGCTCTTCGACATCTTCTTGCGGTCGGGATCGAGGATCCAGCCGCTCAGGGCCGCGTTGCGCCACGGCGGGCAGCCGTGTTGGTGGTGGCTGCGCACCATCGTGGCGAACAGCCACGTACGGATGATGTCGTGACCCTGCGGGCGCACGTCGTACGGGAACACCTGGTCGAACACCGACTGCTCGGTCTCCTCCCAGCCGCCAGCGATCTGCGGGGTGAGCGACGACGTGGCCCACGTGTCCATCACGTCGGGGTCGCCGATGAACCCGCCCGGCACGCCGCGCTGGTCGTTGGTGAAGCCCTCCGGGCAGTCGGTGCTCGGGTCGACCGGCAGGCGATCTTCCGACGGCACCAACACCTCGTCGTACTTCGGGTTGCCGTCGGCGTCGAGTCGGTACCACAGCGGGATCGGCACGCCGAAGAAACGCTGACGGCTCACCAGCCAGTCGCCGTTGAGGCCACCGACCCAGTTGTCGTAGCGGTGCTGCATGTACGACGGGTGCCACGTGAGCTCGCTGCCGCGTGCCACGAGCGCGTCGCGCAGTTCGCCGTCGCGGCCACCGTTGCGGATGTACCACTGCCGGGTGGCGACGATCTCGAGCGGGCGCGAACCGCGCTCGTAGAACGTCACCGGATGCGAGATGGGCCGCGGGTCGCCGAGCATCTCGCCCGATGCCTGCAGCAGTTCGACCATCTTCTTCTGCGCCTGCTTCGGTGCAAGGCCGGCGATCTCGGCGTACGCGGTCTGGCCCTCGGGCGCGGTGATCCACGCCGGGCACTCGGTGGCGAAGCGGCCGTCGAAGCCGATGAGCGCCCGCGACGGCAGGTTCAGTTCGCGCCACCAGGTGACGTCGGTGACGTCACCGAAGGTGCAGATCATCGCGATGCCGGTGCCCTTCTCGGGGTCGGCCAGCGGATGCGCCAACACGGGCACTTCGACGTGGAAGATGGGGGTGCGCACGGTGGTGCCGAAGAACGGCTGGAACCGCGCGTCGTCGGGGTGGGCCACCATGGCCACGCAGCTGGCGAGCAGTTCGGGACGGGTGGTGTCGATGACCAGGTCGCCGCCGCCGTCGGTGCGATGGAACGCCACCTGGTGGTAGGCGCCCGGCATCTCGCGGTCTTCCATCTCGGCCTGGGCCACCGCGGTGCGCTCGTCGATGTCGTACAGCGTGGGGGCGTCCTGCTGGTACGCCTCGCCGCGGGCGAGGTTGCGCAGGAACGCACGCTGGCTGACGCGGCGGGCGCGGTCGCCGATGGTGGTGTACAGCAACGTCCAGTCGACGCTGAGGCCGAGACGGCGGAACAGCTCCTCGAACACCTGCTCGTCGAGGTGGGTGACCTCGCGGCACAGTTCGACGAAGTTCGGCCGGCTCACCGGGATGGCGCGATGGTCCTTCGGCACGTCGCCGTTGAACGGCGCGGTGAACCCGGGATCGTGCGGCAGCGAGGGATCGCACCGCACGCCCGTGACGTTCTGCACGCGGCGCTCGGTGGCGAGACCGTTGTCGTCCCACCCGAGGGGGTAGAAGTCCTGCTTGCCGCGCATGCGATGGAAGCGGGCCACCGTGGCGGTGTGGGTGTAGCTG
>SXKB01000095.1 GCA_005778215.1 Actinomycetota bacterium | reverse complement strand
GGCCAAGGAGCAGTCGATCCTCGGTCTGCAGAAGTGGCACAACGAGTACAACGTGAAGGTGCTCGGCCGGCCCGGCGCCCAGTGGGTGGACGACCCCGAGGAGCTGTACAACCAGGTGGCCGCCGGCGGCGCCGAAGGGGGTGGCGCTGCCGTCATCGGTACGCCCGACGACCTCATCGAGGCCATCCTCCAGTTGCAGGAGACCACGGGTGGGTTCGGCGTGGTGCTCGGCTTCGCGAACGACTGGGCCAACATCGAGCACACCCGCAAGTCGTGGGACCTCGTCGCCCGCTACGTCATTCCCGCGGTGAACGGCACCATCCGCCCACAGATGGCCTCGGCGGAGTACGTGGCCGAGCGCAAGGGCGAGTTGATGGCCGGCGCCAGCGCCGCCGTGATGAGCAAGATCATGGGCGACGAGAAGGCGGCCGCGGCCATGGGCGTCACCATGCAACAGATGCAGGCGCGCATGGCCAAGCAGGAGAACGACCCCGTGTTCCGCCCCGGTGGCGGCCTGCCCACCGCCGACTGACCCGGCAGAGAGTCAGTCGTCCTTCAACGCCACCGCGTTCGGGGTGACGTTCATCTTCGGCACGTATTCCGCCACTTCCACGTCTCGTCCCTCGCCCTCGAACTTCAGGCGCAGTTCGGTGCGGCACGAGGTGCACGGGCCGTAGAAGCGTTCGTCGGTCTGGCTCCCGCAACGCGGGCATGTCACCGTCATCGTGTCCATCATCAGTAGGCCTCCGCCCAGAACGTTGTCAGCATCGCCGCGCCGGCGGCGGGATCGCCGAGCATCCACCAGTGACCCTGGCCCGGCAGCACGTGCCGCCGCGCGCCGATGCGATCGGCCACCTCGGCACCGAGCGTCTCGCCCTGCACGAACGGGTCGTTCGGGGCGATGATGGCCAGCCCCGGGATGGTGGCGGCAGGCCCGAGGTGCTCGCCCCACTCCTTCATCGCCGGCTGTGCGGCCGAGCGGTACAGCGCCAGGACACACTCGCCCATGGTTGCGTCGCCCGCCGCGACCAGTCGCTCGCCGGTGGCGCGCGGGATGCCGATGGCTTCGAACAGCGCGATGCGGTCCTCCGCCGGGGTGGCGGCGTTCTGCTCGAAGTACGCCTCGCCCGCGCCGGGCGTCTGCCAGATCTGGGCGAAGTCGTGCCACACGTAGTCGGGGTGGAACAGACCGAGCACGTCGCACGCCCACGTGCGGAACAGGTGCGGCCGCAGGCTCACGGCGCGCATGCCGATGCCGCCGCCCCAGTCGTGCCCGACGAAGTCGATCGGGCCGTGTTCGTACACGATCGGTTCGAGTTCGGCCACCAGCCAGAGCGCGTACTCCTCCTTCGTCGCGCCGAACCCCTTCGGGACCGGGCAGCCGAAGCCGGGGAGTTGCGGGGTGTACACGTCGTCGCGACCGAGTTCGGCCACGAGGGGCTCCCAGATGACCGGAGTCTCGGGGTTGCCGTGGAGCAGGACGATGGCCATGGTCAGATGATGTCGATCGCGTCGAGGGTGGCGGCGGCCACCGGGTCGGTGAGTTGGGCATGCATGCGCCAGTCGCTGCGCTTGGTGCCCCAGCTGACGAACTCGTGGGCGGAGGTCACGCAGATGCCGAGCAGTGCGTCGAGCCCGAGGCCCACCTGCCACTGCTCGCCGGGCGCACTTGGCCGCACGTGGTAGATGGTGTGGCGCAGGTCGGTGAACACGATGTTCACCCCGTGCTCGCACTCGGCCAACGCCGTCGCGCACATCTGCGGCAGCCCGGCCATCATCCACTGCACGGTGGCCTCCAGCACCGCCGGGTCGTGCGGCAGATCGGCCGCCCGGTCGACGGCGACCCCGATGTCGTGGCGCAGGTGGCAGTAGTGGTCGAACGCGATCGCGTTGCCCATCAGGTGCAGCGGATGGCTGCCCAGGTTGGCGATGGGCACCACGGTCTCCGACATCGGCGGCTCCTGCATCGCGGCCAACGCGGCGATGCCCTTCTCGCTCCACTCGCGGTACTCGTGCAACACCTCGTTCGGTGTCCAGTTGCGGCGCGCCTGCACCGGCACCTCGGCATTGGCCTCCACGTCGTTGGTGGTGCCCTGCTCGATGCTGCCCGGGTCGGCGATGCCGTGGAACGTGGCCGCCATGTGCTGCGCGACGTCCTGCACCCGCCATCCGGCGCAGCCACTGGGACGCGCCCACTCGTCGTCGGTGAGCGAGTCGAACAACTCCAACGCGTGCGAGTGTTCGGCGCGCAGCGCCGCGATGGCTGCCTTCGTCATGGGTGCATCTCCCTCCGTTGCGCACCGTAGTCGCGACCTACGCTCCCCTCATGCACGTCGACGTCATGCTCACTCCGCAACCGCTGCAACGGATGGACGGCACCGCGCGAGCGCTCCTGTCGGCCGGGTTCGACGGCATCCTCTTCACCGAGGCGGGCCGCACGGCGTACCTGTCGGCGGCCGTCGCCGCAGCCGCTGCGCCCGGGCTGGAGCTCAGCACCGGCGTCGCCGTGGCATTCCCCCGCAGCCCGATGGTGACCGCGCAGGTGGCGTGGGAGTTGCAGGAGGCCACGGGTGGCAAGTTCCGCCTCGGCCTGGGCACCCAGGTGCGCACCCACATCGTGCGCCGCTACGGCGTGGAGTTCGACTCCCCCGGCCCGCGCCTGCGCGACTACGTGCAGGCCGTGAAGGCGTGCTTCGCCGGCTTCCGCGGTGAGCCGCTCGACCACCGTGGCTCGTTCTACGAACTCACCTGGCTGAACCGCCAGTGGAGCCCCGGCCCCATCGACGTGCCCGACCCGAAGGTGGACATCGCCGCCGTGAATCCGTGGATGCTGCGCATGGCCGGCGAGGTGGCCGACGGCGTGCACGTGCATCCGATCGGCGAACCCGGTTACCTGCACCGGCACGTGCTGCCGAACGTGGCCCGTGGCGCCACGGAGATGGGCCGCTCGCTCGACGACATCAGCATCATCGTGCCGGTGAACATCATCGTCGGCGACACCGAAGCCGAGCGCGCCGCCGACCGTGAACTGCTGCGCGGCATGCTCAGCTTCTACGGCAGCACCCCGAACTACGCGTTCATCTGGGACGAAGCCGGCTTCGAGGGCACCACCGCCCGCGTGCGCGAGCACCAGAAGAACGGCGACCTGGCGGCGATGGCCGCGCAGATCACCGACGACCACCTGGCCACGTTCTGCACCGAGGCCACCTGGGACGGCCTGGCCCAGGCACTGGTCGACAAGTACGGCGACGTTGCATCGCGCCTGGTGTTCTACAACGCACTGATGGGCCACCCCGAGCGCATCGAACGCTTCGGCGAAGTGGCCAAGCAGATCCGCTTCCTCACCGAGTCCTGAGTTCGGCACCGGCCCTCCGCCGCGGGGCGCGGGGGCATCTGGGCGCGATCTGTTCCGGAATGGCTTCTGGCGCTGATTCGTCCCGGATTCCGGGACGAATCAGCGCCAGATGCAGCGATCCGAGCTGCCGCGATCGGTGCCACGGTGGACGAGCTGCTCCCACAACCGCTCCTTGCGTGCCGGTCAGAGGAGGCGGCGGGAGGTGGCCCAGGTGGTGAGTTCCTTGCGGTTGCTGAGCTGCAGCTTGCGCAGCACCGCCGACACGTGGGTCTCCACGGTCTTCACCGACAGGTGCAGGTTCGCCGCGGCCTCGCGGTACGTGTAGCCACGGGCGATGAGCCGCATCACCTCCTGCTCGCGGGCGGTGAGCAGATCGAGTTCGGGATCGTGCGCCGGCGGCGCCTGACCCGAGAACGCGTCGAGCACGAACCCCGCCAGCCGCGGTGAGAACACGGCGTCGCCCTCGTGCACACGACCGATGGCATCGACCAACTCGCGGGGGTCGATGGTCTTGGTGACGTAGCCGCGGGCGCCGGCACGGATGACCGCCACCACGTCGTCGGCAGCGTCGCTGACCGACAGGGCGAGAAACACCGCCTCGGGCCATTCGCGGTGTACGCGCTCGATGACGGCACGACCGCCGCCGTCGGGCAGGTGCACGTCGAGCAGCACCACGTCGGGTCGGGCATCCAGCACACCGCGCACTGCGTCGGCCACGGTGCCGGCCTCGCCCACCACCTCGACGGAATCGCCCAACTCGGCCTTCACCCCGGAGCGGAACAGGGCATGGTCGTCGACCAGGAACACGCGCACGGTCACGGCGTCACACTGCCATCCGCCGTCACCTCGCGCGGCACGCGTAGCCGCACCTCGGTGCCGTCGCCCGGCGACGAGACGATCTCGGCCGTGCCGCCGACACGTTCCACGCGTCCGACGATGGACTGCGCGATACCGCGCCGGTCGGGCCCGGTGGCCGCCGGGTCGAACCCGCGGCCGCGGTCGCGCACGAACGCCTCCACGGCCTGGTCGGTGACCTCTACGTAGAGCGACACCGACGTCGCTCCGCTGTGCGACGCCGCGTTCACGCACGCTTCGCGGGTGGCGGCCACCAGCGACTGCAGTGCCTCGTCGAGTGGTGCGTCGCCTACCGTCACCACCTCCACCCGCACGTCGTAGCGGGCCTCCACCTCACGTGCCATCGCGCCCATCGCTGCGGTGACCGAGGCGTCGACCGGCGCGTCACCGCCGAACAACCACGCGCGCAGTTCGTGTTCCTGCTGTCGGGCCAGCGAAGCCGTGCGACGCGGATCGTCGGCGTTGCGTTGGATGAGCGCCAACGTCTGCAGCACCGAGTCGTGCAGGTGCGCGGCCATTGCCTCCCGTTCCTCGGAACGGATGCGCTGCCGGCGTTCTTCCGCCGCCGCCTGCGCGAGGCGGGCGATCCACGGCCCCACCAACAGCGCCACCCCCACGATGCTGATGGCGGCAGCCAGCACACCGATCCGCACCGTGCCCGACACGGGGTCGGCGACACCGACGGCCACCAGGCCCACCACCAGCAGCCCGGCACCCACGAACACCCGAGCGCGCGCGTGCCGACCGGCGATGATCGCTGCGAGGCGCGACTCGTCGGCCACCTCGTCGCCCACCATGGCCAGCACCACCACACCCGCCACCAGCACCACCACCACGGCCATCACCGCGTCGCCCAACCACAGTCCGGTCGACCGCACCACCAGCAACAACCCGGCCGCCACCAGCACCACGGCCACGGTGCGGCGCATCTCGACGGGTTCGCCCGGCTGATCGCCCTCGGGCAACGATGGCTTCGACAGCACCGCACCCACGGCGTACAGCACCAGACCCAACCCGGCGGCGAACGTGAGCACCACCAACGCGCCGCGCACCACCGCCACGTCGACGCCGAACCGACGCGCGAAACCCGCCGCAACGCCCGCCACGACGCGCCCGTCGTCGTGGCGGTGGAAGCTGACCGCGCTGGTGTCCATCGGGGTGATTGTCGCATCTCGCCGGCGATCTGCCATCGGGGACGGTTCAGGGTCGAATCAGGGTGTGTCCCCGATGGCACCGTCCCACCGACGGCGCACCATGACAGCATGAGTACCGACATGCACGAACCCACCCGCACCGGCTGGCGCCACACCCCCGTGTCGCGCGTCCCCAAGGGCGGCCACGACGGTGGCAAGCTCGGCGGTGTCGTCGCCGGGCTGTCGAAGGCCTACGGCTTCGACCTCACCACCACCCGCGTCGCCGTCGTGATCGCGGCGCTGCTGCTGCCCGCCGTCGTACTGGTGTACCTGGCGGCCTGGGTGCTGCTGCCGCCCACCCCGGCCGAGGCGCGACCCATCGTCGACGTGGTCACCGACCGCCGGCGTCTGCCGCTGTTGATCGTGATCGTGGTGGCCATCGCCATGGGCGGCCTCGGTTCGCTGGGCAGTTGGTTCCTGTTCCGCGGTGCCCCGTGGGGGCTGCTGCTCATCGGGCTCGGTGTGCTGCTGTGGATGTCCACCCGCAGCAGCGTGGCCCCGCCGCCCTCGACCACGGCACCCACCCCCGGCCCCGCGGGCACGGCCGCCCCGATGCCCGTCACCATCACCCCGCTCGACGTCACCGACACCGTGCCGCTCACCGCGAGCTTCCCGCCGCCCGTCGCTGCCCCGCCCCCCGCGGCCGCGACGGCGACGACGGTGACGCCCCGGGTGCGCACGCCGCGTCGCCCCATCGGCAGTATCGGTGTGGGGTTGGCCGTGCTGTGGTTCGCGTTCGCCGCCGCCGTCGAGGCGCTCGGCTGGTGGGACGCCCCGGCACTGTGGGTCATCGTCACCGGGCTCGGCATCGTGATGGTCGCCCTGTTCATCAGCACCGTCGTGAACCGCAGTTGGGTGCTGCCCATCCCGCTCGCGCTCGTCGGCATGGTGGTCGGCGTGCTGTGCCTCGCCCAGCCCGACCTCGATGGCGCCGCCGGTCAGCGCGTCGTGCGTCCCACCACCGTGGCCGCCGCCACGGACGCCCAGCACCTGGCCGCCGGTCAGCTCACCATCGACCTGCGCGACGTGCCGTTCACCCCCGGCGATCCGCTGGCCGTGACCGCCGAGGTGGGTGCGGGCCAACTGCGCGTGCTCGTGCCGTCGAACGTCGACGTCGAGGTGCGCACCGACGTCGGTGCCGGCCAGGCCGAGGTGTGGGGCGAGGAGGTGTCCGACGGAATGCGCCAGGACGCCACCCGCGTCAGTGAGGCCGAGGTCAGCCCCGCGGCCGGTGCCGTGCAGCTCGATCTGCGTGTCGGTCTCGGGCAGATCTCCGTGGAACGCGTAGCGTCACAGGGATGACGAACCCGAACATCCGCATGGGGCTGCAGATCCCCTCGTTCACCTATCCCGGCGTCGGCACGGCCGATCTGTTCGAGACCATCGCCGGCATCGCCGTCACCGCCGAGAAGAGCGGCTTCGACAGCGTGTGGGTGATGGACCACTTCTACCAACTGCCCCTCATCGGCTCGCCCGACGAGAACATGTTCGAGGCGTACACGCTGCTGTCGGCCATCGCGGCCCGCACCGAGCGGGTGCGCCTCGGCTGCATGGTGGGCGGCATGACCTACCGCAACCCGGCGTTCCTGGCCAAGCAGGTCAGCGCGCTCGACGTGATCTCCAAGGGCCGCGCCATCTGGGGCATCGGTGCCGGCTGGTTCGAACAGGAGCACCTCGAGTACGGCTACGAGTTCGGCACCTTCACCGACCGGTTCGAGAAGCTCGAGGAAGGCCTGCAGATCATCAAGAGCATGTTCGTCGAGCACCAGACCACGTTCGCCGGCAAGTGGTTCAACGTCACCAACGCACTCAACGTGCCCAAGCCCGTGCAGGCCGGCGGCCCGCCCGTGCTCATCGGCGGCAGCGGCGAGAAGAAGACGCTGCGGATGGTGGCCCAGTACGGCGACGCCTGCAACGTGTTCGGCAACCCCGACCAGATCCGCCACCTGATGGGCGTGCTCGACGGCCACTGCGCCGCGCTCGGCCGCGACCCGAAGACGATCTGCCGCACCCGCCTCGGCACCCTGATGCTCGGCCGCACCCACGAGGAGGCCCAGGCCAAGCTGTCGGCACGCCTCGGCGGTGCCAAGGTGGAGGACCTCCCCGCCGACCTGCAGTTGCGCGTGAAGAACCAGTTCCTCGTGGGCGACGCCGACACGGTGGCCGAACAGGTCACCGCGCTGCTCGACGCCGGCCTCGACGGGCTCATCTTCAACATGTCCGACGCCCACGATCTCGACGCCGTGGCGTACGCGGGTGAGGTGTTGTCCGGCATCATGAAGTGATGCGCCTCGTCCTCGGTACCTGCCACCACGACTGTCCCGACAGCTGCGGGTGGCAGGTCACCGTCGACGACGACGGCCGCGCCATCCAGCTGCGCGGCAACCCCGAGCACCCGTACAGCGCCGGCGAGCTGTGCCCGAAGGTGAACCGTTACCTCGGGCGCGTGTACAGCGACGAGCGCGTGCTGCACCCGCTGCGCCGGGTGGGCGCGAAGGGCGAGGGCCGGTTCGAGCAGATCACGTGGAACGACGCCCTCACCGAGATCGCCGAGCGGTTCCACACCATCATCGACACGCACGGCGCCGAGGCGATCCTGCCGTACGTGAGCGCCGGCAACCAGAGCCTGTTGGCGCTGATGTTCGGCGACCGCCTGTGGCACCACCTCGGCGCCAGCCGCCTGACGGGTGGCCTGTGCGGGCTGGTGGCCGGCGCCGGCACCGCCACCACCATGGGCACCGGGAAGGGCATGGACCCCAGCGACCTCCGGCACAGCCGGTTCATCGTGTTGTGGGGCACCAACACCCGGCTCACCAACCGCCACCTGTGGCCGTTCATCGAGGAGGCACGCGACAGCGGCGCGACGGTCGTGGTGATCGACCCCATCCGCACCGCCACCGCCGAAGCGGCCGACTGGTTCCTGCAACCGCGGCCCGGTACCGACGTGGCCTTGATGTTGGCGATGATGCACGTGCTGGTGCGCGACGGCCTCGTCGACCGCGAGTGGGTCGATGCCCACACCGTCGGCTTCGACGACCTCGCCGCGCACGTGGCCGACTGGACCCCCGCCCGCGCCGCCGCGATCACCGGGCTCGACGAGGGCGACATCGAGACCCTCGCCCGCCGCTTCGGCACCGAGGCACCCGCCGCCATCCGCACCCTCGTGGGCGCCGAGCACCACGAACACGGCGCGATGTTCTTCCGCACGCTCACCTGCCTGCCCGCGCTGATCGGTGCGTGGCGGCACCTCGGCGGCGGCTACGCCCGCAGCGTCAGCACCTGGACCAACGACGTGTTCGACTTCGCCGCGCTCGCCCGCCCCGATCTGCTGGCCGGGCGCTCGCCCCGCGGTGTCGCCATGCCGCAGCTGGGCCGTGCCCTCACCGACCCCCCGCTCGGCCCGCCGCTGCACGCCGTGGTGATGATCGGCGTGAACCCACTCGTGTCGGTGCCCGAGCGTGAACGCGTGCGTGCCGGCCTGTCGCGCGACGACCTGTTCACCGTGGTGCACGACCAGTTCGTCACCGACACCGCCCGCGACGCCGACATCGTGCTGCCGGCCACCACGCAGATCGAGGCGGTCGACGCCGTCACGTCGTGGGGCAGCCTCCACGTCGGCTGGAACCACGCCGCGATCGAACCCCTCGGCGAGGCCGTCAGCAACAGCGAACTCCACCGCCGCCTCGCACGCGCGCTCGGCTGCACCGAACCGGCCCTGTTCGACGACGACCTCACGGCCCTGCGCGCCGCGTTGCCCACGCTCGACCTCGACGCCCTGCAACGCGACGGGTTCGCCGACACGCCGTTCCCCGCCGACCGCCGACCCTGGGCCGACGGTGGCTTCCCCACCCCCAGCGGCAAGCTCGAACTGCGCAGCGACGCCTTGGCCGCGCTCGGCGCACCCGCCCTGCCCACCTACACCCCGCCAACCGAGGCACCCTCGGCCGAGTTCCCGTTCGCGCTGCTCACCCCGAAGCAGCAGATGCGGTTCCTCAACAGCAGCTACTCGCACCTGCCTCAGCACGGCCCGCTCGAACCGGCACCCGCACTCGAGGTGTGCGCCGACGACGCGGCCGCGCTCGGCCTCGCCGACGGCGACCGCGCCCGCGTGTGGAACCACCGCGCCGAACTCGACCTGCCGGTGCGCATCACCAACCGCGTCCGGCCCGGCGTGGTGGCCGTGCCCTGGGGATGGTGGGCCCGGCATCACGGCGGCCCCGATGCACCGGTGGCGAACTCGCTCACGAGCGACGCGGCCACCGACTGGGGCGGCGGCGTGGCGTTCTGGGACACCGCCGTCGCGGTGGCCCGCGCGTAACTGCTCACCCCGTCATCCCAGGTGAGGGGTAGCCTTGCCACATGGCAGGGGACCTGATCTACGCATTTCGCATCATGCGCCTGCCGCTGCTCGACGCCGGTGGTGCCGCCATCGGACGCATCGAGGACATCGTGCTCATCCCCGGTTTCAAGGGTGGCGTGCCGCGCGTGCTCGGCTTCGTCGCCACCAGCCAGCGCCGTCGCATCTTCGTCAACGCCAATCGCCTCGGCAGCCTCGACAGCGAAGGTGCCCGCCTGCGCAGTTGGGACGTCGACCTCAACCCGTTCAAGCCGAAGGTCGGCGAGATCCTGGTGGGCCGCGACATCATCGACAAGAAGGTCGGCGACGAGACCGTCAGCGACGTCGCGCTGCGCCCCGCGAACGACGGCAAGCAGGTCTACTGGGAACCCGCGAAGGTGCGCATGGCGCGCCGCAGCATGATGCGCCCCCGCCCCAGCTACCGCCTCGTCGACGTGGCCGAAGTTCCCAGCCTGTTCGCCATGGAGGCCGGCGGCGAGATGGCCGCCGAGGCAGCTCGTCTGCGTGACATGCACCCCAGCGACGTGGCCGGCGTGGTGCGCGCACTGCCGCTCGCCCAACGCAAACTGCTCGCGGCGGCCATGGACGACGAACGCCTCGCCGACCTGCTCGAGGAACTGCCCGAGGCCGAACAGCTGCGCATCATCGAAGGCCTCGACATCGAGCGCGTCGTCAACGTGCTCGAGGAGATGGAGTACGACGACCTCGCCGACCTCCTCGCCGAGATGCCTGGCGAACAGCGCACCAGGGTGCTCGAGGCGATGGACGAGGAGGACGCCGACGTGATGCGTCGCCTCCTGTCGTACGAGGAGGGCACGGCCGGCGCACTGATGACCCCCGACATCGTCATCATGGGCACCACGGCCACCGTCGCCGAGGCGCTCGCCGAGATCCGCGACCCCGAATGGCTGGTCAGCATCGCCGCCCAGGTGTTCGTGGTGCAGCCGCCGTACAAGCCGCCCACCGGCAACTACCTCGGCGTCGTCCATTTCCAGCGGCTGCTGCGCGAACCGCCGGCCATGGAGCTCGGCCGCATCTTCGAGCAGGAACCCACCATCACGCCCGACATGCCCGAGCGCGAGGTGGCCGAACGGCTCGCCAGCTACAACCTGTTGTCGGTCGGTGTGTGCGACGAGGCCGGACGCCTCCTCGGCGCCATCACCGTCGACGACGTGCTCGACCGCACCCTCCCCACTGGGTGGCGGCAGCGCAGGCGGGTGAACTCGGGGGCGGTGCCGCGATGAAGCGCCGCGAAGACCTCACCACCCCGCGCCAGAACCGTCGACTCGGCGTCCACTACGACCCCGACGCGTTCGGCCAGTTCAGCGAGAGCATCGCCCGCTACCTGGGCACCGCCCGCTACCTCGTCTACCAGAGCGTCTTCTGCATCGGCTGGGTGCTGTGGAACTCGTTCGGCCCGAAGGCGCTGCGATTCGACGAATGGCAGTTCATCGGCCTCACCCTGCTGCTGTCGCTGCAGGCCGCCTACGCCGCACCCCTCATCCTGCTCGCCCAGAACCGGCAGGAACAGCGCGACCGGTTGCAGACCGAGACCGACCGCAAGGTGGCCGAGCGCACCCAGTTCGACACCGAGTTCCTCGCCCGCGAGATCGCCAGCGTGCGCCTCTCGCTCGGCGACGTACCCACCACCGACGACCTCGAGGACCACTTCGAGAAGCTCACCGCCGCGGTCGAGCGCATGTCGACCCGGCTCGACGAGTTGGAGGCCCGCATCCAGAAGGACGGGCCTCGCGACATCATCCCCGACTAGCGGCGGCGGCCACGTGCTGCACCAGGCGCAACGTGGCCTTCGCGAACTCCTCGGGTGAAGTCCACGATGCGAGGTGGTCGTCGGGCAGTTCGATCACGAACGCGTCCAACGCCTCGGCCAATTGCCGCTGCTTGCGCGGCCACACCAGATGGTCGCGGGTGGTGATCAGCGCACCCGCGGGCTTGCCGAGGTGGCGCGCCCACGCCGTGGCGTCGTAGCGGCCGAGCGACCGGCCGGCCTGCACGATGGCACCGACGTCGTTGCGGTGCACCTCGCTGGCCACCCACGGCACGTACGGCTCCATCGGATGGTTCGGGCCCAGGAGGCGGCGGATGCCGTGGCGGATCCAGCGCATGTACACCCGCGACCGCAGGATGCTGCCCAGCAGGCCCACGGTCTTCCACTGCGCCCGCTCGAACCACTTCGCCCGCCACTCGAGTGCCGTGGCCTCCACCACCATGCCCGCCACCAGATCGGGATGCCGGCGGGCGAACAGCAGGCTGATGGGCCCGCCCATCGAGTACCCGACCGTGATGACCTTGGTGATGCCCAGCTCGCGCAGCAGCAAGGCTGCGTCGTCGGCGGCATCGTGCAGCTCGAAGTCGACCGGGCTGCGCAGCCCGCGGCCGTGGCCACGATGGTCGACCGCGATGAACGAGAACTCCTCGGCGAGGTGCTCGTACGCCGTGAAGAACTGCAGGTCGGCGCTGGCGGTCCAGCCGTGCAACAGCAACAGCGTGGGTGCCTCGGGGTCTGGGTGCTGGTGGTGGCGATAGAACATCTCGCCACGACCCGGCAGCACCGCCGTGCGGCCGGGGGGCAACCACGGCAGCACCATCACCGCATTCGCACCGGAGGCCATTGCCCCAAGTTACCAGCTGGTAGCTCGGGCGACCCCGGTGTACTCCTGCACCTGCACACCCATCGCCGTGGCGTGGTGCAGCAGCTCGAGACGGGTCACCGTGGGGCAGGCCGTGGTGTGCACGCCCGCCTCCAGTTGCCCCGCCACCACCTGCATCGCCGCCGCCGCCGTCACCGCCGCGGCCAGCTCGGCCGTGCGCGCCGCCGACCCGGCGATGAGCGTCACCCTCGACCCGTCGGCTGCCGCGCCGCGTGCCTCCACCCGCACCGCGCCGATGTCGCCGTCGGAGTGCGGCGGCGTGAGCATCGGCAGGCGCGCCGTCAACCGGTCGCGGCGAGTGGCCGACACACGGGCCGAGATGCGCGACGCCCCGGGGAACGCATGGTGCAACAACAACGGATCACCCAGGGCGGCCCGATAGCAGTCGTGCGCCTCCACCGGATCGGGGAACCACACCAGGTCGCGACCGCTGCCGCCCGCCGGTTCGGTCCACGCACCGTCGTGCCAGCCCAGCGCCGTACTGCCCAGCGCGAGGTGGTGCTGACGTGCGCACGCCGGCCCCGCCGTGCCGTGGATGGCCACGTGCAATTCGTCGACCACCGCCAACTGATCGACCAGGAAACGAGCCAACAGCCCCGACAACCCCGGCGCCATGCCACACCCCACCAGCAACGCGGCCTGATGGCGACGGGTGAGATCGGTGAGCGCGAGCAGCAACCGCAGGTCGTCGAGGTCGTCACTCATCGACACCACCGCCGTGCCGTCACGCAGGAACTGCGCCGCCAGCTCCGCGTGCGGGGCCGGATGGCACAGCACCACCACGTCGCACACCGACAGGTCGCCGACACGCTCCACCACCACACCACCGATGGGTCGCGTACATGCGACCGCATGACCGTGCAGCACGTCGAACGCCGCCACCCGGTGCCCGCGGCGCGCGAGATGCGCCACCACACGGCTCCCGGTCACACCGCAGCCCACCACGCCGACGATGGGCGCCGCCGCCGCGGGTTGCGAGGTCATCGCGGCGGCACGCTGACGTCGCGCCAGCCGCCGGCCTGCGGCGGCACGCCGCCCTTGCCCTTCAGACGCAACACGCTGGCGATGAAGCCGGCGAGTGAGAGCGCGACGAGCGCACGGCGAAGGACCTTCATGACGGGCGAGCGTACCAACTGCCCGACGAGGTCGTCTCCACACCACGCTGGCCAGAAAACGACCACACCCCGGGCTGGAGGCCCGGGGTGAGTGGTGGGGCTAACAAGAATCGAACTTGTGACCTCATCCTTCTCAGGGATGCGCTCTAACCGACTGAGCTATAGCCCCAGGTCGGTTGGACAGGCTAGCGGCCTGGACGGAAAACCCTCAACCGGCGGGATCGGGATCCTGGGCCGGCGGAACGTCGTCGTCGAACGACATCGGCTCACCGGTGCGCCGGCCCGGCCAGCGCCAGCCGCCTGCACGCTCCTCGCGGGCGATCACTTCCTCCTCGAGCACCGTCACCCGGATGCCACCCACCAGGTCGGCGATGAGGTTGAACATCGTCGCGGCGAGCACGAACAGGCCGGTGAGACCGACCACGAGGAACAGGCCACCCACCCACGCGTTGTGGTAGATCGCCCCACCGTTCAGCTCGAAGGTCTCCCAACCGAACGTCTCGAAGAACCGCTCCACGTTGTCGACCGTGCCGGTGTTCTGGGCCACCTGCCACAGCAGTACGCCCGCAGTGAGCAGCACGGCGTACAGGAACAAGCTGAACAGCAGCCCCACCTTGAACACGCTCCAGGTGTCGACCGTGCGCACCACGCGGGTGACCCGACGCACACGCGGACGGCGCGCCTTGGGGAGTGTCACCGGACGCAACGCCCGGGCGGGCTTCTGCGGCTTGAACAGCGACGGCAACCCGTCGGTGCCGTCGGTGTCGGTGAACTCGGGCGGACGCGGCAGGTTCGAGGTGGGATCGTCGACCACCGGCACCACCACCGTGCGCGCCACCGGCGCCGACGTGTCGGGCTCGGGCTCGGGTTCCACCTCGGCCGGCACGATGACGGGGATCTCGATCGGCGTGCCGTCCTGCACCGGGGCCAGCAACGGGTCGTCGATCACCGTGCTGGTGGGCAACACCGGTGCCACCGGCGCCGGCGACGACGGCGCGTTCACCGTCGTGCGGGCCGATCCGGTGCGAGTGCCGGCACGGTCACCCGTGCGCGGATCGGTGGGCGCGGTGCGCTTGGTGACCCGTGCCGTGGCGCGGGGGCGAGGCTGCGCAGCACTGTCGTCCACAGGCCGAGTGTAGGAGACTCGGCCCGCTCAGGGTGCGCGGCCGGCGCGAGCCACCGCCGAGACGTCGCCCACCGACACCGTGACCAACACGTCGTCGCCCACCACGCGGAACGAGCGCAGCACCCCTCCGTTGCGTCGCGCCAACGCCGCCGCCGACGACTCGCCGCCGATCACCCCGGCCAACGCCGCTGCGTCGGCCGCCACCTGGGCCTGTTCCACGGTGTGCACCCGGGCGGCGAATCGGCCCACCGCCACCGCGCCGAACACGGCGAACACCACCACCACGAGCACCAGCACCACGGCCTGGCCCGCCTCACCTCGTCGAGCACTCGCGCGCATCGACCACCTCCACTGCATCGCTGTCGTGTGAGGCGGCCGATGCCGCGAGATGGCGCCGAACGACGCAACGGTTCAGGCGACGATCACTCGTCGTCGTCGCTGGCGAGGATGAGGGCCACCGAGGCCACCACCTCGCCGTCGGGCACACCCATGATGGTGACACCCGTGGCATCGCGGCCGATGTGGCGAATGCCGCGGACCGGCGTACGGATGGTGGTGCCACCCGAGGCCACGGCCACGATCTCGTCGTCGTCGCCCACCATGAACGCGGCCACCACCTCGGTGCCCTTGTTGCGGATGAACTTCATGCCCTTCACGCCCTGGCCACCACGGCCCTGCACGTTGAACTTGTCGAGCTGCACCCGCTTGCCGAACCCGGCCTCGGTGATCATCAGGATCGACGTGTCGTCCTTCGCCACGTCGACACTGACCACGGTCTCGCCCGGCTTCAGTTTCATGCCGCGCACACCGGAGGCGGCGCGACCCATCGGCCGCACCTCGCTCTCGTTGAAGCGGATGGTCATGCCGCCCTTGCTGACCATGAAGATGTCGTCGGAACCGCTGGTCTCGATGACCCGAACCAGTTCGTCGTGCTCACGCAGGTTGAGCGCGATGAGCCCGTCGCGACGGCCGTTGTCGTACTCGTTGAACGCCGTCTTCTTCACCACACCGTGACGGGTGGCGAAGAACAGGTAGCGCTCGGCCGCGAAGTCGCGAGTGTCGATGATGGCCTGGATGTTCTCGCCCGGCTGCAACGGCAGCAGGTTGACGATGGGCATGCCCTTCGCCGTGCGCTCACGCTCGGGCACCTCGAGGGCACGCAGGCGGTACACCCGGCCGCGGTTGCTGAAGAACAGCAGGTACGCGTGGGCCGTGGTGAAGATGACGTGTCGCACGATGTCGTCGCTCTTCAGCCGTGCACCGGTGACACCGCGACCGCCACGACCCTGGGTCTTGAACGAGGCGGCCGGCACGGCCTTCACGTACTGGGCCTCGGTCATCACGATGACCAGTTCCTTGTCGTCGGTGAGGTCCTCGATGTTCATGTCGCCCGGATCGAAGCCCACCGTGCACACGCGCGGCGTGGCGAACTCGTCCTTGATGGCACTCATCTCGGTCTTGATGACACCGCGCAGCTTCTCGGGCGAATCGAGGATGCTCTGCAGCTCGATGATGCGCGCCTTCACGTCGTCGAGCTCGGTCATCAGGTCGATGCGGCTCAGACGGGTGAGCTGCGACAGGCGCATCTCGAGGATGTCGGTGGCCTGGATCTCGCTGAACTCGAACGGCTCGGCCATCAGACCGGCCTTCGCCGCCGCGGCATCGTCGCTGGCACGGATGAGGGCGATGATCTCGTCGATGACGTTGAGGGCCTTGATGCGGCCCTCGAGGATGTGCTCGCGGCGCTTCGCCTTGTCGAGGCGGAACTGCGTGCGCCGGGTGATGACATCCACCTGGTGCTCGATGTAGCCCTGCAGGGCCTGCACCAGGTTGAGCGTGCGCGGCACGCCGTGCACCAGCGCCACCATGTTCACCGGGAAGCTGCTCTGCAGCTGGGTGAGCTTGTACAGGTTGTTGAGCACCACGTTCGCGTTGGCGTCGCGCTTGAGTGTGATGACCAGATTGGTCTTGCCGCCCGCCGACGCGTCGTTCACGTCGGCGATGCCGTCGAGGTCGCCACCGTCGACGAGCTCCTGGATGCGGCCGGCGATGGCCGAGCAGCTGGCCTGGTACGGCAACTCGGTGACGATGATCTGCATCGAGCCACGACGGCCCTCCTCGATGGAGGCGGTGGCGCGCATCTTGATGCTGCCGCGACCCGTGCGGTACGCGTCCATGATGCCGGCGCGGCCGAGGATCATGCCGCCCGTCGGGACGTCGGGACCCTTCACGAACTGCATC
>SXKB01000094.1 GCA_005778215.1 Actinomycetota bacterium | reverse complement strand
CGGCGCGCGTCGCGGTGATCCCCGGCCGCAACGTCATCGGCATCGAGCTGCCCAATCAGCGCCGCGAGGCGGTCGCGCTTCACGAGCTCGTCGCCAGCCAGACCTTCGAGGATCAGGCCGCGCAGCTGCCGATCATCCTGGGCAAGAACATCGCGGGCGACCCCGTCATCGCCGACCTCGCGCCGATGCCGCACCTGCTCGTCGCTGGCACGACGGGCTCGGGCAAGTCGGTCGGCCTCAACTGCATGATCCTGTCGCTGCTCTATCGGCTGACCCCGGACCAGTGCCGGATGATTATGATCGACCCCAAGATGCTCGAATTGAGCATGTACGACGACATCCCCCACCTGCTCTCCCCCGTCGTAACCGATCCGGCCAAGGCGGTTCGTGCGCTCAAATGGGCGGTGGAGACGATGGAGGACCGCTATCGCCAGATGTCGTCGGTCGGCGTCCGCAGCCTGGCGGGGTTCAACGACAAGGTCCGCGCCGCCAAGGCCAAGGGCCAGCCGCTCGGCCGCAAGGTCCAGACCGGCTACCATCCCGACACCGGCCAGCCGGTGTACGAGGAGGAGAAGCTTGAATACGACGTGCTGCCGCAGATCGTCGTCATCGTCGACGAGCTCGCCGACCTGATGATGACCGCGGGCAAGGAAGTGGAGTTCCTCATCCAGCGCCTGGCCCAGAAAGCGCGCGCGGCGGGCATCCACCTGATCATGGCGACCCAGCGCCCGAGCGTTGACGTCATCACTGGCGTCATCAAGGCCAACATCCCGGCGCGCATGGCGTTCGCCGTGTCGTCGCTCACCGACAGCCGCGTCATCCTCGACCAGCCCGGCGCCGAGAAGCTGGTCGGCAAGGGCGACATGCTGCTGCTGCCCGGCAACTCCAGCCACTCGCAACGCATCCAGGGCTGCTTCGTCAGCGAGGAGGAAGTGCGCAAGGTGGTGGCGCACTGGCGTCGGCAGGCGCCCGAGGTGGTGTACGTCAGCGGCGTGGAAGGCGACGAGGACGGTCCGCTGGGCGCCGGCAACTTCGGCGGGAACGGCGCCGACGACGACGAGGACGAAGCGTTGATGCGCCAGGCCATGGAGCTCGTGGTGCGCAGCCAGTTGGGCAGCACCTCGATGCTGCAGCGCAAGCTGAAGGTGGGCTTCGCCCGTGCCGGCCGCATCATGGACCTGCTCGAGCAGCGTGGTGTGGTGGGCCCCAGCGAGGGTTCGAAGGCACGCGAAGTGCACATGACGGTCGAGGAGTTCGAGCTGTTGCAGGAGGCACACCGCAACGGGTGATCTGGTGTGCCGCCGCGAAAAGGCGCACCATGAAGATGAACCAGGAGGTGTGCGATGCGTCGCCTACCCGGCATCATCGTCCCGTTGTTGTTGGTCGCAGCGTGCGGCAGCACGACCGAGACGTCGGGCACCACGGGTGCCTCGACCACGGTGGTGGTGACGAGCACCGTGCCCGACAGCACCGTGCCGGACACCACCGTGCCCGACACGAGTGCGGTCACCACGTTGCCGCCCACCGATGAACCCGCCGTCGCCCTGTACTTCGTGCGCGGTGAGGAGCTCACGGTGGTCGGGCGTTCGATCGGCACGTGGGACGCCACGGCCGTGATGCAGGCCTTGCTGGCTGGTCCCACCGCCGCCGAAGCGGCGGCCGGCGTGACCACGCTGGTGCCCGCCGGCACCGAGGTGCGCGACGTCACCATCGACGGCAATGCCGCCACGGTGGACCTCACGGCCGAGTTCGAGTCGGGTGGCGGCAGCCTGGCCGTGACGCTGGCGATCGCCCAGGTGACGTACACGCTGACGCAGTTGCCCGACGTCGACGAGGTGTGGTTCCGCATCGACGGTGAGCCGCGCGACATGCTGACGGGGGAGGGCGTGATGGTGGATCCCGCCACTCGCGACCGCTTCCAGGACGGCGTGCTGCCGGGCATCCTGCTCGAGCAGCCGTTCGACGGCAGCGCGGTGACCGATCCGGTGGTGATCGGCGGCATGACCAATGCCTTCGAAGCCACGGTGAACTACCGCGTGCTCGACGCCACTGGCGCCGTGGTGGTCGAAGGGATGACCACGGCCCTGTGCGGCACCGGGTGCTGGGGTGGGTTCACCACCGAGATCGACCTGCCCGACGGCACGGTCGGCCCGCTCACGCTGCAGGTGTTCGACTACAGCGAGGAGGACGGCACCACGATGCTCGACCTCACCGAGATCACCCTCACGTGATCTGGGCGTGATTCGTCCCGAATCGGCATCTGGCGCTGGATCGTCCCGGTTCCCGGAACGATCCAGCGCCAGATCGCGCGAAGATCGCGACCGACGAGTGGAAGGGAGGCACCATGGCGTCGGTGCACCAGGGCCGCTGGACGGCCGAGATCGAGGGCGACTTCGTCGTGTTCATCATCGGCGCGAGACCCTCGCTGCGGCATCCGATCAAGGCCATCAAGGACTACGGCGGCAAGCGTGGCATGGGCCACATGCTGCAGTACCTGATGGCGCATCCCGAGAAGGGCATGCTCGGGTTCCAGTCGTTCGGGCTCACCAACGTGCAGTACTGGCGGTCGTTCGAGCATCTCGAGGCCTTCGCCAAGGACACCGACGATCCGCACCTCGACGTGTGGCGCCAGTACTGGAAGCGGGTCGGCAAGGACGCCCGCTCGGGCATCTGGCACGAGACCTACCTGGTGCGAGCGGGGGAGTACGAGGCCATCTACGGGAACATGCCGCCCACCGGCCTGGGCAAGGCCGCGCGGCTGGTGCCGGTTGCCGAGTCGACCATGGCGCGGCAGCGGTTGAAGGGCGCGGCGCGCCAGGGCTGAGCCGCGAACCGTCGCTCCGGGTCGTTGCAACCCGCGCAGCATTGCCACACTCGCGGCCATGACCGAGTTCACCGAGATCACGTCCGGCCTCCGCTTCCCGGAGGGTCCCATCGCGATGCCCGACGGCACCGTGATCCTCGTCGAGATGTTCGGACCGCGCATCACCCGCGTGCACCCCGACGGCACGAAGGAGACCGTGGCCGAGATCGTGGGCGGGCCGAACGGCGCCGCCATCGTTCCCGAAGGTGCGCTGTACCTGTGCAACAACGGTGGCTGCTTCACCCCGGTCGACCTCGGTGAGTTGCTGCTGCCCGGACCGTTCGACCCCGAGCGGTACATCGGCGGCCGCATCCAGAAGGTCGACCTCGCCACGGGCACGGTCACCGATCTGTACACCGAGTGCGACGGCCGCCCGCTGCGCGCGCCGAACGACCTCGTGTTCGACGCCCACGGCGGGTTCTGGTTCACCGACCACGGCATCCGCAACGAGCACGCCCGCACCTCCGACTTCACCGGCATCTACTACGCCAAGGCCGACGGCAGCCACATCAGCGAGCAGGTGTTCCCGGTGGAGGGCCCCAACGGCATCGGCCTGTCGCCCGACGGCGGCACCGTGTACTGGGCCGAGACCCATTCGGGTCGCGTGTTCCGCCGTACCATCGCCGAGCCGGGTGTGGTGGCACCGGCCATCCCGCTCGACACGTCGGTGTGCCTGGCCGGCCTGCCGGGCTACCAGCTCCTCGACTCGCTGGCCGTCGACGGCGACGGCAACGTCTGCGTGGCCACGCTCATCAACGGCGGCATCTCGGTGATCTCACCCGTCGACGGCGGCATCACGCACGTGGCCACGGGCGACCTGCTCACCACCAACATCTGCTTCGGTGACCGCGACGGCAGCGGCGAGTACCGCGACGCGTACATCACCTGCTCGGGCACCGGCCGGTTGCTGCACATGCGCTGGCCGAACAAGGGCCTGCGCCTCAACAACCTGTAGTCGCCCCGCCGGTAGCCTGGCCCGACCATGGCGCAGCGCTTCTACGTCGAGACCTTGGGATGCCCCAAGAACCAGGTCGACAGCGACAAGCTCGTCGGCACCCTGCTGGCCGACGGCATGTCGCCCACCGACGACCCCACCGCCGCCGATCTGGTGGTGGTGAACACGTGTGCCTTCATCGAAGAGGCGCGCCGCGAGAGCATCGACACCATCCTGGCGCTCGAGGAGCAACGCAAGGACGGGGCGCGCATCGTGGTCACGGGCTGCATGGCCGAGCGCTACGGGGCCGAGCTGGCCGAGGCGCTGCCCGAGGTCGACCAGGTGGCCGGGTTCGGCGTGCCGGTCAACGTGCCGGCACCCACGTCCGGTCGCACACTCATCCCGGTGTCCACCGCGCCCATCCCGAGCCTCGACCTGCTGAACCTGCCGCGGCCGAAGAGCGTGTCGCCGTGGGCGTACGTGAAGATCGCCGAAGGCTGCGACCGGAGTTGCGGCTTCTGCGCCATCCCGTCGTTCCGTGGCCCGCAGCGCAGCCGCGACATCGCCGCCATCCTGGCCGAGGTGGAGCAGCTCGAGGCGAAGGAGATCGTGCTCGTCGCGCAGGACCTGGCCAGCTACGGCAAGGACCGCCCCGACGAGCTGGGTGCCGGCTCCATCGTGCCGCTGGTGCAGGCGGTCAGCTCGATGGTGCCCTGGACCCGCCTGCTGTACCTGTACCCGAGCGACCTCACCGACGAACTGGTCGACGCCATCCTCGACTCGCGAGTGCCCTACTTCGACCTGTCGCTGCAGCACGTCAGCAAGCCGCTGTTGCGTCGCATGCGCCGCTGGGGCGACGGGGAACGGTTCCTGCGCCGCATCGCCGACATCCGCGAACGCGACCCGCAGGCGGCGTTCCGCAGCAACTTCATCGTCGGCTATCCCGGCGAGACCGAAGAGGATCACGACCAGTTGCTCGCGTTCGTCGAGGAGGCCCAGCTCGACTGGTGCGGCTTCTTCGCGTACAGCCCCGAGGACGGCACCTACGCGATGGAGCTCGACGGTGCCGTCGACCCGTCACTGATGCACGAGCGTCTCGCCGAGCTGCGCGAGCTGCAGGACGAGATCACGGCGGCGCGCAGCGATGCCACCATCGGCGCCACGCTCTCGGTGCTGGTCGACGAGCCGGGCGTGGCCCGCAGCACCCGTGAGGCCCCCGAGATCGACGGCATCGTCGAAGTGCCCGAACACCTGGCCGTGGGCGCGTTCCACGAGGTGCGCGTGGTCGATGCCATGGGCCCGGACCGCGTGGCAGACTCGCTCTGATGCCCGTCGATCCGTCCGCCGTCAAGACCTGGGCCAACCTCGTCACGGTGGCGCGCATCCTCATCGCGCCGTTCATGTTCCTCCTCATCCCCGAGGAACCGGGCGGCACCTGGCCGGCGTTCCTGCTGTGGTTCCTCCTGTGCTCCACCGATGGGGTCGACGGCTACCTGGCGCGCCGTCACGGCGCCACCAACCTCGGCGCGTTCCTCGATCCGCTGGCCGACAAGGTGCTGGTGCTCGGCGCGATGTTCTTCCTGGTCAGCAACGGCACGTTCTCCATCGTGCCCGTGGCCATCATCGCCGGCCGCGAGCTGGCCATCAGCCTGTACCGCACGTTCGTCGGTGCGAAGGGTGTCAGCGTGCCGGCCAGCAAGATCGCGAAGTGGAAGACCTTCGTGCAGCAGTTGGCGGTCGGCTTCGCCATCCTGCCGCTCACCGACGAGTCGAAGTGGTTGTGGAACGGGCTGCTGTGGATCTCGGTGGCGCTCGCCCTGATCAGCTTCGGGCAGTACATCTACCGAGCTCGTCGTCACGTCGCGACCGTCGGCATGGCAACCTGACGGCCATGCGATGCGACGTCCTCGCGGTGGGCACCGAGCTGCTGCTCGGGCAGATCACCGACACCAACAGCCAGTGGATCGGTGAGCAGCTCGCTGCCGCCGGCGTCGATTCGTTGTTCCAGGCCAAGGTGGGCGACAACCTCGCCCGCGTCGAGACGATGCTGCGGCGAATGCTCGCCGACGCCGATGCCGTCATCATGTGCGGCGGGCTGGGTCCCACGCACGACGACCTCACCCGCGACGCGATCGCTGCGGTGATGGGCGTGTCGCTGCACCACGACGAGGCCGTCGCCGAGGTGATCCGTGAGTTGTTCTCGTCCCGCGGCCGGCGCATGGCCGAGAACAACCTCCGCCAGGCGCAGGTGCCCGACGGCGCGATCGTCATCCCGCAGACCAGGGGCACGGCGCCCGGGTTGATCTGCCCGTTCGAGCTCGACGGCGTGGCGAAGGTGATCTACGCGGTGCCGGGCGTGCCGCACGAGATGAAGGACATGATCCAGCGGGCCGTGCTGCCCGACCTGCTGCGCCGCAGCGGTGAGGCCAGCGTGATCGTCAGCCGCACACTGCGCACCTGGGGCGAGAGCGAGAGCGGGCTCAACGAGCGGCTCGACCCGGTGATCGAACGGCTCGAGACCGAGGGCAACCCGACGCTCGCGTTCCTGGCGAGCGGCTGGGAGGGCATCAAGGTGCGCCTCACGGCGAAGGCGGCCACCACCGCCGAGGCCGCGGCGATCATCGACCGCTGGGACGCCGAGGTGCGTGCGCTCGTCGACGAGATCGTGTTCGGTGTCGACGACGACACCATGGAGTCGGTGGTGCTGCAACTGCTGCGCGAGCGCGGGCACACGCTGGCGCTCGCCGAGTCGGTGACGGGCGGCCTCGTGTCGGGTCGCATCACGAATGTCGCCGGCGCCAGCGAGGTGTTCCGCGGCAGCATCGTCAGCTATGCGAGTGACGTGAAGTTCGGACTGCTCGGCGTGCCCGAGGGTCCGGTGGTCAGCGAGGCCGCTGCCGCTGCGATGGCCCAGGGTGCGCAGCGTGTGCTGGGTGCCTCGGTGGGCCTCGCGCTCACGGGCGTCGCCGGACCCGCCGAACAGGACGGCATGCCGGTGGGCACGCTCTGCGTGGGGATCGCCATCGGCGACGAGGTGCTCACGCGCACGCTGCGTCTGCCCGGCCTGCGCGACCAGATGCGACAGATGAGCGTGATCTCCGCGCTCGACCTCCTGCGCCGCACGCTGCTGGCGTCGTAGGCTCTCCTCATTGCCTCGGTAGCTCAATGGAGAGAGCAGCGGGTTTCTACCCCGTCGGTTGTGGGTTCGAGTCCTACCCGAGGCGCTCCGGAGGTCGTATGACTAGGGTGGGGTCATGTCGCCCCAGCCCGACCCACGTCGGGCCCTGACGAAGGGCCAGCGCACTCGCCAGCGGCTGCTGCGCGCCGCGGTCACGCGGTTCGGCGAGCAGGGGTACCGGCGCACGTCGGTGAGCCAGCTCAGCCGTGATGCCGGGCTCACGCCGGCGGCCGCCTATGCCTACTTCGCCGACAAGGAGACCATCTGGGCTGCGGCCATCGAGGCCGACCTCGATGCCATCGAACACGAGATCCGGCAGCGGGCCCTCGAGTCGCAGCGGCCGCTCTTCGAGCTGATGACCGGTGTGTTCACCCAGCTCGATCGTCATCCGCTCACCCGGCGGGTGATGGCCGACGGCTCGCACGCCGATCTCCAGTTGGTCCTCAACCACCACCTGTTCGCCGGCACCACCGAGCTGGTGGCCGACCGACTCGCCGCCCGACGCGCCGCCGGTCAGCTCGGTGGCGACGCCGACCCGGCGGTGATGGCGAAGGGGCTCGAGACGGTGATCTTCTCGATGATGCTGTCGTCGGTGCGCGCCGGCATGAGCGAGGACCGCGATCGCATCTGGGCGGCGTTCGAACTGCTGCGCACGGCACTCGGCGGTTCCCCTACCCCCGAGGAAGTGCCGTCCGAGTGACCGCAATGGGCCACAGCGTCGGAAAAGGCGCCGCGATGGCCTACCCTTGCAGGGTCCCGCTGGGCGCTGACTCCCCCGATACGTGAGGTCGTAGTGAAGTTCAAGAAGGGCGACACCGTCATCTATCCGCAGCACGGTGCCTGCATCGTGCAGGGCACCAAGAAGATGGAAGCGTTCGGCTCGATGCAGGACTACCTCATCTTGAAGACGGTCATCAACGAGATGACCCTGTCGGTGCCCGTGCTGAAGGCCGAAGAGGTGGGCGTGCGCCCGCCGGTCAGTGCCGACGAACTCGAAGATCTCGTGGCGGTGCTGTCGAAGCCCGACCCGCGCGTGCCGTCCAACTGGAGCCGCCGGTTCAAGAACCACCAGGAGAAGCTGAAGAGCGGCGACGTGTACCAGGTGGCCGAAGTGGTCCGGAACCTCGCTGCCCGCAACCGCGACGCATCGCTGTCGGCGGCCGAGCGCACCATGTACGACCGTGCACGCATCAACCTCATCAGCGAGATCGCGCCGGCCCTGAAGGTGAGCGCCGAAGAGGCCGAGAAGTACCTCGACGACGCGCTGGCCAAGGGTGTGCTGAAGCCTGCCAAGGAGCCGGCGAAGAAGAAGGCCTGACCAGGGTCGCCGGAGGTCTAGTCTCCGGCTCCATGACTGGTCACATCACCCGCGACGATCTCGAGGGTCTCATCCGCAGCGGCGACATCGACACCGTCCTCATGGTGTTCCCCGATCTCCAGGGTCGGCTCGTCGGCAAGCGCACCACCGGCCGATTCTTCCTGCAGAGCGTCGCCGACGCCGGCACCGAGAACTGCGACTACCTCATCGCGTGCGACATGGACAACAACCCGGTGCCGGGGTATCGGTTCACGAGCTACGAGCAGGGGTACGGCGACATGTTGGCGAAGGCCGACTGGAACACCGTGCGGCTCATCCCGTGGGTCGAGAAGACGGCGCTCATCATGTGCGACCTGCTCGACGTGGAGTCCCACGAACTCATCCCGGTCGCGCCGCGCAGCATCCTGCAGCACCAGGTCGACGCCGCGGCGGCGATGGGGTTCCTGCCCAAGGTGGCCAGCGAGATCGAGTTCTTCCTGTTCAAGGACACCTACGACGAGGCGCACGACAAGGGTTACCGCGGCCTGAAGCCGCACTCGCCGTGGCTCGAGGACTACCACATCCTCCAGACCACCAAGGACGAGTACGTGCTCGGTGCCATCCGCCGCGGGCTCGAGGCGGCCGGTATCCCGGTGGAGTTCAGCAAGGGCGAGGCCGGTCGTGGCCAGCACGAGATCAACCTCGACTACACCACGGCCGTCGAGATGGCCGACCGCAACAGCGTGTACAAGCTGGCCGCGAAGGAGATCGCGCACTTCGCCGGCCGTTCGGTGAGCTTCATGGCGAAGTACGACTTCGACGACACCGGGTCGTCGTGCCACATCCACTCCAGCCTGTGGTCGCTCGACGGCGAGACGGCGGTGTTCGACGACCACCACGGCCCGCACGGAATGAGCGAGACGTTCCAGCACTACCTCGCCGGGCAGATCGCCACCGCACGCGAGTTCAGCCTGCTGTGGGCGCCCACCATCAACAGCTACAAGCGGTTCCAACTCGGTTCGTGGGCTCCCACCGGGGTGGGCTGGGGCATCGACAACCGCACGCTCGGTTTCCGCAAGGTGGGTCACGGCAAGGGCACTCGTGTGGAGTGCCGCATCCCCGGCGCCGACGCGAACAGCTACTTCGCGTTCGCCGGTGCCATCGCCGGCGGCCTGCACGGCATCCGCAACAAGATGGAGCTCGGCGCGCCGTTCGTCGGCAACGGGTACGAGGCGCCCGACATCCCGCGCATCCCGTGGAGCATCGTCGAGGCCATCGAGCTGTGGGAACGCAGCGACGTGGCACGTGAGTGCTTCGGCGACGAGGTGCACCATCACATCCTCACGATGGCCAAGGCCGAGTGGATGTCGTTCAACCAGACCGTCACCGACTGGGAGTTGCGCCGCTACTTCGAGCGCATCTGAGCCGTGCTCAGCCCGTGGGCCGGCCCGTGTGTGCGGCCCACCGGGCCACGGCCGCCGCGTAGTACTGCTGGTCGACACGGCACTTGTCGGCGATGAGGGCACGCGCCTCGTCGGAGATGGGCGCGGGCTCGGTGGTGTTCAACCGTGGGAAGGGCACCGGGTCGCCGGGCAGTCGCATCGTGCGGTGGATCTCGAGGTACAGCTCGGCCGCGCGCTCCGTGGGGGCGAGCAGGTGCATGCGGTCGAGCGCGACCGGCAGATGGTCGGCGATCATCGCCTCGCTCCGGCGCTGGTCGATGGCGTCGATCGTGCGCGGCTCCTCGCGGTTGCCCTCGAAGATGTTCAGCAGGAACATCCGCGACTGGAGGTTCGGCTTGGCACGCTCGCGCAGCCACTGCTCGAGCGACATGGTCGGCGGCAGGATGTCGAGCTTGCGGTAGTAGCGCCACATCGACGGGTACAGGTCGAACGGGTCGCGAGCCATGCTGACCACCAGTGGATCGCGGTGGCGCATCAGATCCGCACCGCTGAAGCCATGGTGGCCGGCGAGGAACCGCAGTCCCATCAGGCGTGCGAGTGGCATCGCGAGCAGTTCACGCGTGGGTCGACCGTACAGCGACTCGTTCGGCCCGAAATGCCCGCCGATGGCCTCGTTCATGGAGGTGCCGGCGGTCTTCGGCACGTGGACGTGCACGATGGGCCGGTCGACGTACTCGGCCGTGTCGAGGTGCTCGACCGCCTGCAGGTCGCGGAACAACGGGTTGCGCGGCCAGCGATACACGAACTCGGGCGCGTGGATCCACGATGTCACCACCTCCACCAACGCGTTCGGCGATCCAGCGGCGTGGCGGAGTTCGGCATCGCTCTGTGCGGCCTCCCTGTCGGGGTCGCCGTGCTCCTCCGGAGGGCGCCCGAGCAGGGCGTGACGGAGACGGGTGATCTGTTCGGCACCGAGGGCCGGGCCCGTGGGCTCGGTCATGCGTCGAACTCCACGTGCACCGGAAGGTGATCGCTGATGTCGGACCACTGCTCGCCGCCGTCGGGCGTGTGCCGGTCGACGACGACGGCATGCGCGGGCAGCAGCACCATGTCGAGCCGTTGCAGCGGCACGATCGACGGGTTCGTGCTGTCGCCGCCGATGTCGCGCAGTCCGGCGGCGTGGAACTCGCGCACGATCTCGACCAGGTCGTGCGGATGCGTGTTCAGGTCACCCGCCACGACGGGCACCGGTGCGACGTCCTGGGCGACGTGCTCGGCCACGCGGCGGGCCTGCACGATGCGTTCGTCGGAGTGGGAACTGGAGAGGTGGGTGTCGTAGACGCGGATCGCCGCATCGGGACGGGTGACGGTGGTGGCGAGCAGCACACGGTGACGGTAGGTCCAGGTGCTGGCACCGTGCGAGATCGTGGTGCGAACGACGTGCGACAACGGCCACGGCGAGAGCACGGCGAGGCCCTCCGTGCGCCACCACACGAGCGGGCTGTACGGGTGGTGCTTGCGCACCCACCGGTGCTGCCAGCCCAGCCGCTTCGCGAGGCGACGGGCCTGGCGTCGTTGCACCTCCTGCAACGAGACGACATCGGGCGCGTAGCCCTCGATCACCTCGGCGACCACCTCGAGGTTGGGGTGGTGTGAGCCGCGCACGTTCCAGGTGAGTACGCGCCATCGCGTCGTCGTGCGATCGGTCATTGAACGCCAGTCTGCCGCGTCCACTACGTTGGCGCGTCATGAGTCGTCTGTCGGGCAAGGTCGCCCTCATCACTGGTGCATCATCGGGTCTCGGTCGCGTGGGCGCCGAGCGGTTCGCAGCCGAGGGCGCGCATGTCGTCATCGCCGACATCGTCGACGGCGACGACGCCGTGGAGGCCATCGCCGAGGCGGGTGGTGAGGCCAGCTTCGTGCGGTGCGACGTCACCGACGAGGCCTCGGTGAAGAACGCCATCGATTTCGCCGTCGAGACGTACGGCGGGCTGCACGTGCTCTACAACAACGCCGGCGTGATGCTGGGCGACGACGACAACCCGGTCACCACCAGCGTCGAGACGTATCAGAAGACGATGGACATCAACGTGCTCGGCACGCTGCTGGGCTGCAAGTACGCCATCCCGGCGATGCAGAATGCCGGCGGCGGCAGCATCGTGAACGTCGCGTCGTTCGTCGCGCACATGGGTGCCGCCACCCCGCAGGTGGCGTACACCGCGTCGAAGGGTGCCGTGCTGGCCATGACCCGTGAGATCGCGGTCATCTACGCACGGCAGGGCATCCGTTGCAACGCACTGTGCCCCGGGCCGATCATGACCCCGTTGCTCGCGAAGTTCCTCAGCGACGATGCCAAGCGCAACCGTCGCCTCGTGCACATCCCGATGGGTCGTTTCGGCGAGCCCGTCGAGATCGCCAACGGAGCACTGTTCCTGGCGAGCGACGAGTCGAGCTGGATGACCGGCCAGTCGCTCATCATCGACGGCGGCATCACCGCCGCGTACGTCACGCCCGAGTGATGGACGCGCCGCGCCCGCTGCACGGGCCGGACGCGTTTCCCCGCGAACTCAGCGGGCGCATCGCCGACTGGATCGACGACCGACTGGCCGGGGCGCCGCTCGGCCGCACCGTCGCGCCCAGCGAGATGTACCCACTGCTCGAGGGGGCCATCACCGCCGAAGGGGTCGGTGCCGAAGCGGCGTGGGATCGGTTCACCTCGACCGTGGCACCCAACACCGTGGCGCTCGACAGCGAGCGCTACCTCGCGTTCATCCCCGTGTCGCCGTCGGCGGCGGGCGTGTGGATGGAGGCCGCCGTGGGTGCGGCCACGTTCAGCGCCGAGAGCTGGCTGGAGGCCGCGGGTGCCGTGGCGGCCGAGAACCAGACGCTGCGTTGGCTGGCCGATCTGATGGGCCTGCCCGCGCAGGCGGGTGGCTGCTTCATGAGCGGCGGGTCCATCGGCAACCTGTCGGCCCTCACCGTGGCACGCGACCAGTGCCGTCCCGGGCAGCGGGTGGTGGCGTGCGCCGACACCGCGCACGCCTCGGTGTTCAACTCGATGCACATGCTCGGCCTCACCGAGGTGGTGGTGGTCCCCACCGGCGACGACGGCCGGTTCACCGGTGCGGCACTCGCCGCGGCGTTGGGTGACCGCACCGACGTGGGCATCGTCGTGGCCGCCGGCGGGTCCACCAACGCAGGCGTGGTCGACGACCTCGCCGGCCTGGCCGACGTGGCCGAGCGGCTGGGGGCGTGGCTGCACGTCGATGCGGCCTACGGCGGGGCGGCGCTGCTGCTGCCCGAGCGCCGCCACCTCTTCGACGGCATCGAGCGTGCGAACTCGGTGATCGTCGATCCGCACAAGTGGCTCTTCGCCCCCGAGGGCTCGTGCGCGCTGCTCTACCGCGACCCCGACCTGGCGCGCGAGGTGCACACCCAGCACGGTCCGTACATCGACGTGCTGCACGGCGACGAACCGCTGTGGAACCCGAGCGACTTCGGCTATCAGCTCACCCGTCGAGCCACCGGGTTGCCGCTGTGGTTCGCGCTGGTCGCGCACGGCGAGGATGCATACCGCGCCGCAGTGCGTGTGGCGCTCCACCTCACGGCCGCGGCGGTCGAACGGCTGGAGGCCGCACCGGGGGTGTCGTTGGTGATGCCGCCGTCGCTGGGCGTGGTGCTGTTCCGGCGCGACGGTTGGGGCCGCGACGAATGGAAGGCGTGGGGCGAGCGCGTGCTGCGCGAGGGCATCGCGTTCGTGGCCGCGTCCACCTGGAAAGGTGAACCCGTGGGTCGGCTGGTGTTCATGCACCCGCGCACGCCGGTCGAGGTGATCGACCAGATCGTCGCGACGCTCAGCGACTGACGCCCAACTCCCGCCGTCCCCTCGGAGTGTCGATGACGGCGTGCAACGACGGCAGACCGTCGCCGACCTCGATGCCGCGGGTGTCGCCGATCTCTCCGAGCACGGCGCGCAGCAGCGCCGCATCGGGATGCGTGAGGTGCAGCGCGATCAGCCGGCAGTCGTGGGGGAGCGACGCGGTGGGGTGGGGTGACGTCAGCCAGTCGATCAGGAACGGGGCAGTGCCGTCGTGCGGCGGCCCGAGCAACGGCATCGTGAGCCGCCACTCCAGCAGCACGCCGTCGGGTCGGGCACGCGACATCTCGGCCGCGGCGCCCAGGTCGATGCCCAGGGCCGCGCAGCGCGCCACCACGTCGTCGAGCGATCGGGTCGGCCGGGCGCACCAGGCCACGAGCGTGGCCTCGGCGAGATCGTCGACGCCGAACGGTCGGGGGAACGGCGGGTCGGGCTGCTGCTCGTCGGGGCCCACGACTTCCAAGTAGGTGCTGGCGCCGAGACCGGTCAGTTCGTTGCGGGTGCCCCGACCGACGTGGGCGCCGCCAGGGGTGAGCGTGTGGCCCCAGTCATCGGCGAGGTCGGCGGCCGTGCGGGCCACGTCGGGCGTCGCGAGCACGAGGTGATCGATCATCGCGTCAGTCTGGTCCATTCGTGCCCTCGTGACCGGCCAGACTGTGTGCATGAGCAATGTCGCATTCCTGGGTCTGGGCGTGATGGGCGCACCGATGGCCAGGCACCTCGCCGCCGCCGGTCACAAGGTCACCGTCTACAACCGCACGCCCGAGAAGGCGCTCGCCTGGGTGGCGCTGTACGGCAACCGGGCAGCGCCCACGCCGAAGGAAGCAGCCGAGGGCGCGGAGTTCGTGTTCATGTGCGTCGGCAACGACAACGACGTGCGCGAGGTGGTGTACGGGCCCGACGGTGCGCTGGCGGGCGCCGAAGCGGGTGCGGTGCTGGTCGACCACACCACGGCGTCGGCCGAGGTGGCGAAGGAGTTGGCCGAGGCCGCCAACGAGTTCGGTGTCGGCTTCGTCGATGCGCCGGTCTCGGGTGGCCAGGCGGGTGCCGAGAACGGTCAGCTCACCATCATGTGCGGCGCCGACGACGAAGCGTTCTACCGGTTGTCGCAGCCGGTGATGGCGTCGTACGCGAAGGCCACGG
>SXKB01000093.1 GCA_005778215.1 Actinomycetota bacterium | reverse complement strand
TGCCGGTGATCTGTTCGCGCAGCACGCGGTTCATGTCGTCGATGCGTTCCTGCATCGACCGGAACGTGGGCACCATGCGGGCGATGACGTTGCCGATGGTGAGGATGAGGACCGGGATCGCGACGGCCAGGATCCACGTCAGCTCCACGTCCTCCTGGAGGGCGAAGATGATGCCGCCGATGGCCGTGATGGGCGCGGCGATCAGCATCGTGCAGGTCATCTGCACCAGGGTCTGCACCTGGCTGACGTCGTTCGTGACACGGGTGATGAGGCTGGGTGCGCCGAAGTGGGCGACCTCGCGTGCGGAGAAGTCGGTCACCTGGTGGAACAGCGCGGCGCGTACGTCGCGCCCGAACCCCATCGCGGCTCGGGAACCGAAGTAGATGGCGGTCACCAGGAAGGCGATCTGGAAGCCGCTGATGAGCAGCATGAGCGCGCCGTGGCTCCAGATGTAGGCGTGGTCGCCCTTCAGCACGCCGTTGTCGATGATGGCGGCGTTCAACCGGGGCAGGTAGAGCGCCGCGATGGCCTGCAGCGTCTGGAACAGCACCACCAGCAGGAGGACCTTGCGATACGGGCGCAGGTGCGTGCGGAGCAGGCGGATCAACATTTCCGACCACTATGCCGCCCGGGCGTGGCGGATCACGACCCCGAGCCGGAAACGACACGGTCACCGTGCGATGGGTATCGTCGCTGGCCACATGACCGCCACCGAGACACGCCCATTGCCCGATGCCGCCGACGTGGTCGTCGTGGGCGCCGGCCTGGCCGGCCTGGCCGCGGCACGTGCGGTGCATGCCGCCGGTCGCTCCGTGGTGGTGCTCGAGGCCTCCGACGGCGTGGGCGGCCGCGTCCGCACCGACCTGGTCGGTGGCTTCCGTCTCGATCGTGGTTTCCAGGTGCTGCTCACCGCCTACCCGGAGGTGCAGCGCCAACTCGATCTCGATGCGCTGCAGTTGCGGTCGTTCCTTCCCGGCTCGTTGGTGTGGACGGGCGCGCGCCCGTACGCGGTGGGCGACCCGCTGCGCAAGCCGTCGCTGCTGCTGCCCAGTGCGGTCGCCCCCATCGGCACGGTGGCCGACAAGTTGCGGCTCGCGAACCTGCTGCGCCGGGTGAAGGCGGCCGACCCGCGCGACCTGCTCCGCGGGCCTGACATCACCACGATGGAGGCGTTGCACGCCGCCGGCTTCGGGCCGCGCATCATCGACCGCTTCTTCCGTCCGCTCATCGGTGGCATCCAGCTCGACCCGTCGCTCTCGGGCAGTGCACGCATGTTCGAGACCATCCTCCACTGCCTCGCGGTGGGGTCGTCGTCGGTGCCGGCCGAGGGCATGCAGGCCATCCCCGACCAGCTGGCCTCACGGCTGCCCGGTGGCACCGTGCACCTCGGCACGCCGGTCGCGGCGGTGTCGCCCGGCGCCGTGCAGTTGGCCGACGGTCGATCCATCGCGGCGCAACGGGTCGTCGTCGCCACCGAGGGTCCGGCCGCCGCCCGGCTGCTGGGCGAGCGGGTGGTCGACCGGGGTTCTCGCGAGGTGGGATGCGTGTGGTTCGGCGCTCCTGCGGCGCCGGTGCGCGACGCGCTCATCGTGCTCGACGGCGTGCGTTCCGGTCCGGTGCTCAACGTCGCGGTCATGAGCAACGTCGCCCCCGAGTACGTCACGGCCGCAGCCCCCGCCGGTCATGCGCTGGTCGCGGCGGCCTGCCCCGACACGGCCGACGTGGCCGACCTCGCCAAGGAGGCACGTGCGCAGCTGCGTCGCTGGTGGGGACCGCAGGTCGACCAGTGGAGCACCCTGCGCGTCGACACCATCGCGCACGGCCAGCCGGCCTCGGCGCCACCGTTCGCGCCCAAGCGTCGGCAGTCGCTCGGCGACGGTCTGTGGGTGTGCGGCGACCACATCGACACCCCGTCCATCCAGGGTGCGATGTACTCCGGTCGCCGCTGCGGCGAGGCCGTGGTGGCCTCGTTCACCTCCGCGGGGTGATGTCCTCCCCGGGGTCGTGACCGTCATACTGGAAGGCATGTCCGCCTCGCGTGTCGCCACCCGTGCACTGTCCCTCGGTCTGCTCCTCGTGGGTGTGGTCGCCTGTGGCGACGACACGCAGCCGGCCGACACGACCCCCGAACTGGCGAACCCGGCGGGCAACACCTACGTGCTGGCCGAGGCGGCGGGCGTCGACATCCCCGCCGACACCCAGTTCCAGCTGGTCTTCACCGACACCGACATGTCGGGTTCCGGCGTGTGCAACACGATGAGCGGTCCGTACACCGTCGAGAACAGCAAGCTCGTCGCGCCGAACCTCGCGGTCACCCAGATCGGCTGTGCCGAGGAGTTGATGGCGTTCGACGACACCGTCGCCGGCTTCTTGTCGTCGTCGCCCGGCATCGTCATCGCGTCCGACGTGATGACACTGCAGAGCAGCGACATCACGATGACGTTCCGCGAGGCGGCGCCGGTGGTGGACAGCCCGCTCGAAGGCACCACCTGGACCGTCACCGGCACCGTGCAGGGTGACGTCACGCAGAGCCTCGACACCGAACCGGCCACGATGCTGCTGAAGGACGGCACCGCCGAGGTGTTCGCCGGCTGCAACACGGGCTCGGCGCCGTACACCATCGACGGCACCGACATCACGTTCGGCAACCTGGTGCTCACCCGCATGGCGTGCGAGGACGTGGCGATGCAACTCGAGGCCACGGTCACCGAGATGCTGCAGGGCACCGTCGGCTACGACATCGAGGGCACGAAGCTCACCATCTTCCAGGGCACCGACGGCCTCACCTTCACGGCTGACTGATCGCCCCGAGGGCCGTCGCTCAGGTGGCGGCGATGAAGTCGACGATCACCTTCGCGAGCTCGGGACCGCGGTCCTCCTGCAGGAAGTGGCCACCGCCTTCGATGGTGGTGTGCGGCTGACCGTCGCAACCCGGCACGGAGCGCAGGAACACGCGCTCGCCGCCGTTGGTGACGGGGTCCTTGTCGCTGAACGCGCACAGCCACGGCCGATCGAACCGGCTGATGACCTCCCACGCCGCCATCTGGTCGGCGTGCGCGGGATCGTCGGTGCTGGTGGGGACGAGCGACGGGAAGATGCGCGCGCCGGCCTTGTAGGTGTCGTCGGGGAACGGGGCGTCGTACGCGGCGATGACCTCGGGGGACAGATCGGTGGCGCACCCGCCGTTCACGATGCCGCCGATGGGGAACTGCGGCGCCGTCTGCGAGAACTTCTGCCATGCCAGGAACGCTTCGTTCGGCGGCCGATCACCGGTGGGCAGGCCGGTGTTGCCCACCACCACGCGGGCGAACCGATCGGGCTGCGCCGCCACCAACCGGAGGCCGACGAGTCCACCCCAGTCCTGGCCGAAGAACGTGATGTCGCGCAGGTCGAGCTGGTCGAACAGTGCGTCGCTCATCCACGCCACGTGGCGTGCGTAGGTGTAGTCGGACTGTTCGGTGGGCTTGTCGCTGCGGCCGAAGCCGATGAGGTCGGGCACCACCACACGGTGGCCGGCGGCCACGAGCACGGGGATCATGTGTCGGTACAGGAACGACCAGCTCGGCTCGCCGTGCAACAGCAACACGGGTGCCGCCTCGGCCGGACCCTCGTCGAGGTAGTGCACGCGCAGCTCGCCGCCCTCGCCGTCGGCGACGGTGACGTAGTGCGGCTCGAACGGGAAGTCGGGCAGCTGCTCGAAGCGTTCGTCGGGAGTGCGGAGGGACTTCATCGTGTGGGCTCCTGGGCGGGTGCGGTGAACAGTGCGGTCAGTGCTTCGGTCGTGGCAGCGGCGGCCTTCTGGCGGGTGAGGCGCTGGTCGTCGCGCAGCAGGCGCCACGCCTCGAACGACGTGGTCACGTCGGCGGCCGACAGGCGTGCGGCGGCCACGGCCTCGGGCATCGCGGCGAGCTCGGGGGCGAACAACGTGGCGACCTGCTTGCGCAGGAACGAGCGACCCTCGGTGAGCTTGTCGGCCACCACCAACTGGAACGGTGCGCGCAGGCGCGACACGGTGGCGACGCTCTCGATGGCCTCGAACAGTTCGCCGCGCTGGCGCACCAGCACGGCGATGCGGTCGGCGAGCGGCTGATCGGGGGTGGCGTCGACGGCGACGAGGTGCCGCACGTCGTCCTGCTGTTGTGCGATCGCCGCCGCCGACAGGTCGTCAGTGTCGTCGAAGTAGCGGAACAACGACCGTGCCGACACGCCGGAGCGGGCGGCGATCTCCTCGGTCGAGGGGTTGAGATTGCCCTCGTTGTACAGCCCGAGCAGGGCGCGCACCACGGCGTCGCGGTTGCGATCGCGCCGGAGCCGTCGACCGTCGGCGGGCGGGTCGGGGAGTGAGGAGGGCGAATCCGAACGTGCGGTGGCCATGGGCGTACGGTACCAGGCTGCGCCGTGTGTTGACAGTACGAGTGTCAATTGTTTGAATGGCTCGATGCCGAACGCCACCGAGCCCACACCGCAGGGGCAGCGCCGCGTCGCCCTCGTGGCCGACACCAGCTTCTACGTCGGGCCACCCATCGCCCGATTGCTCGCCCAGCGCGGGCACGACCTGGTGATCGGCAATCCGGCCGACGGACTGGCCGACGAACTGCGCGCGCTCGGCGCCGCGGTGGAAGTGGTCGACGACACGCGCGACCTGTCGAAGCCCGACACCGCCACGCGGCTGGTCGAGGCGGCTGTCGGCCGGTTCGGGCGAGTGGATGCCGCCGTCGCCTTCAGCGGCCGCGTGGTCACCGGCTCGTTCCTCACCTCCACCCTCGACGACCTGCACGCCGTCGAGCGCGGCTGCCTCGATGCCCCGTACCACTTCCTGCGCGCGGTCGTCCCGCAGATGGTGGAGCAGGGGAGCGGCCAGTGCCTGGTGCTCACCAGCGCCGCCGGCAATCGCCCCACTCCCAATGCGCCGCTGTACTCGGCCGCCCGTGCCGGCGCCACGATGCTGGTGAAGAACGTCGCCGCCGAGGTGGCACGCCACGGTGTGCAGGTCAACGCCGTCGGCACCAACTTCATGGACTTCCCCGAGTTCCGCCGTGCGAGTGGCGCCGACGACCCGGCCGTGCGCGCCCGCATCGAGGCCGCCGTGCCGCTGCGCCGTCTCGGCACGGTCGACGAGTGCGCCGCGTTCTGCATGGCGTTCCTCGACGGCGCCAGCGGTTTCGCCACCGGCCAGTTCGTCGCGTACGACGGCGGCTGGTCCTGACCTGATCGTCACGTTCGTACGCCGTTCGGCGCGCGGTGTCGTCACGCGACCATCAAGCATCTCACTCGGCGTGCCGATGGTTGATCGATGAAACTGTCAGTGATGGCCAGGTCGGCACGATGATCGAGGGTGGCAACCCCGGCGGCAGCGCGCAGTCGCAGGCCGCAGCACGCCGACAGGACGCCGAGCGCCTGCTGTCCGAGGCGACGCGTCTGGAGGCCACGGCTGCCGACGAGCGCTCGATGGCCGCACACCTCGCCGAGCTGCCCGGCTCGTACACCGTGCTGCACGACCTCACGCTGCCGGGCGGCCGCGGCTCGGTCGACCATCTGGTCATCGGCCCAGGTGGTGCGTTCCTGGTGGTGTCGCGGCGCGTCGACGGTCCGGTCAGCTTCCAGCAGGACCAACTCTTCCACGGCGCCACCGCCGCGAAGCCGCTGCTCGACAGCGCTCGCGCGCAGGCACAGGCCCTCACCCAGAGCCTCGGCACACCGGTCGTCCCCGTCGTCGGGCTCGTCGGCACGCCGGTGCCCGACACCATCCCTCCCGCCATCGACGGTGTGCTGGTGTGTGCCGCCGACCAGATGACCCGCGTGCTCAGCCGCGGTTCGCACACGCTGCTGCCGTCCACGAAGGTGGCCGAGGTGGGTGAGCGGGCGGTGCCGCTGCTGGTGGTCGCCGGCACGCGCGCCCGCGGCGCCGTGGCCACGTCGCCCGCACCCGCCGTGCCGGCCCCACCGCCCCTGCCCCCGTCGATCACGCCGCCCGCCCCGGTCGCAGGTG
>SXKB01000092.1 GCA_005778215.1 Actinomycetota bacterium | reverse complement strand
CGCCCGACTTGATGACGTCCTTGGCGCGGTCGCTGATCATCACGTAGCCGTTGGGCAGCACGCTGGCGACGTCGCCGGTGCGCAGCCAACCGTCGTGGAACTTCTCCGGATCGTCGACGTTGTAGTACGAGCCGGTGATCCACGACCCGCGCACTTCGATCTCGCCGAGCGCCTCGCCGTCCCACGGCTGCGGCACGCCGGCGTCGTCGGTGATGCGCAGCTCCACACCCGGGATGATGCGGCCGGTCTTCACGCGCCAGTCGGTCTCGCTGAGGTCGCCCATGTCCTTGGGCGGGTGACCGATCGCGCAGACGGGGCTCGTCTCGGTCATGCCCCAGCCCTGCACCACCGGCAGACCGAACGTCTCGCGGAAGCCGTCGATGAGACCGCGCGGCACGGCAGAGCCACCGCACATCACCAACCGCAGGCTGCTGAGGTCGGCGCCCTTCGCGTTGTGCAGGAGGTCGTTCAGCACGGTGGGCACGGCCCCCGTGATGGTGGGCTTGGTGTCGTCGATCACCTTCGACAGCGGCCCCGCCTGCAGGAACTGCTGCGGGAACACCAGGTCGGCACCGATCATCCAGGCCGCATACGGCGTGCCCCACGCGTTGGCATGGAACATCGGCACGATGACCAGCATGCGGTCGTGTTCGGACAGCGCGATGTTGGCCGTGGAGGTGACCATCACCGAGTGCATGTACGTGCTGCGGTGGCTGTACATCACACCCTTCGGGTTGCCCGTGGTGCCACTCGTGTAGCACATGGCCATGCCGGTGTTCTCGGCCACGTCGGGATACTGGAACCCGGGCTGCTCGGCCGCGAGCAGTTCGTCGTAGTCGAGCAGTCCTTCACCCAGGCTCGACGTGTCACCCGTGCCCTTCACGATGATGTGCTCGACAGTGGTGAGCTGATCGCGTACCCGGCCCAGCAACGGCGCGATGGATGCGTCGACGATGATGACCTTGTCCTCGGCGTGGTTGATGACATAGGCGAGCTGCTCGGGGAACAGGCGGATGTTGAGGGTGTGCAACACGGCGCCCATCACCGGGATGGCGAGGTAGGCCTCCATGTGCGTCTGGTTGTTCCACAGGAAGGTGCCGACGCGATCGCCCTGCTGCACCCCCAGCTTGGTGAGCGCGGCGGCGAGCTGATCGGCCCGATCGGCCACCTGTGCGAACGTGCTCTCCACGTACCCGTCGCCCGTGAACGTGATGATCTTCTTGTCGGCGTGCACCTGGCGCCCGAACTCGAAGATCGGCTTCAGCGTGAGCTGATAATCGTCCATCATCGTGCTGATCGGCATCGAAATCTTCCCCCTCATCGCGCCGCAATCTGCGTGCGGCCGGAACGTCCGGCCAGAATAGGACACCGTGACCGCAACGGCAGCCCCGCAACAGACCATCGTGACCCTCGACCTCGAGGGGGTGCTCGTCCCCGAGATCTGGATCGCCGTCGCCGAGCGCACCGGCATCGAGGCGCTGCGCCGCACCACCCGCGACGAGCCCGACTACGACACGCTGATGAAGTACCGGCTCGACATCCTCGAGCGCGAAGGCCTCACGATGAGCCTCATCGCCGATGTCATCGGTGGCCTCGAGCCGCTGCCCGGCGCGAAGCGGTTCCTCGACGCGCTGCGCGACCGCACGCAGGTCATCATCCTCAGCGACACGTTCGAGCAGTTCGGCGCCCCGCTGATGCGCCATCTCGGCATGCCCACCATCCTGTGCCACCAGCTCATCGTGCGCGACGACCGCATCGTCGACTACGCGCTGCGCATGCCCGACCAGAAGCGTCACGCGGTCAACGCGCTGCGCGGCCTGAACTACCGCGTCATCGCGGCGGGCGACTCGTACAACGACGCCGCCATGCTGGGCGCCGCCCATCAGGGTTTCTGGTTCCACGCGCCCGACACCATCACCGCGCAGTTCCCGCAGTTCCCCGCGAACCACACCTACGACGAACTGTTCACCGCCATCACGGGCGCGTTGTGAACGAGACGCATCCGGCGCACGGGTTGCTGCACCACATCGCCGCAGCGGCGGCCGACGAGCACCACTGCCCCGCCCTCTCGTGGGGACTTGTGGTCGACGGCACGGTGGCCACCGGTGGTGGCCTCGGGGTCGACGGTGCCGGCGCCCCGACTGACGAACACACCGTGTTCCGCATCGCGTCGATGACCAAGAGCTTCACGTCGGCCGCGGTGCTCGCGCTGCGCGACGAGGGCGTGTGGTCGCTCGACGATCCGATCGCACAGCACGCACCCGAGCTGTCAGTGGTGCAGGGACCCGCCGGCTCGCCGCCCATCACACTGCGCCACCTGTTGAGCATGACGGCGGGCATGGCCACCGACGATGCCTGGGCCGACCGACACCTCGACATCACGATCCCCGAGATCGACGAGGTGTACCGCGATGGCGTGCTGTTCGCGCACCGCACCAACGACGCGTTCCAGTACAGCAACCTCGGGTTCGGGATGATCGGCCGGTGCGTGTTGCGCGCCACCGGCCGCGCCGTGCGCCACCACGTGACGGAGCGCTTCCTCGAACCGCTGGGCATGCACGAGACCACCTGGGACGAGCCGGCCCACGACCGTTGGGCGCGCCCGCACCGGTGGCAGGACGGCGCGCACGTGCTCGATGCACCGCATCCGCTGGGTGACGGCGAGATCGCGCCCATGGGGGGCATCTGGACCACGGTGCACGACCTGGCCACCTGGGTCGGTTGGCTCGACGCGGCGAACACCGAACCGCATCAACCCGCCTTCGTGGGCCTCTCGCCCGCGTCGCGGCGCGAGATGCAGCGCATGCACAACTATGCCGGTCAGCGTCCACTCGACGGTGTCCGCGTGCCCACCGGCTACGGCTTCGGGTTGGTGGTGCGCGACGACCCGACGGTGGGCAAGGTGGTCGACCACTCCGGTGGCCTCCCCGGCTACGGCACCAACATGCGGTGGTTGGCCGGCACCGGTATGGGGGCGATCGCACTCGCCAACACCACGTATGCGCCGATGGCCGAGATCACGATGCGCATGCTGTACGCCTGGCACGAGACCGGTGGGGTGACCCGGGTGTCCGTCGAACCGTCGGCCGAGTTCGCCGCTCGCGCGGCACAGCTCGTCGCGCTGCTCAACGACTGGCAGCACGACACCGCACGAGGGTTGTTCGCCGACAACGTCGACCTCGACGAGTCGCTCGAACGACGGGCAGTGGCGGCCCGAGCACTGATCGAGCGACACGGCACGCTGACCCTGCTCGCGCTGCATCCGACCTCGTGGGCCAACGGTGAAGTAGAGGTTCAGGGTTGGGGCGAATCGTTCCGCATCGGGCTCCAGCTGGCCCCGCTCGCGGGTGGTCCGATCCAGCTCTACCGCCTCCCCGACTGAGCATCGCGCCTGGTCAGGGCGTTCTCACAGGATCTTCAAAGGTCGGTCACAGGTCGGTCACAGGTCGACCACAGTTGCGCCTCAGGCCACCGTCAGGACGGTCGTGCATCGTTCGCACCCTGTAGTTCCATCAGGGAGGCAAACATGTATCGATTCAGGCGGGAGTCGTACCAGGACCAGGGAGGCCGGCGCTTGCAGCGCACCGGTCGACGCTGGGCACTGGCATTGGCGGCAGCGATGGCAGTCCCGGTGGTGGCACCTCTCGGTGTCAGCACCTCGGCAGCACCGGTGGGACAGGGGTTCGAACTGAACGCCTCCGACCTCCGGTACATCCTGCAGCAGATCAAGATCGCCGAGCACCACGTGGCGTTCACCGACGAGACCACTGGTCCGTGCGGTGCCCTCGTCGGTGACGGCCCGAACCAGATCCCCACGGGCGGCGTGGGTGTCACCCTGCCGTGGGGTCTGCGCACGGTCGACGGCAGTTGCAACAACATCGTCGAGAACCAGTCGCAGTACGGCACGGCCGACGAGACCTTCCCGCGCATCGCCCCGGCGGAGTGGCGGCCCAACTATCCGGCCGACCCGTACGTGGTGACGCCCGGCGGCGTGGTGGGGCCGATCCCCACCATGGATCGCAGCCCGCGCGTCATCAGCAACCTGATCGTCGATCAGTCGACGAGCAACCCCGCCGCCGCCGAGGTGGCGGGGCCCGACGCCGTTCCGGACGCAGACGGCACCTTCTTCATGCCGAACGTCGCGCCCGACACCGGTCTGTCGGCGCCGTACAACTCGTGGTTCACGCTGTTCGG
>SXKB01000091.1 GCA_005778215.1 Actinomycetota bacterium | reverse complement strand
CTCGATGAACAGCCACCGCCGGCTCTGCACCAGCTGGCCGCCCGCGTAGCGCTGGCCGTCGGAGGTGGTGCCACCGAGCGGCGAGGTGAACGTGCACGACGACCCGCTGCCGCCGTGGCGATGGAACACCGACGTGGTGGGAATGGAGGTGTACCGCTGCAACCCCCCGTTCGTGTCGCGCAGATCCACCACCCGCACCCCCGCGACCGACACCGGCGGCAGCGGTTCGGTGGATCCTCCGCCAGCACTCAGCAGCGGAAGCGCCCAAGCCGCCAGAAGGACATGCCACCTCACAGGCAAGCCTCCGGCTGCGTTCCGGTCCGAACCACTAGCCATCGGTCGTCCTGCCGCACCAGCCGGAATCCACGACCCGTTTCGACAACACCCCAAACTGATCCGTCGGCAAGGTCGCCCCCGACCGTGAGATAGATGCTTCCGTCAAGTGTGCAGTCGAAGACAATGGCCGTCATGTCCGAACGGTCCTCGCCCAGCACTGTCGGCCGAAGTACCACGCCTGACTCCATCTCGATGTGCTCGCCGCGCGCGAGACGCACTTTCATAAGGTCATCGGCTCGGTCGGCAGAGTCGTAGAACTGATTCCACACGTCGTCGTCGAGGACGCCGGTGGTGCCCGCCTCGAAGTACGTGCGTTGCGCCTGGAGGTAGGCCTCGATGACTGGGCGGTCGGTCTCGTTGAAGGTCCAGGTGATGCCGTGTTCGAGATCGATCTCGGTGGGCAGGTACACCCACAGCTTCGGCATCAGTTCGTACACCAGGCCGGCGGTGGTGATGCCGGGGGCCGAGTCGACGCGAGTCCACGGCCCGTCGGGCGACAGCGTCACCGTCGGCACCTCGGTCGAGGGCGGTGACGTCGTGCCGGCCGGTACCGCGGTGGTCGAGGTGGTCGAGGTGCTCGTGACGACCGCCATGGTCGTGGTGGGCACCGCCACCGTGGCGACGGTGGGCGCAATGGTGGAAGGTTCGGTCATCCCTCCGTTCGAGCAAGCCGCCAGCAGCGCGGCCGCGCACAGGGATGTGACCAGGGTGTGTCGCAGCATGCATCGCCTCCGTGAGGTCGACACGCCGACCCGACGCGTCGTCGCCCACACTGGGCACATCGGGCCAGGCAATTCGGCAAAATCGTCCTCCTCGGCGGCCGATTCGTCCAGCGGACATCGGTCACACGGCGTGGCCGCCCACGCGCGCAGCGACCCGATCGTGGGAGGAATCGCGCCCATGGGTGTGGGGTGACCCGCATCCGGGAGGCATCGCGCCCATGGGTGCGAAACCCGTCGAAAGTGACGCGGAACGGACCCATGGGTGGGAAACCCGTCAGGAGTGACGGGAAACGGACCCGACCGGCTCGGGCGCGACGGGGGAAGTGCGGCGGTGGCTGGGGCGCGATGGGAGGTGACCACCTAATCTGCAACCGATGACTGCTGTGGGGCCGATGATCGCGGTGGTGGCCGTGCGCGACGGGCAACTCCCGTCGGGCGGCGACGAGACCGTGGCCGAGTGCGGTGGCCGCGCCGTGCTCATCGGCTCGGGCACGGCGGCCGCAGCCGCCGACCTCAGCGGCGTCGCCCATCACGTCACGATCGTCGAGATGCCCACCTTCCAGCCAGGTGCGTGGGCGGCGGTGCTCGCGCCCTTGCTGCAGCACGAGCCGGCCGTGGTGCTGCCGGGCTCGCCCGACGGGCGCGACCTGGCACCGCGCATTGCGGCGTTGCTGCACCGCCCGCTGTACGCCGGCGCGCTGAGCATCACCACCGATCGTGTCGAACTCACCCGCCGCGGCGGCACCGAGATCCATCAGACGCACCCGGGACCCGACTTCGTGGCCACCTTGCAGCCGGGCGTGCGCGGTGTCGCCGTGCGCGCCGATGCCGCGGCCCCCGAGATCACCGATGCGACACCCACGCACCTGCCGCGGCAGGAGCACCGCGACGCGACGGTGCTGGCCGTGCTGCCGCCCGACCCGGCCACCATCGACCTGGCCGAGGCGCCACGCATCGTCGGTGGCGGCGCCGGCCTCGACGGTCCGGCACGCATGGAGCAACTCGTGCAGATCGGCGCGGCCATCGGCGCCAGCATGGGAGCCACCCGTGTCATCACCGATCGCGGCTGGGTGCCCCACGAGCGGCAGATCGGCACCACCGGCGTGGTGGTCGATCCAGACCTGTACCTGGCGTTCGGCGTGAGCGGTGCTGTTCAGCACACCAGCGGCCTGGGCGACCCCGCCCACATCGTGAGCGTGAACGTCGACGGCCACTGCCCGATGATGCAGTTGGCCGACCTGGCCATCGTGGCCGATGCGAACGAGACGCTCGACCATCTGGTGCGACTGCTCGGCGGGAACACCACCACCACCGACCCGGGGATGGCATGAGCACACCCGACGTCGACGTCGTCGTGGTGGGCGCGGGCCCGGCCGGTTCGTGCGCGGCCATCGTCGCGGCGCGTGCCGGTCTCAGCGTGGTGCTGCTCGAGCGCGGTCCGTTCCCCGGCAGCAAGAACATGTACGGCGGCGTGGTGTACCCGCGCATCCTCGACGGCCTCATCCCGAACTGGTGGGAGGAAGCGCCGATCCAGCGGTGGGTCACGCGCCGCAGCACGATGCTGCTCACCGACACACAGGCGCTCACGGTCGACTTCCGCAGCGAGGCATGGGGGCAGCCGCCGTACAACGGCGCCACTGCGTTCCGCCCCGACTGGGACCACTGGCTGGCATCGCACGCGGAGGCCGCCGGCGCTCAACTGCTCACCGACACCACCGTGGTGGGGTTGCTGCGCGATGCCGGCGGTGCCGTCACCGGCGTACGCACCGACCGCCCCGACGGCGATCTCACTGCGCGCGTCGTCATCGCCTGCGATGGCGTGAACAGCTTCCTCGCCAAGGAGGCCGGCCTCTACGAGCACACCGACGCGAAGCACTTCACGCTCGGTGTGAAGGAGACGCTGGCCCTGCCGAAGGAAGTGATCGACGAACGCTTCGCCGTGCGCGAGCGCCACGGCGTCGACATCGAGATCCTCGGTGGCACCGGCAAGGTGAACGGTGGCGGGTTCCTGTACACGGGGCTCGACACGTTGGCCGTGGGCGTGGTGCTGAAGCTGCCGAAGCTGGCGGCACAGCAGCAGCGGCCCGAGCAGATCATCGCTGGGCTGAAGCAGCACCCGGCCATCGCCCCGCTGGTGCAGGGTGCGGAGCTGAAGGAGTACAGCGCGCACCTCATCCCCGAGGCCGGTCTCACGATGATGCCGAAGATGACCATGCCCGGGATGCTGGTGGCCGGCGACGCCGCTGCGCTGTGCCTGGCAGCCGGCATCTGGCTGGAAGGTGTGAACTTCGCGATGGCCAGTGGCATGTACGCCGCCGAGGCCGCGGTGGAAGCGGTGCAGAAGGGCGACACCAGCGCCACCGGATTGGCCGGCTATCAGCGCCGCCTCAGCGACACGTTCGTGTTGAAGGACCACCGCAAGCTGCGTCGTGCACCCGAGTTGGTGCTGAGCGACCGAGTGCAGCACCTCTATCCCACCATGGTGGCGAACGTGGTCGAGCGGATGTTCCACGTCGACAACCCGAACCCCAAGCCGGGCGTACGACGCATTCTCGATCAGGAACGCAGGAAGGCCGGCGTGCGACGCCGCGACCTGTTGCGCGACGGCTGGACCGGCTTCAGGAGCTTCGGATGAACGATCACATCATCTCGTTCCAGGAACGCATGGACACCGCAGAGTTCCGTGTGCACCACCAGGCCCACATCGTGGTGGACGGCAAGGTGTGTGCCGACTGCAGCACGCGCGAGTGCGTCATCGCCTGCCCGGCCAACCTGTTCGTGCCCACCAGCGACGGCGGCATCGTGTTCAACTACGAGCAGTGCTTCGAGTGCGGCACCTGCTACATCGTGTGCAACCGCGAGGGCGCGATCAGCTGGCACTACCCCGAGGGCGGCCACGGCGTCGTCTTCCGGCGCACGTGAGGCACGCATGAGCATCGTCGCCTGTCTGAAGTGGGTGAGCCATCCCGGCGAGCCGCACGACGAACGTTTCGCCGGCATGTCGCCCGCCGACCAGTCGGCGTTGGAGTTCGCGCTGCGGCAGGCCGCGCTGCTCGGCACCGGCGTCACTGCCATCACGGTCGGCCCGTCGGGTGCCGACAAGGTGTTGCGCGACGCACTGGCGTGCGGCGCGACGCGTGCCATCCGCATCGAAGCGCCCACCACCGCCGCCGGTACCGACGTGGCCACCGCGATCGCCGATCACATCGCCGACGCCGAGTGGGTGTGGTGTGGCGACTACTCGCTCGACCGTGGTGCCGGCAGCGTGCCGGCCTTCATCGCCGCGCACCTCGGGGCCGAGCAGGCGCTCGGTGTCATCCACGTCGATCTCGAGGCCGATGGCGTACGCGCCACGCGTCGTCTCGACGGCGGCCGCCGCGAACTGCTCGGCGTGCGCTCGCCCGCCGTGGTGTCGGTGGAGGGTGCGACGGCCCGTCTGCGTCGCGCCGGCCTGCAGTCACTGCGCACCGCAGCGGACACGGTGATCGAGGTGGTGCCTGCCACCACCCCCATCCACCGAGCCGAGTTCATGGTGCGGCCCTACCGGCCCCGTGCCCGCGAACTGCCGGCACCGGCGGGCGACTCGCCGCTCGACCGGCTGCGGCTGCTCACCGACGCGGCAGCGGCATCAGCCGCGCGTGGGGAGATGGTCACCCTCGAACCCGCCGACGCGGCGGCTCGCATCGTGCAGGTGCTCACCGACTGGGGCTACCTCCCTCACGGCTGACGCGGCGCCACGCACCGACCTGGTCGTAGTACCACCCGGTGCGCACAGCCCACTCACCCACGCCGGTCGGCCATCGGTTCATCGTCAGCACGGGGTCGCGCCACCCAGCGTTCACCGAGGGTTCGTCGCGCACGACCATCGGGCCGAGACCGGCGGACGCGCCGCCTCCGAGTCGGGCGTCAGGAACGGCAGGAGTGCTAGCCCCATCGTCCACTGGTGGCCGCGCCGGAGCCGTTCGTACGTTGATCTCGCCGAACCTGTTCGGTCCCGAGATCGATCACCGCTCCGGTGATCACGACACCAGAGGTGGAACATCATGCAGCGCAATCCGCTCACCGCAGCCCTCATCGCCGCCGCCAGCATCATCGGCGTCACCGGTCTCGCCAGCGGCGTCTTTGCCGCGAGCGGCAACGGCACGACGTCGATCACCCCGTGTGACGCCAACGGCGTCTGCTCGGCCGGCGCCGCCGGCAGCTACACCGTCACGGTCGGTGCGGCCAACGTCGTCACCATCACCGGCACGGCACTCAACACCGGCTGGAACTGCAACGTGCAGGTGCCGTCGGGCACCCAGACCCGGATGGAGTGCCGCAACGGCACCTCGAAGGTGATCGCACAGGCGACGATCCAGCACCGTCAACTGGTGGGCAAGACCGTCACCCGCTGACCTCCATCGCCGACGCCACGACCGGACGGTCCGATGCCACGAGCGTCGGACCGTTCGCCGCGTCGGTGCCGTGGTGATGCCCACGACTGGGCAGGAAGCGCCAGGCGAGCACCGCACCGAGCGCTACGACACCGGACGACACCCACGAGCCGGCGTGGAAGCCCTCCATGAACGACTGGTTCACGGCGCCCTGCACCAGTTCCTGCGCCTGCGGACCGAACTGTTCGCCGGCGGCCACCGCCACGGCGGCACCGGCGCCCACCGACTGCTTCGCGATGGCGAGCGCATCGTCGGGCACCGGCGTGCCGGTGAGCAACTCGCCGAGACGACCGGCGTAGATGGAGGCGAACAGCGAGCCGACGATGGCCACGCCCAACGTGCCGCCGAGTTCTCGAGCGGTGTCGTTCACGGCCGAACCGACGCCGGCCTTCTCGGGCGGAAGTGACCCCATGATCGCTTCGGTGGCCGGCGCGTTCACCAAACCCAGTCCGCCGCCCATGAACAGCATCTGCCCGACGATGAGCCAGTACGAGGAGTCGACGTCGAGGCGCGTGGTCCACGCGAAGCCCACCGCCATCGAGGCGAGGCCCGCGGCCACCACCGCCTTGGTGCCGGTGTGGGCGGCGAGCTTCGCCGACAGGGGCGCCGCGATGCCGGTGAAGAGCGCGAAGGGCACGGTGCGCAACCCGGCTTCGAGCGTGTCGTAGCCGCGCACGAACTGGAAGTACTGCGTGACCATGAAGATGAAGCCGAACAGTGCGAAGAACGCGAACGTGACGCTGAGGCTGCCGGCCGTGAACCGCATGTTGGTGAACACGCCGACGTCGAGCATCGGATGGTCGATGCGCCGCTCCCACCACACGAACGTGGCGAGCAGCGCGCCAGCGACACCGAACGCGAGTGCGCTGTCGACGCTGAGCCAGCCGTGGTGCGGCCCTTCGATGACCGCCCAGACCAGCAGGCCGATGCCGGCGATGGACAGCAGCACGCCGAGCGGGTCGAAGCGGTGCACGGTCGTGTCGCGCGAGGTGGGAACGATCCAGGCGATCATCACCATCGCGAGCAGGATGACCGGGACGTTCACCAGGAACACCGAACCCCACCAGAAGTGGCGCAGCAGCAGCCCGCCGGTGACCGGTCCGAGCGCGACGGCGAGGCCGCTGGTGGCAGCCCACACCGCGATGGCGACGGCGCGCTGCTTCGGGTTGGTGAACACGTTGACGAGCAGCGCCAGGGTCGCCGGGAAGATGAGTGCACCGCCGACGCCCATGACGGCTCGCCAGGCGATGAGCTCGCCCGCCGTACTGGCGAACGCTGCCCCCAGCGAGGTGAGGCCGAACACGACCAGACCGAGGAGCAGCACACCCTTGCGGCCATAGCGGTCGCCGATGCTGCCGGCGGCCATCAGCAGGCCGGCGAACACCAGCACGTAGGCGTCGACGATCCACTGCAGTTGGCTGGTGGTGGCGCCGAGTTCGCGTACGAAGGTGGGCAGGGCGACGTTCACGATGGTGCCGTCGACCACGATGATGAACACGGTGGTGCACAGCACCGCGAGCACCAGCCAGGGGGAACGGCCGGCCAGCGGACCATGGGTGGTGGCCGGCGCAACGAGGCGACGCGCCGTGGGCTCCTGGTGCATGCGAGTCCTTTCGAATCAGGGTTATCACATTGTTATCACCTCGTTCTCGGCCTGTCACCTGCGGTGGATCATGACCTTCGACACATCGCCCGGGCTAGCGTGCGGAGCGTGACGCCTGTGCAGAGCACCCCCGCCGTGGGCGCTGCGCGCACCTCGCCCCTCGACGAGGTGGGCCGTACGCTGCTGCGCACGGCGAGCCGACTGCTCACCGACGAAGGGGCCGGCGCCCTCACCGTGCGGCGCATCGCCGGCGACTCGGGCATGAGCACGATGAACGTGTACTCACGGTTCGGCGGCAAGCACGGCGTGGTGGAGCACCTGTTCCTCGAAGGGTTCCGACTCCTGGCCGCCACGATGACCGAGGTGCCGGTCACCGACGACCCCGTGGCCGACCTCACGATGTGCGGCATGCGGTACCGGGCGTTCGCGTTCGAGCATCCCACGCTGTACTCGGTGATGTTCGAGAAGGCGGTGCCCGACTACGAACCCAGTGACGCCGCGACGGCGAGCGGGCTCGCCACGCTGCAGCACCTCGCCGAGCGCATCGAGCGGTGCATCACCGCCGGACGCTTTCGACCCGGCGACCCGTTGCACCTCGCCGGCATCGTGTGGAGCACCTGCCACGGCGCTGTGAGCCTGGAACTGAAGCAGAAGCGGCACATCCCCCTCGACTGGGAGGCCGTGTTCCGCGACAGCTGCGCCGCCATCTCCCGGGGTCTGTCGGCATGAGCTACTTCGCTCGCCGTGGTGCCGTGTTCGTGGGCGCCGTGGCCATCGTCGGCGTGTTGGCCGGGCTCGTGCACGAGGTGGTCGGTGGCAACGACGAGGGCAGCACCAGCGTGGTTGCGGGCACCGGTGCCACCGACACAGCGGGCGGCACCGACAGCGCTGCGCCCATCGCCGGCGGCGACACCTCGGTCGCACCCGAGTCCACCGCCGCGCCCACCACGGCGGCGTTCGTGCCGCGCACCGACGTGCTGGTCGACCCGGCGTCGTTCGGCCGTCCGTACAGCGCGGAGGTGCCCGGCGTGCTCACGTTCCGCGGCAACCCGACGCGCAGCTTCTACGGCACGGGCCCGGTGCCGCGCACCGTCCCGCAGGAGCTGTGGCAGTACCCCGGCAAGGGCAACCCGATGTGCGGTGAGAGCAGCGAGTACGGCAACGTGCGCACGTGGTGCGGCACGGGTTGGACCGGGCAACCCGCGGTGTTCGAACGCGACGGCCGCACCTGGGTGGTGTTCGGCGCGTACGACTACAAGATCCACTTCGTCGACGGCGTGACGGGCGAGGACATCATCCCGCCGTTCGCCACCGACGACCTCGCCAAGGGCAACGTCACCATCGACCCCGACGGCTATCCGCTCGTCTACGCCGGGTCGCGCGACAACTACCTGCGCATCATCGCGTTCGACGGCGCCGAGCCGCGCGAGCTGTGGAAGATCAACGGTCGCACCGACGACCGCATGCACAACGACGACTGGGACGCCGCGCCACTGGTGCTGAACGACCATCTCATCGAAGGCGGCGAGAACAGCTGGTTCCACGGCATCCGCCTGAACCGCGGGTACGCCGCCGACGGCACCGTCACCGTCGATCCGAAGTTGGTGTTCCGTGTGCCGGGCTGGGACCAACAACTCATCGCCGATCTGGGCGCGAAGGACCCCAAGCGCGTCAGCCTGGAGGCGTCGGTGTCGGTCAGTGGCGACACGGCGTGGCTCAACTCGTCGGGCGGCCTCTTGCAGGGATGGGACATCTCGTCGCTGCGCACCGGCGTCGGTGAGGTGAACCGCACGTTCCGCTTCTGGACCGGCGACGACAGCGATGCCAGCGTGGTGCCCGACGACCAGGGCTACCTGTTCGTGGGCACCGAGGTCGACCGCAACAACAGTCGGGCGCAGGAAGTGGGCCAGTTGCTGAAGATCGATCCGCGCAACGAGGCCGACCCGGTGGTGTGGAGCATCGACGTGAACAACGGTGTCGACAGTGGCACCTGGGCCACGCCCATCGTCACCGGCGACGTGGTCATCTGGAACACCAAGCCCGGCAAGGTGTACGGCATCGATCGCACCACCGGCGAGATCCTGTGGAAGACCGAGGTGGCCGCTCCGGTGCTCAGCTCACCGGTGCTGGTCGACGGTGTGCTCATCCAGGCCGACGGCAGCGGCACCGTCCACGCGTTCGACGTGAGCAACCCGCGGGTGCTGCCCACCGAGCTGTGGCAGGTCACCCTCGAGGGCAACATCGAGAGCACCCCGGTGGTGTGGAACGGCCGCATCTACGTGGGCACGCGTGGCGGGTTCATCCACTGCCTGGGGCTGCCGTCGTGACGCGCTTCCTCGGCCGCACCACCTGGACGGAGCACCACCAGGCACCTCGCCGAGCGCTGCTCGCAGTGCCGGTCGGTGCGTGCGAACAACACGGCCCGCACCTCCCGCTCGACACCGACACACGCATCGCCGCCGCGCTCGCCGAGAACCTGGCCGACAAGTACGAGGGCGAGATCCTGGTCACGCCGCCGCTCACCATCAGCGCCAGCGGCGAGCACGCCGGCTTCCCCGGCACGTTGTCGTTGGGCACCGAGGTGTTCGAGCAGGTCATCGTGGAGTTGGTGCGCAGCGCCGACTGGAGCTCGGGCGTGGTGCTGGTGAACGGACACGGCGGCAACCGGGTGCCGGTCGAGCGCGCCGTGCGACTGCTGCACGCCGAAGGGCGCAAGGTGCTCTCGTGGTGGCCGCGTGTGGCCGGCGGCGACGCACATGCGGGCGACACCGAGACGTCGTTGATGCTGGCCATCGCGCCCGATCTGGTGCGCATGCACCGCGCCGAGGTGGGTGTCACCGCCCCGTTGGGCGACGTGATCGACGAGATCCGCGAGGGCGGGGTTCGTGCCGTCAGCCGCAACGGTGTGCTCGGCGATCCGCTGCGCGCCTCGGCCTCGGCGGGACGCACCATGCTCACGCGGCTCACCATCGACCTCGTCGCGGCGGTCGACGAATGGTGGGAGTGACCCGCTACCGACGCGACTCGTCGTGGCAGCAGCCGGGCGACGGGCGGGTCGTCATCGCCGGTTCGCCGCTGCGACTGTTCCGCGTCTCGGCCGGGGGCGCGCACGTGCTGGCCGCGTCACTGAGCGGCGAGCACCCCGACACTGCGATCGTGCAGCAGTTGCTCGACCGGTTCGTCGACGCGGGTGCGCTGCACCCCGAGCCGGCCGACGGGCCGTTCACGCCCGACGACGTGACGGTGGTGATGCCGGTGCTGGGCGTCACACCGGAGCCGCCGTCCGCGCTGCGCACCATCGTGGTCGACGACGGCAGCCCCGTGCCGATCACTGCGCCGCCCGGCACCACCCTGCTGCGCCTCGACGTGAACCTCGGTCCCGCAGGGGCGCGCGACGCCGGACTCGACCACGTCACCACGCCGCTGGTCGCCTTCGTCGATGCCGATGTCGAACTCCCCGACGGGTGGCTGCAGCCGCTGCTGCCCCATTTCGCCGACCCGCGCGTCGCGCTGGTCGCGCCGCGAGTCCGTGGCACCGAGGATGCCGGCCTGCTCGCCGGGTACGAGCACCGGCACAGCCCGCTCGATCTGGGTGACGAGCCGGCGCGCGTGGCGGCCGGCACCCGCGTCAGCTACGTGCCGGCCGCGGTGTTGGTGTGCCGGGTCGACGCGCTGCGATCGGTCGGCGGGTTCGACACCGACCTGCGCGTGGGCGAGGACGTCGATCTGGTGTGGCGACTCGCCGACGCCGGGCATCGCTGCCGCTACGAACCCGCTGCGGTGGTGCACCACCGGCCACGCTCGTCGGTGGCGGCGATGCTGCGGCAGCGGATGGGCTACGGGCGTTCCGCTGCACCGCTCGCGACGCGCCACCCGGGCGCGTTGGCGCCGGTGCGGATGAGCGGCTGGAGCCTGGGAGTGTGGGCCCTGCTCGCCCTGCGCCGACCGTGGCTCGCGGTCGCGTTGGCCGGGGGCACCGCCGCGGCCCTGCAGCGGAAACTGCGCGATGTGCCGGCGGAGGCCACGGTGCAGTTGGCCCTGCGCGGCCATCTCGCCGCGGGTCGACAGCTCGCGAAGGGTGTCACCCGCGTGTGGTGGCCGCTCGCGCTCGTCATCGCCGTCGTGGTGCCGCGGGCAAGGCTGCCGCTGATGGCCGCGTACGTGGGACCCGTGGTGGCCGACGCGATGCGCGCTCGCTCACCACAGCCGTTGATCGACGCGCCGCTGCAGTGGGCCGACGAGGCCGCCTACGGCACGGGTGTGTGGTGGGGCGTGGCGCTGGAGCGCGACGCCGGACCGCTGGTGCCCGACCTCAGTGGGTGGCCGCAGCGAGGCGACCGCTGATGTCGCTGCACTCGAGGCACACCGACTCGGGCACGACACCCAGCTTCATCAACTGACCGAACACCACGCAGCCGAGGCAGAACGCGAACACGCTCTCGAGCGTGGCGGCGACGACGAGACCGGCGATGAGCACCGTGGCCACGGTGGGTGCACCGAACGCGAGTGCCACCAGAGCACCACCGCTGAACGCGAGCCCGACACCCTGGGCGAAACGCTTGGGTGGCCCGGCGACGAACTTGTGCTCCACGCTCGTGAGGCGCGGGGTGATGATCTCGGTGACCAGCCGACCGAGCGGGCTGAATCGCGGCCCGGCCAGCACGCGGGCCAGGAAGCCGTAGGCGAGCGGGACGAGCACCCACCACTGCTGCACGGCGAGGTACACGACGCCTTGCAGCACCACACCGGCCGCGACGAGGCGGGCCGAGGTCTCGTTGACCGGATTGGGGAAACCGAACCACCGTGCACGCATGTCCACGATCGTAGACCCATAATTCCGATCAGACAACTCGGGATTTCCGCGACGTGCCACACCGGTTCCACCCGATGGCGGGCAGTACGGTGGCGGCGATGACCGTGCGCCTCACCGTCGATCGCGCCGCCTGGTCGGCCCACGTGCACGGCACCGCCGCCGCGTACGGCCACGGGTTGGTGCCGGTGGTGAAGGGCAACGGTTACGGGTTCGGCCGCTCCACCCTGCACGAGATGGCACGCAGCGCCGGCGCCACCTGGGTGTGCGTGGGCGACGTGCACGAGCTGCACGACGTGCCGAGGGCGCTCACCCCGGTGGTGCTCACGCCCACACTCGCGGCGCCCACCACTCGACGGGCCGTGCTCACCGTGGGTTCGGTGGCACACGCGCAGGCGTTGCGTGGCTGGGGCGGACGGGTGATCGTGAAGCTCGCGTCGAGCATGCGCCGGTACGGCGCCACCCCCGACGAGCTGCCTGCCGTGCTGCAGGCGGTGCACGAGCACGGTCTGCAGGTGCACGGGTTCGCGCTGCACCTGCCCCTCGCCGGCGACGACGCGGCGCGTCTCGAGGAGGTGGCGGCCTGGCTGCCCCACCTGCCGACCGACGCCGACGTGTGGGTGAGCCACCTCTCCCCCACCTCGTTCCACGCGTTGCAGACCACCCACTCGAACCATCGCTGGTACGTCCGCGTGGGCACCGCGCTGTGGCACTCGGTGCCGAAGGGCGACTTCCTGCACCTGTCGGCCGACGTGCTGCAGGTGAGCCCGGTGTCGACCGGCGAGTCGGCCGGGTACCGGCACGCGCGTGTGCCGTTCGATGGTCACGTGGTGATGATCGGCGCCGGCACCGCCCACGGCGTGGCGCCGCTCGACCACGCCGATCCCGACCGACGCAGCCCGTTCCACTTCCAACGCACGCGGCTCGCGCTCGTGGAAGCGCCACACATGCACACGTCGCTCGTCGCCGTGCCCAGCGGCTCGCCGTGCCCGGCCGTGGGCGATCGGGTCGACCTGCAGCGACCGCTCACCACCACCGTCGCCGACGAGATCGAATGGACGTGAGCCGCCCCCTCCCCAGCCACGGCGACCGCGTGGTCGATCTCGACGTGGTGCGCGCCGTCGCGCTCATCGGCGTGTGCGTGATGAACTACCACGGGTATCTCATCCTGCGCGGCGGCCAGCCCGGCGACGGCTTCCTGGCCGACCTGTTCGACCCCTGGACGGGTCCGTTGAGCACTCGGTTCGCGGCCACGTTCGTCACCGTGGCCGGCATGGGCGTGGCGCTGATGTCGCGGCGTGCGCTCACCAACCGCGACCCGCAGGCCGTGAGCGACGTGCGCTGGACGCTCATCCGCCGCGGGGTGCTGCTGTTCGCGTTCGGGTTCGTGCTCGACTGGATCTGGCCGGGCACCATCCTGTTCTTCTACGGCGCCTACTTCCTGGTGGGCGCGGCCATCTTCACGTGGCGCAGCCGATGGATCGCGGCGATCGGTGTGGTGGCCGCCATCAGTGCAGCGACACTGCAATGGTGGGGCCGCGAACGTGCGACGGTGGGTCACCCGGTGGACTGGCTGTTCGACACGACCGCCGAGACCAACCTGTCGCCGCGCGACCTGCTGCTCGATGCGCTCGTGCGCGGCACCCACCCGTTGCTGCCGTGGTTGCTGTTCTTCTGCATGGGCATCGTGCTCGGCCGGGCGCTGCCGTTCGGCAGCATCATGCGCGTGCAGTTGGCGTTCTTCGGCGTCATCTGCGTGGGCCTGGCGTACTCGTTGGAGCGCACGCTCCCGTGGGATGCGGCCTCGCGCAGCACCCACCCGTTCGACCGCGGCGTGCTGTACTCACTGGCCGCCGTGGGCACGTCGCTGGTGGCGGTCACGGTGATCGGGGCGATCGCCACGGCCACGTCCACGTCGCGGGTCACCCAGGCGCTGGCCGTCACCGGTCGTTCCACGCTCTCGCTCTACGTGTTGCACGTGCTGGTTTTCAACCTGGTCGTCGACTGGCTCGACTGGGTGCAGCCCGGCGGACTGGGCATCTCGCTCGCGCTCGCGCTGGGCTACTGGATGGTGGCCATCGTGCTGGCCAACCTGTGGCATCGCCATCACGAGTACGGTCCGCTGGAGTGGGTGTACCGCCGGTTCAGCGCCTGAGCACGAGCATCCCCGACACGGGTCAGAGCACTTCGGCGAACGTGTTGCACTGCCGCGGATCGACCGTGGTGAAGCCACGGAGGAACCATGTGCGGCGCTGCTCGGCCGAGCCGTGGGTCCACCGCTCGGGATCGATGCGTCCGGTGGTCTTCTCCTGGATCCGGTCGTCGCCCACACCTTCGGCGGCGCGGATGGCCTCCTGGATCTCGTTCGGGTCGTCGAGCAGACCACGGCGGTTGGCGTCGCCCACCCACACGCCGGCGTAGCAGTCGGCCTGCAGTTCCAATGCCACCGAGTACTGGTTGGCGCGGCCGGGGTCGCGACGCGACGCGTCCTGCACCTGGGCGTTGGTGCCGAGCACGTGCTGGACGTGGTGGCCGTACTCGTGGGCCAGGATGTACTGCTCGGCCAGGTCGCTGGTGCTGCCGACGAACTGGTTCTCGATCTGCTGCAGGAACCCGAGGTCGATGTAGACGAGCTGGTCGGCCGGGCAGTAGAACGGGCCGGTCTCGGGGCTGCCGAGACCACAACCGGTCTGGCGCGGCTGGTCGAACAGCAGGGTCTTGGTGACCACGTAGTCGACGCCGAAGTACTCGGGCAGCGCGGCCGACCAGTAGCCCTGCACGTCGTTGGTGACACCGCACACGACCTGCTCGAGCTCCGTGGTGCACGCGCCGTCGCCGGGCAGTTGGTTGCCCGGCACCGGCGACGACATCGCGGCCGGACCGCCACCCATCAACTGCGGCAGCAGCACCGCAGCGAGCACGATGATGATGCCCAGCAGCCCGCCACCGGCCTTCATGCCACCGGGGATGGGAAACCCACCGCCACCACCGCCGCCCATGCCCGGGAACGACATCCCCCCGCCACGCTGACCGCGGGCGTCGGACATGTTGCGGGAGTCGGTGCTGCGGATCTTGGTCATCGGTTGCCTCTCACCACCGTGGGCCCCTCGTGGGGTGTGACGGACGGAACGACTACGGCGCGAGCGCCGCTCGGTTGCTGGCTCGGCGTGCTCGATGCACCCCGCGCACACCCACGGCGCCGGCGCCGATGAGGGGGCCTCGGTCGCCGAGCCGCACCGGCGTGATGCGCGCCCCGCGCGAGAACGCGAGCTTGGTGTGCTCGTCGAGTGCTTCCTGGGCGGAGTTGAAGAACGTCGCGCCGAACCCGAGTGCCACGGAGCCGCCGACCACCACCAGGTCGAGGTCGAGCAGATTGCACACCGACGCCGCCGCGCGACCGACGAGGCGGCCGGTGCGCTGCATGCTCTCGTACGTGGGGGAGGTGGGCGGGCGGCCGGTGATGGCCTCGATGGCCAGTCCCGAGGCCTCGGCCTCCAGGCACCCACGGGCGCCGCACGAGCAACGCCGGCCGTTGGGCTCGACGATGATGTGGCCGACGTGGCCGGCGTTGCCGCCGGCGCCGTCGAGCAGTTGGCCGTTCAGCACGATGCCGCCGCCCACGCCGGTGGACACCACCATCGCGAGGAAGCTCTGCCGGCCCTGCGCGGCGCCGAGCCAACCCTCGGCGAGGGCCAGTGCCTTCGCGTCGAGGTCTCCGTAGACGGGCAGCGTGGTGGCGACCGCCAGGCGTTCGCGCAGCGGGAAGTTGCGCCACGCGGGCAGGTTCAGCGGCGCGATGGTCTCGCAGTTGGGCTGGATGGGGCCGGCGCAGCCGACGCCGGTGGCGACGGGCCGCACGTGGTGATGCCCGCGTGCACGTTCCATCTGTGATTCGAGCAGTTCGCGGAGCGTGGCGAACAGCGCGTCGGCCTGCAGGTCGTGGTTCACCGCCACTTCGTCGCGGTCGATGAGCTCGCCCTGCATGGTGACCAGACCGACGGCCAGCTTCGTGCCGCCGATGTCGACTGCCAGCACCACGTCACCCACGGGCGCGCCGCGGCCGCGTCTGGATGGTGTCGGATCGGAGGGGGTGTCGGTCACGTCAGCTCACGCGTCGGGCGTGTTCGACGAGGTTGATCTCGTACAGCACCAGATCGAGCGCATCGGCGCTCACCATGCCCGAGAACCGCTGCGGGTGCTCGGGGGTGATGCACGACGAGAGCGGGTTCAGCAGCGTCCAGGGCGTGGGGTGGCAGAACTGCACCACGCTGTAGCGCTCGCCGGCGTAGCCCGGACTGGCGACCACACGGTGCACGCCGGTGGGGATGACCCCGTTGGTGAGCCGCTCGAGCATCATGCCGGTGTTGATGATGACCTGGCCGTCGGGGGCGACGGCGTCGACCCACTGCTCGTCGACGAGCACCTGAAGGCCGGGGGCGGTGGCCCGGGGCAGCGCCGTGATGAGGTTGATGTCGCCGTGGGATCCGGCCCACACGTGGGTCTCGTCGGGCGCCTGGGCCATCGGTGGGTAGCGGATGGCGCGGGTGAGGGTGGCACCGTTGGTGGTCATCTCGTCGAAGAGCGACTCGTGGCAGCCGATGCCTTCGGCGATGATGCGCAGGAAGCGACGCTGGAGTTGCTCGATGGCCTGGTGGAAGGTGGTGAGCACGGCGCTGATGCCGGGCACGGCCGACTCGGGCAGCACCTGCGGCCCGTAGCGGTGCGGATAGCGGTCGCGCAGGGGATGGCCGACGGGCAGGGAGATGCCCCAGTTGAGCATCTCCTTCCAGTCGGGCACGTCGCTGCTGGCAGCGGTCTCGACGAGCAGGCCCGTATAACCTGTCTGACCGTGGCTCTCGGGCGCGACGAAGGCCTGCTTCACCTCATGGGGCTGCTCGAAGAACTCCTTCAACATGCCGTACGTGGTGTCGAGCATGTCCTCCGACAGGTCGTGGTGCGTGTACACGAAGCCGGTCTGGAGGCTGCGGCGCACACCGTCGACCACGGCACGCCGTTGCTCGGCCGTGCCGCGTTCGAAGGCCAGGAGGTCGACGTCGAGGATCTCGCTCATTCCTTCACGGTAGCGATTTCCAAGGGACGTCCAAGGCTCGGTCGGGATTCGGCCAGAAAACTCGCCTCCTGGCCAAACCTCATGCATGGTGCGGACGTGTCCCCTACGTGGAATACCTGGCTTCCGTCGTGAGCGAGCTCACCGAGCGCGCCGATGTGGTCGTCGTCGACGACCTCGAAGCGATGTTCCGCGCCCACTATGGGCGTCTGGTCCGTGCGCTCACGCTCGTGACGGGCAGCCAGGAAGCCGCCGCCGATGCCGTGCAGGAAGCCTTCGTGAAGGCCCATCTGCACTGGCGCCGGGTGCAACGCTACGACGACCCGGTGGGCTGGATCCGCCGTGTCGCCATCAACAAGCTGCGCGACGAGAGTCGCCGCCAGGGTCGCAAGGACAAGGCCGTGCAACGTCTGCAGGGCGAGATCCGCGACGACGGTGTGGAGTGGAGCGACGGCGCCGACGCCGGTGCCCTCCTCGCCGGCCTGCCCCGGCAGCAGCGGTTGGCGATGGCGTTGTTCTACGTCGAGGGTCTCAGTGTGGCCGAGGTGGCCAGTGCGCTCGAGATCAGCGACGGTGCGGTGCGTTTCCACCTGCACCAAGGCCGCGCCCGCCTGCGCGGCATGGTGGAAGACCACAAGGAGACCCCCCGATGACCCGCGAGTTCGACGACCCCCAGATCGAGTCGATGCTCGGGCGCCTCAGTGGCGCCTATCCCGACGACAACGTCGCCTATGCCGCCGTGCGCGGCCGTGTGCGCCAGGTGAAGCGCCGCCGCACGTTCGTGGCCAGCACAGCCGCCTGCGCCGTGCTGTTCGCGCTCGGCACGTTCGCCGTGCAGGGCGGTGGCCGCAGCCAGCAGCTCTCGCCGGCCGATTCGTTCGGTGGCGACACCAGCACCACCGAGTCCGACACCACCGAGGTGTCGGTCACCACCGAGGATTCGGTCGACGACAGCGTCGACACGTCCGAGGCGGTCACCACCGTGCCGGTGATCTCGCTCTCGGTGCCCGATCCCAGCACCAGCAACAGCAACAGCAGCAACAGCGGGTCGTCGAGCAGCAGCTCGTCCACCTCCACCCCGCTCGCCGATGGCCCGCACACGTATGTGTCCGAGGGCGGCTCCGTCATCATCTCGTCCACCGACGGGGTGCTCACCCTGGTGAGCGCCGACCCGCTCGACGGCTTCGAGGAGCGGGTCGACCAGCGCAAGGTCGAGCCGCACCGTGTGCGCGTGGAGTTCACCGACGGTGACATCACGTGGCGCATCGAGGTGCGCACCGACAACGGTGAGGTGCGCGAGGAGATCACCCAGCACGGCTGATCTTCCAGCTCAGCGGTCGTTCGGTCACCGTTCGTGGCCCTCGTCGCAGCCGTTGCTTGCGTTTGTCAAAGATTTGGAAGGTGCCCAACCTTTCGTGTCGCTGCGTCGTGTCCCCTCCGTTCAGACAGGAGGAACACCCATGATCAACCAACGCCGCCGCATGATCGTGATCAGCGCCCTCACGGGTGTGCTGGTCTTCGGTGCTGCCGGGTTCGCTGCCGCTGCGACGGGCAGTGGCCGCTCGCAGAACGACGACACCACCACCAGCGTGGACGCGTCCGTCGAGGCCACCGATTCGTCGATCGACGACGACGCCACCGAGTCGAGCCTCGACGACGAGGCCACCGAGTCGAGTGTCGACGACAGCACCTCGAGCAGCATCGACGATGCCACCTCGAGCAGCGTCGACGACGACGAGGACGACGACAGCACCTCGTCCAGCCTCGACGACGACGATGACGACGCCACCTCGAGCTCGCTCGACGACGACGACGAGGACGACGACGACAGCACCTCGTCCAGCCTCGACGACGACGAGGATGACGACGAGGACGACGAGGACGAGGACGACGACGACGATGCCACCAGCACCAGCGTCGACACCTCGAGCAGCTCGAGCTCCAGCTCCAGCGTCGCTCCCTGATCCGACCTCACTGATCTGATCCGACGGGTGGGCACCCTCCATACTGGAGGGGTGCCCACCACGGATTGGAACCCGGTACTGCGCAGCGAGTTCGCGAAGCCGTACTGGCATCAACTCCAGGATTTCGTGGCGGGCGAACGTGCCCGCCATCTGGTTTTTCCCCCGGCGCCCGAGGTGTTCGCCGCCCTGCACCTCACGCCGTTCGCCACCACCCGCGTGGTGATCCTCGGGCAGGACCCCTACCACGGCCCCGGCCAGGCGCACGGCCTGTGTTTCTCGGTGCGGCCGGGTGTGGCGGTGCCGCCCTCCTTGCAGAACATCCACAAGGAACTCACCGCCGACCTGGGCATCCCGGCGCCACGGCACGGCAACCTCGAGGCGTGGGCTCGGCAGGGGGTGCTGCTGCTCAACGCCACGCTCACCGTGCGCGCCGGGCAGGCCGCGTCACATCAGGGCAAGGGGTGGGAGACGTTCACCGACGAGGTGCTCCGCGCCGTGAACGCGAAGCCGCATCGGGTGGTGTTCGTCCTGTGGGGTGCCTCGGCGCGGCGGAAGAAGTCGCTGATCGACCTCGACCGCCACACCGTGGTGGAGTCGGCCCACCCGTCACCGCTCAGCGCGCACAACGGGTTCTTCGGCAGCCGGCCGTTCAGCGCCACGAACGCAGCGCTGGAGGCGGCCGGACTGCCGCCGATCGATTGGGCGATCCCCGACTGATCAGCCTGCGGGGCTGGGGTAGTCGCCGCGTTCCTCGCCCGCGGGCGGGGTGTCGTAGATGGCCACCGCACCGTTGGGATCGAACAGTCGGTCCTCGGTGGGCCATTCGCCGGGCAGGTACCGGGTACCGCCGTCGACGTACTGGTACATGCCGGTGCCGTCCTTGCGGATCTCGTCGGGCCCGGTCGCGGCGGGATCCCACCAGAACACCGTCGCGTCGTCGACACCCTGGAAGTCGGTGACGCCGGCCCAGATGCCCTTGTCGCCGTAGCTGAGCGACGGCTGGCTGATGGCCCGGGTGGTGGCGTCCGCGGCGAACAGCGCGTCACGGAAGCTCTCGGCGCTCACGTTCGGGCCGATGCCCTGCAGCACGGCGAACAGCAGTGCCGGGTTCGGGGCGATGACACCGATGGAGTCGTCGGCGGGCGGCGGCGAGCCGGTGAACCACTCGTAGTTCGCATAGGCACCGGTGGTGACCGGGTTGCCGCGGGCGGCCAGCTGGGTGACACCGAACGCGTGCGCCCACTGCTGCTGGTCGTACGTGCGGGCGAATGCCGTCACGTCGACGAGCGTGCTGGCGGCGACCACCCACTCGGGGAAGTACTCCTGCGCCGTGGCTTCCTTGGTGAAGTCGCGCGGGGCAACGGGGTCACCGCTGAACACCACGGTGGTGACACCGGCGGCCTTCAGCTTGGTGATCACCTGCGACGCCTGCTGCTGGATGGTGGCCGGGTCGAGTTGGTACGCCACCACTTCGGCGAGCGGCGCGCCGAGCGCGGCCATCTCGGCCCCGAACCGGTCGGCGAGGTCCTTCGAGGCACCGCTGCTCTCGAGGTACACGAGGCCGAACGAACGCGGCGTCGCCTGGAGCGCCTCGCCGGCGTGCTCGGCGTTCTTGCCGACCAGCTGCTTCTGGATGAACTCCAGCACGTGGGTCTGCTTCTGGATGGCGCTGCCGTCGAGGCCCCACACGTACGGATCGCGTTCGGTGTAGAACTCGGGCGGCTGGCCCGGGGTGCAGCCGATGCACAACGTCTGGTTCTTGGCCAGTTCGTCGGCGAACGCGCTGGTGAGCGCGGGCCCACCGAGCACGGCGAACGGCTGGTACTGCTCGACGATCGCCGCGGCGTCGGCACGGGCGGCCACTTCGTCGGTGGCGATGCCGGTGCCCTCGTAGGTGACGAGGTTGATGGTGCGGCCGTACAACTCGTAGTACGCCTCGTAGTAGTCGACGATGCCCTGCATCGTCTCGAACTGCTGGGCGTTGGTGTCGTCGACCGAGATGGCGTCGGTGATGTACGAGATCACCGGGTCGGCGTCGGGACCCTCGTAGTAGACGATGGTGATCTCGTCGGCGGTCACGCCGGTGGCGGTCGCGCCCCCGTTGTCACCGGTGAACGGAGCGAAGCACTCGCTGCGGAAGAAGTCGGGCACCGCGATGCGGCCCGTGCTGGTGTCGCACCGGTCGCCCCACTCGATCTGGTCGGTGAGGCCGGCAGCCTCGGCGTCGCTCCAGCTCATCGGGAAGGTGATCTCCCCCGACGGCGGTGCCGAGTCGGTACTGGCCGGGTCGGTGCCCGGTGTGGTGGTGTCACCCCCCGCCGTCGTCTCGACCGCGAGCGTGGTGTCGCCACCGGCGTCCTCGTCGTCACCGCCCTGGGTGGCGAGCAGGATGCCGCCTCCCACGAGCGCGACCACGACGACCGCGATGATCGGTCCCCATCGCTTCAGCTGACGGTTGCCGCCGGGCGGCGTGGCTCCCGATGCGCTGGCTGGCTGCATGGCATTACCCCCTCGTGCCGCTGCGTGCTTGCGCCGCAGTGTTGTTCCCCAAATAGCTCTCTATCACTTCCGGATGCAGCAGTACGTCGGACGGTGCGCCCGACGTGAGCACGGCACCCTGGTCGAGCGCGACGAGCCGGTCGCTGATCGACGAGATCAGCGGGATGTCGTGTTCGATCACCAGCAGGCTGGCGCCCATCTCGTCGCGCAGGCGACGCAGCACGGGAGCCAGTGCTTCCACTTCTCGTTGGGCGATACCGCCCGATGGTTCGTCGAGCATCACCATCACCGGGCGATGCGCAGCGATGCACGCCAGATCGACGATGCGCCGCGTGCCGGTGCTGAGTTCGCGCACGAACGCGTTGCGATAGTCGCCGAGGTGCATCAACTCGATCAGTTCGTCGACGCGCAGCGCCGTGCGTTCCTCGTCGTCGTACACCGCGGGCCACCGCACCGCCGCGGCGATGGCACTGCGGTTCTGGATCCAGCGTTCCAGCGAGACGGCGAGGGTCTCCTCCACCGTCATGTCGGGGAAGAGCCGTGCGTCCTGGAAGCTGCGGCCGAGGCCGGCGGCGGCACGGCGGTCGGGCGGGAGTTCGCCGATGTCGATACCGGCCAGCACCACGCGGCCCATGTCGTGCGGCACGAACCCGCTGATGAGGTCGAAGATGGTGGTCTTGCCGGCGCCGTGGGGGCCGATCATGCCGACGATCTCGCGTTCGTACACCTCGAAGCTCGCGGCGTTCACGGCGCGGTTGCCGCCGAACGACTTCACCAGCTCCACCACTCGCAGCAACGGCTCGCCCGAGGGGGCGGGCGGTGGGGCGGCGGGCACGGCGCCGGGTTCGGCGGCACCGGAGAGGAACACCGACCGCAGCAGGTCCTTGCGGTCGAGCAGTTCGGAGGTGGGCCCGGAGAAACGAATCGTGCCGCGTTCCATGAAGTACGCCCGCTCGGCCACGGTGAGCGCCACGTTCACGCTCTGCTCCACCAGGATCACCGCCGTGCCCTGCTGGGCGACACGCTGCACGAGCGGCAGCAGTTGACCCACCACCACCGGGGCGAGACCCAACGAGAGTTCGTCGATGAGCAGCACGCGCGGCTTGGCCACGAACGCCATGCCGAGCGCGAGCATCTGCTGCTGGCCGCCGCTCAGGTCGGCAGCCGAACGATCGAGACGGTCGCGCAGCACCGGGAACAGCTCGAGCACTTCCTCCGTCGCGGCGGCCACGCCGTCGGGGTCGCTGCGGCGGGTCCAGCCGGCGAGCTGCAGGTTCTCGGCGACGGTGAGCGATCCGAACACGCCCTGCCCGCCGGGCATCTGGCTGATGCCGAACGTGGCGATCTCCTCGGGCGGCGCGTGCGTGATGTCGCGACCGTCGAGCACCACGGCACCACGATCGGCTTCCACCACGCCGCTGATCGATTTCAGCAGTGTGCTCTTGCCCGCGCCGTTGGTGCCGAGCAGGGCGACGATCTCGCCTTCCTTCACGTCGATGTCGACACCGAACAGCACCTGACGGCCGGTGTAGCCGGCGTCGAGATTGCGCACGATCAGCAGGTCGGCCTCACCCCGGCGGCGTTGGTACAACGCCTCGCTACGCGCCGCAGAGCTCTGCCACACCTGGGCGATGTCGGCGTCGATGGTGTGCTGCGCCGTGCCGAGGATGAGGCTGCCGATGATGAACAGCGGCATCAGGGTGAGCATGCCCCAGCGGATGCCGATCTCGTTGCTGATCCACCCGATGAGCGGCAGGATCAGCAGGCCGGGGATCACCCACAGCGAGGCGACGCTGAAGCCGGTGGCGCGGGCGCGGGCCGGGATGGCGAGCGACAGGGCCACGAGGATGCCGGGGCCCACCACCGCGAGCGCCGCCGAGATGATGCAGTTCAACGCCACGGCGAACCACACGGTGGGTGCGGCCGCGAAGCCGACGGAGGCGACGGAGGTGACGAGGGCGATGCGCGACAGGAATCGGATGAGGCCCTTCATGTCGGCCATGAACCGCTTGGTGATGTAGCGCGTGCCCAGCACCAGGCCCACCAACTGGAACGGTTCGGCGATCGCCGCAGCCACACCACGAGCGCGCTCGTCGAGGTCGAACTGCTGCTCGTACAGCAGCGACGCGAGCACCACGAACCCGATGAGTGCGGTGGCCAGGAACGGGAGGCTCCACCACAGCCGCTGCAGCGTGTGGATCTTCTGCACGGTGCGCCAGCTCTCGGCGAACGACGGCACGGTCTCCTCGGTGTTGGACACCTCCTCGTTCGCGCCGGCGGCTTCGCGTTCCCACTTGCCGCGCACGGGTTCCTTCAGCCGCAGCGCCAGCACCGCGAACACCAACGTGGGCACCACGAACACCAGGAACGGCACCCGCCAGTCGAATGCGTAGGCCAGCATGCCGGCGGTGAGGGGACCGATGAACGCGCCGACGGCGTTGGCGGCGCGGTGCGTGCTGAACACCTTGCTGCGCGCTGCGATGGGGTAGTAGTCGGCGAGCAGCGAGTTGTGCGTCGGGTCGATGACCGCCTTGCCCAGGCTGCTGCCGCTGCGCGCGATGGTGAGGATGACCACGCCGGTGGCGAGTCCGGTCATGCCGCTGAAGGTGGCCCAGATGAGTGCGCCGACGATGGCCAGGGGCACCCGCTTCGAGCGGTCGGCGTACTGGGCGATGGGCACCTGCAACGCCAGGGCGGCGATGGACGACAACGCCACCAGGCTGAGCACCCCCGTGTTGTCGAGGTTGAACTCGTCGCGGATGTTCGGCAGCAGGATGCCGAACGCGGTGCGGTCGAGTTCGTCGACCGCGTTGAGGCCGAACAGCACCACGAGCGGGAACGCCGACTCGCCGCCGCACACGTCGCGCAGCCACACCATGGGATGGGCCACGGCATGCAGGAATCGACGCCACGTGCTCATGCGGGATCCGCCTCCAGTGCGGCCGGGGCGGGTGCCGGCGTGTCGTCGGGCTCGGGTTCGTCGACCGGCTCCGGGGCGGGTGCCGACTCGGCCAGCACGTCGGGGTCGTCGACCCGACGGCCGGTGAGCAGGCGCACACCCACGTCGCGCAGCTTCACCCACAGGCTGCCGAGGCCGCCAGGCAGCACCAGCAGCACCAGCAGCACGCCGAACCCGGTGGACAGCAGCTGCCACGCCTGGTCGTTGATGAACCAGCGCGTGCCGCGCAGGTACAGCGCGCCGAGGAATGCGCCGCTCAGCATGCCGAGGCCGCCGATGACGGCGCTGATGAACACGTTGAAGCTCTCGGCGGTGGTGAAGGTGGCGATGCTGAAGCTGGTGTTGCCCTGTGCCAACAGCGCACCGCCGACGCCGGCGATGATGCCGCTGATCACGAACGCGGTGAGCTTGGCGCGCACCACGCCGACGGAGTAGCTCTGTGCGGCGCGTTCGTTCTCACGGATGGCCACGATGACGCGCCCGGTGCGGGTACGCCGGATGCCACGCAGCGCCAGCAGCGCCACCGTGAGCACGAGCACGGAGTAGGCGTAGAAGCGGGTGGGAGTGTCGACGCGCACCTTGCCGAACAACGGGTCGCGGTCGAAACCGGTCTCGGCCTTCGGGAACCACGAGAAGAACCGGTCGTTCAACAACCAGTACTCGGTGGCGAGCGACAGCGCGAACGTCGTGACGGCGAGGTACAGCCCGCGCAGCCGCAACGCGGGCAGACCCACCACGAACGCCGCAACGCCGCCTGCCAAGCCGCCGAGCACGAGGCCGAGCGTCATGTCGACGTGCCACCGCCAGGTGAGGGTGGCGCTGACCGCGGCGCCGATGCCGGCGAGCGCCATCTGCCCGAACGAGATCTGTCCTGCCCATCCGGTGAGCACCACCAACGACAGACCGATGAGCACGAACGCAACCAGGGCGGTGGCCTTGATCACCAGGTCGACGTCGAGCACCAGCGGCACCGCCACCACGCCCAGCACGCCGAGCGCGATGAGCGTCCAGCGCACGGTGGGCACCCAGCCGTGGTTCGCCAACGCGGGTGGAACGGGTCGCACCTGTTCGGCACCGCGCCAACTGCTGGTGGCATCGTTGTCGCGGCGCAGCGCGCTGGACCGCTGGGCCAGCAGCGCCACGAACATCGCCCCCGCCATGATGGGGTAGGCGAGGAACGGCGACTCGGAGTTCCAGTTGATGCCCGACTCCAACAGGGTGAGTGCCATCGCGGCACACGCGATGGTGGGCAACCGTTCCAGTCGACCGATCACCAGTGCGGCGAGCGCGACCAGCAGCGCGGGCAGGCCGGCGGCGAAACCCAGCGGCACGCCGCTGATGCCACTGCGGAGGAACAGGCCCAGGTAGGCGAGCGCACCGGCGATGGCCCACACCACGGTGTTCAATCGCGACACGGGGATGCCCAGCATCGCAGCGCGGTCGGTGCGTTCGGCCGAGGCACGGATGGCGGTGCCCAGACGGCTGCGGTTCAGGAACCACGCCACGAACAGGACGGCGGCCGGACCCACCACCAGGGCGATGAGGTGGTTCGCGTTGAGGATGTAGCTGTCGGGCTGCGCCTCCCAGAACTTCAGCTGGAAGCTGGGCGTGAACTTCCAGTCGACCGGCGGGTCGAGTCGTTCACTGGCGAGATTGCGACCCCACCAGCGTGGGATGAGGATGCCGAGCACGAGCAGCAGCTGGGTGATGCCCAACGTCGCCACCGTCACCACCATGCGCGGCGAGTTGCGGAACCGGCGGATGAAGGCGATCTCCACGATGGCGCCCAGCAGCAAGGCCATCACCAGGCCCACGCCCATGCCCAGGAAGTACGGCCAGCCCCAGAACAGGATGAACGAGGCGGCGAACCCGGTGGGCACGGTGCCCAGCTCGGCTTGCGCGAAGTTCACCACGCGGTTGGCCCGGTAGATGAGGGCGAGGCCGATGGCGAGCATCGACGAGAGCACGCCCTTCACCGCGCTCTCCACCCACACGCCGAACGGCATGGGGTAGTGCACCAGTTGCAGCAGCACCACGGCCGCGACCGTGCCCCACGCAACCGCAGACGTAGAGATGTGGCGAGCCCCCCAGCGACGCACGACCGGACCTTAGGCCATTCAGAGCAGTCCTCTGTGCAGTGCAACTAATTCCGGCTCCAGATCCAGGCCCGGTGTCGCGCAGAACAAATCCTCGTCGACCACCTCGAAGCCATGCGCGACGAGGCGTTCGGCGAACGGCGAACGCGCTGGCACGCACCACTCCACCGGCTCCCCGGCCGGCAACGCGGCGAGCAGTCGGGCGGCATCGAGCGTGGGTCGCGCGCTCACCATCCGCAGCACGCGGTGGACTGCGCCGCCGGTGACGGCACGGTGCACCACATGGCCGGGCCCGATGTGCGCGCCGGTGGATCGGTAGTAGTCGATCAGCTCGTGACGGTCGTGGCACCACGGACCTTCGGCGAGGCCGCCGCCGCCACCGTGGGCGTCGCCCTGCAGCACCAGCACGGGCCAGCGCGGTTCGAGGCCGGCCCGGGCGTACGCGGCCCGAGCGGCCGGATGCGCGGAGCTGCACGTCATGCGACGCTCGAATCCATCGGTCACCGCCGACAGCAACGCACCGCCGAGACCGGCGCCACGGTGCAGCGTGGACACGAACAGATCGGTCACCATGGCCGCGCCGCCCACGGGGATGCTGCCGGCGAAACCGAGCACCGGGCCGTCGAGGCCTTCGCACCCCACCATCAGCCGACCCTGTGCGGCGACGAAGTCGAGATACCCTTCGTCCACCCCCGGCGCGTCGCCGTCCTCGGCGATGGCGATCATCGCCGTCACATCGGTGCGCCGCGCATGACGGATCGGCCCCAGCATCGTGACAGCTTCGCACCAAGACTTGAGTTGGGCCGCGCGGTCGGTCAGGCTGGTGGGCGTGACGCGCACTCCCCCCGCTCGCCCCGCCTCGTTCGCGCGCCGCCTGGTCGCGGTCGCGTTCCTCGTCGGTACCGTCGCTGCCTGCAGCAGCGACATCGGCGACGCCGAGCCTGCGGCGTCGTCGACCTCCACCTCCACGTCCACGTCGACGACGTCCACCAGCACATCGACGAGCACCACCACCACGCTGCCGCCCACCACCACCACGGCGCCGCTCGTCGTCGTGGGTGGCGTGCTGAAGGTGGCCAACGCGTCGGGCATCGACGGTGCCGCCGGCGTGCTCACCGACGAGTTCGCCGCGCTCGGCTTCGACACGCGCAAGGCCACCAACGGCGCCGGGCCCGACGCCGATCTCGATGTCAGCAAGATCTACGTGGTCGCCGGCAGCGAAGAGGTGGCACGGTCGGTGAGCCGCCTGATGGGCGGACTCGAGATCCTCCCGATGCCCACCCCGGTGTGGATCACCGGCGCCAACGAGAACCTGGCCGACGCCACGGTGCTCGTGATGCTCGGCCACGACCTGGCCGGCAAACGCCTCGCCGAGATGGCCTGACCTGCGTAGCCTCGGGAGCGATGGCCCGATCGAACTGGACGACGCACGCACGGGTGCTCGACGTGCGTCGTCGCTGGCCGTTGGCGAACACGTTGGTGATGGCCATCGAGCGCTTCCGGCTGCATCGCACCGGCCGCAACAGTGCGCTGGTCGCGCACTACGGGTTCCTGTCGGTGTTCCCGCTGATGCTGGTGTTCACCACCGTGCTCGGGTTCGTGCTGCAGGACAACGAGGAACTGCAACAGCGCATCATCGATTCGGTGCTCGCCAACTTCCCCATCATCGGGAGTGAACTCGAGCAGGATCCCAGCCTGTTGCGCGGCAGCGTCACGCTGTTGGTGGTCGGTCTGCTCACCGCGCTGTGGGCCGGCCTGAAGGCGTTCAACGTGCTGCAGATGGCGCTCGACGACATCGCCGATGTGCCGTTGGCGCAGCGACCGAACGCGCTGAAGGCGCGGTTGCAGTCGCTCATCGCGATCGTGGTGATCGGTGCTGCGCAGATCGGCGCGGCGATGTTGACCGGTCTGGTGAGCGCGACGCGCACCGAGTGGGGCAGTCGCGTGTGGCTGCTGCTCGGAACCCTGGCCATCAACACGCTCGTGCTCGGTGCCACGTACCACTGGCTGAGCACGCGGCGTCCGAAGCCCCGGCAGTGGTGGCCGGGTGCGGTGTTCGGGGGTGTTGCCTTCACGGTGTTCCAGGTGGCCGGCGCGACGTTGATGACACGCGCCATCGTGCGCGCCAACCCCATCTACGGCTCGTTCGCCACGGTGATCGGGCTGATGTTCTGGATGGGCCTGCACTCGATGGCCGCGCTGCTGGGCGCCGAGATGAACACGGTGCTGCCCATCCGACGGTACGACGACCGTCTCGATCGAGCGCCGGCGCCCACCAGCGGCGAGGGCACGGTGCGCCTCGGCACCGTGGTGCTCGGCGCCGACGACGTCGAACGAGCCGCGCGCTTCTGGAGCCGGGCGTTCGACTACGAGGTGGTGGCCTTCCCCGACGCAGCCGATGCATTCACCATCCTCGTGCCGCCCGATCGAGTCGGCACGCGCATCGCCGTCCATCGGTCGGACGTGCCGGTGCAGGACCGACCACGAGTGCACCTCGATCTCATCACCGACTCGGCCACGCACCAGCGTGCCGAGATCGACCGACTGGTCGAGCTGGGTGCCACTCGGGTGGCGTGGGACTACCCCGACGACCCCGACTTCGTGGTGCTGGCCGACACCGAGGGCAACCGGTTCTGCGTCATCGACGCCAGCCACCCCTGAGTCGCGTCACGCGGACGGGGCGACCACCTGCTCGATGCGCTCGAGCGTCTTGGTCATCGAGTCGATGACCTTGGAGCGCATGCCGCGCACCGCACGCGGATGGGCCTCCTGGGTGATGTCCCAGGTCTCGCGCACCAGGGTGCCACCCTCCTGGGGTTCGAGTTCGTAGCGCCAGATGCGTCCACCGGCGAGCCACCGCATGAACGACAGCGATGGCCGGGGCTGCCACGCGATGCGACGGTTCTCCTCGAACTCCACGACGGTGTTCACCATCGAGTACGACAGGCCGGCCTTCATCGACATCCCGAACTTCGAGCCGAGCGCCAGGCGCTGCGACCCTTCGCTCGGGCCCTTCACCGTGCCGGAGCCGTCGATCTCCTGATGGCGCGACGGATCGGCGAGCAGATCGAAGATGGCCTCGGCGGGGGCGGGGATGAAGCGTTCGACGGACGCCAGGTCGGGGGAATCGGTGCTGGTCACGGGCCGTGCAACCGCGGCGGTGCGGATTGCATTCCTCGCTTCGTCAAGAAACTGTGCGCGCGTGCCGATGAAGAGGACATGTTCGGACTGCGGCGCACCCTGCTCGCGTGTGCCCTCGCCGCCGGTGTGGTGGCGAGTGCGGTGCCGACCGCCACGCCGCAGGTGGCGGTGGCCGCCGACCCACCGTGGACCATTCCCACCTCCCCGCCGCGGTGCACCACCACACAGGCCAACAACGGCGACGTCGCCGGGTGCGTGCTGATGGCGGGCGCCGAGTTGCCCGATGCGCGCGGCTGGCCGCGGGCGCCGTTCCCCGAACCCGAGAACCCCACCGTGGTGGCATGGGTGAACCTCGGTCTCGGTGCCAACGAGACCACGGTGGCCAAGGTGCAGGAGGCGCTGAACAGGGCGGGGGCCTCGCTCATCGCGGACGGCGCGTTCGGCTCGCAGACGTTGGCGGCGGTGAAGGCGTACCAGTACGCCAACAGCCTGCCCGTCACCGGCGTGGTCGACCAGGTGATGGCCACGAAGCTCGGGGTGCAGCGCACCGTGGGCGGCACGTTCCCGCCGACCGGGTGGAAGTGGCTCGGGTGGGGCTACAACGGCAGCCCGGCACTGGCCGCGTTCGAGCGGCAGTTGGTCGCCAACACCACGCCGATCGGTGCGATGCGGGTGGGACAGTTGCGGTCGTTCAAGGACGCTCTGCCGCTGTTCGAAGGGTTCTACGCGGAGATCCAACGCAAGGGCTACGTCATCAACGACGGCGGCACGTGGGTGTTCCGGTGCACGGCCAGCACCCGGAAGGACTGCGCGGGCCAGACCCGGTACTCGCTCTCGAACCACGCGTTCGGACTGGCGAGCGACATCAACACGGTGAAGAACCCGATGGTGCGGTACTACGCCATCAACGGCGTCACCGCGTGCAGCACGCCGATGAAGACCGACATGCCGCGCTGGGTGGTGCAGACCGCCGAGAAGTGGGGCCTGTACTGGGGCGGCTACGCCTGGACCAGCGGCTGCCAGTCGCCCACGCAGTGGCGCTCGTCGGTGGTGCGCGACCCGATGCACTTCGAGTTCAACGGCACGCCGGCGCAGGCGCAGGCGATCCTGCGCCGCAACACCGGCTCGGGCAAGTGCATCGACGTCGTGAACGAAGCCGGCGTGCAGGTGAACTGGTGTCTGATGCGCGGCGAGACCCCGCCCGCAGGCACTCGTGTGGCCGTCACCACGGCACCGCCCGCCGGGGCCACTGCGGCGCTGGTGAACATCGTCTCGACCGGCGTGCAGGCGCCGGGCTGGCTGGCGGCCGAGGACTGCGCCGCACGGCCCACCGGCAACCGAGCCTGGTCCACGGCGAACGTGCGCGTCGGTCGCACCACGTCGTCGACCGCTGTGGTGCCGCTCGACAGCAAGGGTCGGTTCTGCATCTACCAGTCGTCGGCATTCCACCTCGTGGTCGACGTGCAGGGCTACTTCTCACCGTCGGCCGCCGCGCCCGATGGGAACCTGTTCACACCGGTGTCGCCGATGCGCACGGTCGACAGCCGCACCAACACCTACTGCACGCCCGAAGGGGTGTGCTTCGCGCCGTCGCCCGTGGTGGCCCCCACCGAGGTGATGAGCGTGGCGGCGACGGGCATGACCCCGGTGGCCACGATGGCGAACATCACGGTGGTCGCTCCGTCGGCGCCCGGCTACACGGTGGCCGGCTCGTGCGACGTGCTGGCACCGGGCGCGCAGCGCTACAGCAACGTGAACTTCACGAACCTCGACCCGGCCACGGCCAACATGGCAGTGGTGCCGACGCTGAGCACGGAACTCGGCTCGCAGTTCTGCACGTGGTCCACACGCAACACCCAGTTGGTGGTCGACGTCACCGGCTTCTTCGCGCCGCCGGCACAGGGCGGCCTGGGCTACACGGCGCTCACCCCCTCCCGGTTGGTCGACACACGGAAGTGCTGGAAGGACCCGATCACGCAGGTCGAGCGCTGCAACCTGCCGAACGCGGCGGGCAGCATCGTGCGCATCGCTGCGCCGGCCGGCGCATCGGCCGTGTTGGTGAACCTGGTCGCGGTGAACGCCACGGCGCCGGGCACGGTGACACCCGCGGCGTGCTCCACGTTCACCGCGGCACGACCCACGGCGCCTGCCGTGCAGGCCGTGGTCGGTGGCGCAGTGGCGAACCTCGCGGCAGTACCCGTCGACCCCGACGGCACGTTCTGCGTGAAGGTGTCGTCGCAGATGCACGTGGTGGCCGATCTGGTGGGCACGTTCAGCCCCACCGGTGATCTCCGCTACGTGACGGTCACGCCGTCGCGGCTGCTCGACTCTCGCCCGCCGGCCTGAGCCGACGCGACGAGTCGCCCACGCACACGGTGTGGACGCCGGGCACGGTGCACCATCCACCCGAGGCAGGGTCCCATCGTTGGAACGCCCGTGGCGGCAGTTCGATGCGGGTCGTGGTGGCGGCCCCGGCGTCGAGGGCGACCTTGGCATAGCCCTGGAGCGTGCGGACCGGGCGACCGGGCAGTGGTTCGTGGGGCTCCACGTACACCTGCACCACGGTGGTGCCGGCGCGGGTACCCGTGTTGCGCACGGTCACCTCCACCGTGACACCCTGCTCGGTGTCGCCCAGCACGGCCACCGGTTCGATGTCCCACGTCGTGTAGCCGAGGCCGTGGCCGAACGGGAACAGCGGCTCGATGCCCTGCTGGTCGTACCAGCGGTGGCCGATCAGCAGCCCTTCGCCGTAGGCCATGTGGTCGCGCGCGCCGGGATAGTGGGTGAACGCCGGCGTGTCCTCCAGGTGGCGGGGGAACGTGACGGGCAGGCGGCCACCGGGCTCGGCGACGCCGTACAGCACGTCGGCCAGCGCCTCGCCGAACTCCTCGCCGGGGAACCACACCAGCAGCACGGCGGCCACGTCGTCGAGCCACGGCATCGCGACGGGCGAACCGGCGTTCACCACCACGACGGTGTTCGGGTTCACCGCCGCCACCCGGCGAATCAGCTCGTCCTGCTCGCCGGGCAGGGCGAGCGTGGTGCGGTCCTCGCCCTCGGTCTCCCAGTCGGCGTTGGTGCCCACCACCACCACCGCGACGGGCGCGTCGACGGCAGCGGCCACGGCGCGCGTCATCGCATCGTCGTTCGCCGGCGGCGCGGCGCCCACCGACATGCCGCGCAACTGTGAGCGCTCCACCTCGCCGAGTTCGATCTCCACCTGCCGCGACACACCTGCCTCGCAGGGCACGGTGACGCGGATCTCGGGACTGCCCAGCCCGAAGTACGAGCCGCCGACCTGGGGCACCGACAGGTCGACGATCACCTCGCCGTCGAGGCGCAACACGGTGGGGCCCACGGAGGTGAGGCTGATGGTCCACTCGCCGTCGGTGTCGGGGGTGAACGTGCCACCGAAGTGCGCGGTGAACGAGCGGCGGTCGATGCCCGGCGCCGGCGCGTCCATCCACAGGAACACCAGTCGGTCGTGCAGTGCCGTGCCGGTGTTGCCGTGCAGGTCGGTGTACCGCGCCTCGAACGACCCGCGCATCGGCGGCAGGCGCTTCTCGATGCGGCAGCCGGGTTCGTGGCGCAACTCCACGCCGCGCTGTTGCAGTGCGCCCAGTGGCATCACCTTGCGGTCGGGGCGCACCTGCGCGCTGCCGCCGCCCTGGATCTGGCCACGGTCGGAGTTCGGGCCGAGCAGCGCGATCCGGGAGCTCGGCGACAGGGGCAGCACGTCGCGATCGTTCTTCAGCAGCACCATGCCGGCGATGGCCGCGCGGCGGATGACCTCGCGGGTGGCCGGCGAGTCGTCGGTGGTCTCCTCGTCGGTGTCGCCGAACACGCCGGCCCATGCGAACAGCCGCAGCAGACGGCGCACCGACTCGTCGAGCCGCGCCTCGGTGGTGAGGCCCTGCGCGAGTTCGTGTCGCAGGATGTCGCCCCGCTCGCGGGGAGGCCCGGGCATCTCGAGGTCGAGCCCCGCCTCCAGCGAGTTGGCCGCGCTGTGGGTGCCGAACCAGTCGCTGATGACCACGCCGTCGAAGCCCCACTCGTCGCGCAGCACGCCGCGCAGCAGTTCGTGGTGTTCGCTGGCGTGCACCCCGTTGATGCGGTTGTAGGAGCTCATCACCGCCTTCACGTCGGCGCCGCCCTCGGCCACGGGCCGCACGGCGTGTTCGAACGGCGCCAGGTACAACTCGCGCAACGTCACGTCGTCGACGTCGCTGGAGATGGTGTGTCGTTCGTGCTCGGTGTCGTTGGCGACGAAGTGCTTGATGCAGCACGCCACCCCCTGCGACTGCACGCCGCGCACGTACGCCACTGCGGTGGCGGTGGTGAGCACGGGGTCTTCGCTCATGCACTCGAAGTTGCGGCCCCCGATGGGGGTGCGGTGCAGGTTCACGGTCGGTGCCAGCAGCACGTGGGCGTGCTTCGAGCGCGCTTCGCGCCCGAGCGCCTCCCCCACTTCCTGCACGAGCGCGGGGTCGAAGGTGGCGCCGAGGGCGGTCGAGCACGGGAACGAGGCCGACGCCGGGCCGGTCCACGACGTGCCGCGCACACCGGCGGGCCCGTCGGAGCAGCGCATCGGCGGCACGCCGGTGACGGCCGGTGTGTGCCAGTTGTCGAACCCTCCCACGAGTGCGATCTTCTCGTCGAGGGTGAGCGAGGCCAGCAGGGCCTCCACGTCGATGGTCATCCGTCAAGACTGCCAGACGGACCGCCAGGAGCAGGTCAGATGGCCGGTCAGGTCGGCGGCGGGACGCTGCGGTCGCTCACCCAGTTGCCGTGGAAGCCGTAGGGCACGCGCTGCGGCAGCAACACCCGCGCCACCTCACCGCGGCCGAGGTCCTGCGCGTCGAGCACCACGAGCTCGGCGGTGCCCTTCGGTACGTCGTGCACGAACGTGAGTAACCAGCCGTCGTCCTCGGCGGTGGGGTTCGGGCGGCTGACGAACACCGGCTCGCCGCCGCCGCGACCGGGGCCGTACGAGTGCTCGGTGCGCTCGCCGGTGTGCAGGTCGAACTTCAGCGTGGGCCAGTCGGCGCCGTCGTTGGGCGATGCGGCGTAGCCGTAGCGGTAGGGCTTGGCGGTGAGCGCGCCGCGGTGACGTGGGAACTCGGTGGGACGCGGATCGATGACGGTGACGCTCGACGTACGAGTGGCCGGGTTCAGCACCCACCGCTCGAGCCGCGGCAGGTTGTCGCCGAACGGGCCCACCAGGTCGGTGTCGAACATGCGGTCGAACACGCAGAGGTCGATGACCACCGAGCCGTCGGGCTGGTCGTATGCGTTCATCGGGTGGAACGAGTAGCACTCGGGCACGTCGATCCACACGATCGCATCGGCCTCGGCGTCGCGCGGCAGCAGTCCCACTCGCGACAGCCCACCGGGCTGCCAACGGAACGGGAACCGACCGGCCATCGCGAGGTCGATGTCGACGTTGCAGGGCAGGTCGAACACGACGGCGTAGCGTTCGGTGAGCGACATGTCGTGCAGCATCGACATCTGCTGCATCGGGATGTCGACCGTGCGTCGCACGCGTCCGTCGGTGCCCACCACCACGTACTGCACGTGATCGAACCAGTGACCCCAGGCGTAGACCATGGCGTGCATCTCGCCGGAGTCGGGATCGATCTTCGGATGCGCGGTGAACGACGCGGGCAGGGTGCCGAAGAAGTCGTTGCGGCACACGGTCTCGAGCTCGTAGGTGAGTTCGACCGGGCAACCGCCGGCCTCCACCATCGCCCAGGTGGTGCCGGCGAATCCGCCCACGTTGGTGTTGGGGCCGTGTGGGCTGTTGTTCCAGTTCGGGCCGGGGATGTCGGGCAGCCCGAACGCTGCGCTGTGCGACTTCGATCCGACGTACCGGTTGCGGTACCACTCGGCCTTGCCGCCGCGCAGACGCACGCCGTGCACCATGCCGTCGCCCATGAACCAGTGGTGCGTGGCCGCGTCGGGCTGACGGATGGGGTTCGGACCGTTGCGCAGGTAGCGGCCTTCCAGGTCGGCCGGCAGTTCGCCGATGACGGGCAGGTCGAACGCGGTGACCTCGTCGGCGACGGGTGCGTAGTTGCCCTGCAGGTAGTGGTTGACGGTGTCGGTCATCGGGTTTCCCTCACCATTCGTGTCGAATGTGGAGACCCTAGAACCCGAGCGCTCCGTCAGCAATGAATGCGCGCGCAAACGTCAGTCGACGGGCAGCGGCAGGGTGAACCCGATCTCGGCACCGCCGCCCTCGGCGTTGCCGGCGAACACGGTGCCGCCGTGGCTCTCCACGATCGACTGCACGATCGACAGTCCGAGGCCGGAGCCGGGCTTGCTGCGCATCTCGACCGATCGATAGAAGCGATCGAAGAGGTGTGGGATGTCGGCTTCCACGAGACCCGGCCCGTGGTCGCGCACCACCACGGCACCGTCGGCGACAGTGACCTCGATGGGACCCTCGTCGGAGAACTTGCAGGCGTTGTCGACCAGGTTCTGCAGCGCGCGCTCCAGCGCCATCGGGCGTCCGTCGAGCAGCGAGCCGTCGGCCACCACCTCCACCTCTCGACCGAACCGGCGGCGAGCGCGGGCCGCGGCACGCTCGGCCACATCGGCCAACCGCACCGGCTGCACCGGTTCGTCGTCGCGCCGATCGGTGGCCAGCTCGACCAGCTCGTTCACCAGGTCGGTGAGCTCGCGCGTTTCGCTGTCGAGATCGGCCAGCACCTGCTCGCGCTGCTCGGGCGTCAGGCTCTCGTTGCGGCGACGCAACACCGACACGTTGGTGCGCAGGCTGGTGAGCGGGGTGCGCAGTTCGTGGCCGGCATCCTGCACCAACTGCTGCTGCTCCTGCTTGCTGCGGTGCAGCGCGTCGAGCATGCCGCTGAACGCCCTGCCCAGTTGACCGGTCTCGTCGCTGCCGTCGACGGGCACCTTCACGTCGAGACGACCGGTGCTGGCCACTTCACCCGCGGCCGCGGTGAGATCCTCCAGCCGGCGGGTGACCTGACGGGCGATCAGCCAGCCGGCGAGCACCGAGATCGTGGTGACCAGCAGCACGGCCACGACCGTGCTGTGGAGGATGCGTTCCAGCGCCTGCTCGCCCTCACGCAGTGAGCGCATCAGTTGCACCGCACCGTCCTCGTACTTCACGGTGAGCACGCGGAAGGGTTCGCCGTCGATCTCCACCTCGTGGGAGGCCTCGGCGAGCGGGTCGGTGGACGCCGCCACCTCGAGATCGTCGTCGGTGACGGGCAGCCCACCGGAGTCGGGCGACACCAGGATGGTGCCGTCGGGCGCCAGGGTCTGCACCAGTACCTGCTCGAAGCTGCGCGGGCGGCCGTGGCCCGGGCCGTGCCCGTCGCCGGGGCCCGGTCGCATCCCGTCGCCATCGCCGTCGAGGTCGATGCCGCCGCCGATGCCGCCGCGTTCGCGGAACATCGCGGCCGCGGCCTCCAACGACTGGTCGACGGTCTCGTTCAGTTCGTGGCGGGTGGTGGTGTACGACGCGACACCGATGGCGATGGTGGCCGTCGCAGCGAGTGCCGCCAGCAGCAGTGCGATCTTGACGCGCAGGCTCACGCCACACGCACCGTGTAGCCCACACCTCGCACCGTGTGGATGAGCTTGCTGTCGCCCGGACCTTCGAGCTTGCGACGCAGATACGAGATGTACACCGCGAGGTTCTTCGAGTCGGGGCCGAAGTCGTAGCCCCAGATGCGGTCGTAGATGGTGCTGTGCTCGAGCACGATGCCCTGGTTGCGCACCAGCAGTTCGAGCAGGTCGAACTCGGTCTTCGACAACTCCACCTCGCGCTCGCCGCGCCACACGCGACGGCTGGTGGGGTCGAGTCGGAGGTCGGCGATCTGCACGGGCTCGGCCCCGTTCGCGATGTCGTCGGGACGTGCACGACGCAGCAGTGCGCGCAGCCGGGCCAGCAACTCGTCGAGGTCGAAGGGCTTCGGCAGATCGTCGTCGGCGCCGGCGTCGAGGCCCGCCACCCGATCGGGGGTCTCGGTGCGAGCGGTGAGCATCAGCACCGGGATGCGATTGCGTTCGGCACGCAACACACGACACACCGTGAGGCCGTCGAGGTTGGGCATCATCACGTCGAGCACCGCCACGTCGGGCTGGCGTTCCTGGATGAGCTGCAGCGCCACGGCCCCGTCGGTGGCCTGCACCACCTCGTAGCCCTCGAGGGAGAGCGCCCGGCCGAGCGACTCACGGATGGCCCGGTCGTCGTCGGCGATGAGAATGCGTCCGCTCATGTCGTGTGCGCCTTGTCGGGAGGGTTCGGATCGGCCGGGAGCCGGAAGGGAGGGGGAAGGCTCCCGGCCGATCGTAGAGGGATCAGGCGTCGGTCGACGTCTGGGTGTCCTGCGGGCCACCGTCGATGGTGCCGCCGCTGGTGCCGGTGTCGTCGCCGGCGTCGTCGCCGTCGCCGTCGTGACCGTGGTGACCGCGACCACCGTGGCCGCCGCCCATGCCGGGACCACCGGCGGGGGCACCGTTGTTCACCATGTCGGTGATGCGGGTGGTGGCTTCGGCGATGCGGGCATCGGCCTCGTCCTGGGTGTGCTCACCGGCAGCCACCTCTTCGTCGAGGTGCGCCTGCATCTCGGCCACGAGGGCGTCGATGACGGCCTGGGCGGTGGTGCCGTTGGCCACGGCGATCTCCGCGAGGGTCTGGCCGCTCTGGAGCGCCGTCCGCAGTTCGTCGGTGGTGATGCCGATCGCCGCAGCGGCGGCGTCGAGGTGTGCGCCACGGCCCATGCCGGGACCACCGTGACCGCCGCCCATCGGGCCGGCGGCCTCGAGTGCCGCGATCACCTTGTCGGCCTGGGCCTGGGTGAGCGTGCCGTCGTCGACCAGCGGCTGCAGCACTGCCTGCAGACGTGCGGCGTGGTCGGCGGCCTTGTCGGCGTCGGCGGTCGATGCGGTGGTGTCGCTCGTGGCCGTGGTGTCGTCGGTGGTGGCCACCGTGACGACCGTGGCGCCGTTGGACGCGGCACCGGCCGAGCCCGACATCTCGAGGAGGAAGCCCGCGCCGGCACCGGCGAGGAGCCCTGCGCTGAGGCCGATGGCGGTCAGTTTCTTGTTCATCGGGAAATGCCTTTCGAATGGGGTGGCGAGGAACATGATGCGACCCCGAGGTAAGGCACACTCCGCGGCTTCGTGAGAAGCGGGTAAGAACGTGTGCGGGCTACTCGCCGGCGGCGTCGTGCTCGTCGAACGCCTCGATGAGCTTCAGCAGCGCCACTTCGACCACTTCGCTGAGCGCAGGGTGGATCCACACCTGGCCGGCCATCTCGTCGGCCGTGTTGCCGAGATGCATGCCCTGCACCAGCAACTGCACGAGGATGCTGGCCTGGTACCCGATGACGTGCGCGCCGGTGACCGTGCGCGTGCGCGGGTCGCCGATGAGCTTGCAGAACCCCTGGGTGTCCTCCATCGCCCAGCCGTACGCAGCACCGGCGTAGTCGTGGATGATGGCGCAGTACGGCTCGCCGCTGGCTGCGGCCTGCGCCTCGGTGAGGCCACACGTGCCCACCTGCGGGCTGGTGAACACGGCCGACGGGGCAGGGCGCTGGTCGTACATGCGCAGCGCGTCGGGGTGGCTGAGGTTGTGGCGCACCACCTTCGCCTCGCCGTTGGCCATGTGCTTCAGCTGATGCCGGCCGTTCACGTCGCCGAGCGCCCACACACCGGGGGCGGTGGTGCGACCGTACGCGTCGACCTTCACGTTGCCGAACTCGTCGACCTCGATGCCACCCGCGGCGACGCGGAGTTGATCGCTGTTCGCGATGCGACCGGTGGCCACGAGCAGCACGTCGCCCTCCACGGTGCGCGGACCGCCGTCGCACGTGAGGTCGACGGCCACGCCGTCGGCGGTGCGGCGCACACGGTCGATGTGTGCGCCCAGTGCGAGGTCGAACCGGTCGCCGAGTTCGCGGGTGAGTCGCGCCGAGATGTCGGCGTCGGCGGCCTGGAGCAGACCGTGGCTGCGGTTGATGATGGTGACGGCAGCGCCGAGCGAGCCGAACACGTGCGCCATCTCGCAGGCGATGAAGCCGCCGCCCATGATGACGAGGTGCTCGGGCAGCTTCGGCAGCCGCATGATGCTGTCACTGGTGTGGAACGGCACGTCGTCGAGGCCCGGCACATCGGGCACGTACGACCGCGCGCCGGCGGCGATGACCACCTGATTGCCGCGGATGCGTTGGCCACCCACCTCGAGTTCGCGGTCGCCGACGAAGTGGGCCGAGTGCTCGTACACGTCGACGTTGGGCAAGCTGTGGCGGTAGTCGCGCCCGCCTTCGGCGATCGGGTCGATGCGGCCGAACACGCGCTGCACGATGGCGGGCCAGTCGGTGCCGTCGAACGAAGTGCGGATGCCGTAGCGCTCGCCGTGGCGGGCGTGCTCGGCGAGGTCGGCCGGGAACACGAACATCTTGGTGGGGATGCAGCCGCGGTTCAGACAGGTGCCGCCGAACACGCCGCGCTCGACCATGGCGACGCGCCAGTCGTCGTGCTCGGGTCCGATGATCGAGTTGCCGGAACCCGACCCGATGATGATGAGGTCGTACTGTTCGGTGGTCACGTGCACAGGGTGCCAGATGGCGAGCCCGAGCGCACAGGGGTACGGTGAGGTCCTTCTCGGAAGGAGTTGTCATGTCGCTCTACACCCTGCCCGAACTCCCCTACTCGCCTGGAGCGCTCGAACCGCACTACAGCGGCGAGATCGTGGCGCTGCACCACGACAAGCACCACGCCGCCTACGTGAAGGGCGCGAACGACACGCTCGAGGCCATGGCCGCTGCTCGGGAGGCCGGCGATCACAGCGCCATCAACATGCTGTCGCGCAGCTACGCCTTCCACGTGAGTGGCCACGTGCTGCACAGCATCTTCTGGACCAACATGAGCCCCGACGGCGGTGGTCGTCCCGACGGCGAACTGGCGGCGGCCATCGACGAGCACTTCGGCGGCTTCGATCGCATGCAGGCACAGCTCACCGCGGCCACGGTGAACGTGCAGGGCATCGGTTGGGGTGCGTTGGCGTGGGAGCCCGTCGCGCAGCGTCTCGTCATCGAGCAGATCCACGACCATCAGGGCAACGTGGGCGCGGGCTCGGTGCCGCTGCTGGTGATCGACTCCTGGGAGCACGCCTACTTCCTGCAGTACAAGAACGTGAAGGCCGACTTCGTGAAGGCGTTCTGGAACATCGCCAACTGGCAGGACGTCGCGCGGCGGTTCGAGGCGGCGCGCGAGGTGCCGCCCACCGTATGAGCGAGGCCGAGTACATCGAGGTCCTCCACGACGACACGTTGTGGCGGTTCGAGCCCGAGTTCCTGCGCTCGAACTGGACGTGCATCTGGGGCCGCGGGTGCAAGGGCATCCTCGACGCGCCTGCCGAGCATCTCCAGCAGGGGTGCTGTTCGGTGGGTGCCGAGCTCACCGATCTCGACGAGGCGATGAACGTGTCGGCGCTCGCAGCCACGGTGCCGGCGCACCGTTGGCAGTTCCGCGACCGGGTCGACGCCGACGACGTGTTCAACGATGCGACGCGCACCAACACCAAGGTGGTCGACGGTGCGTGCATCTTCCTGAACCGTCCCGGCTTCGAGGGAGGCGAGGGGTGCGCGCTGCACCTGGCAGCGGTCGACTTCGGCGAGTCACCGCTCGATTGGAAGCCGTCGGTGTGCTGGCAGCTGCCCATCCGTGTCGACTGGGCGATGCAGCCCGACGGTGTCGAGCACGCCACGGTGCGGCGGTGGAGCCGCGCCGACTGGGGCGACGAGGGCGACACGATGGCGTGGTGCTGCACGTCGCACGACGACGGTGGCGAGGCCTACTGCGGCGACCGCCCGGTCATCGAGTCGCTGGCCGAGGAGCTCGAAGGCGTCACCGGACACGAGGTGTTCGTGGAGCTCCGCCGCCGCCTCGCCCCGTGAGGCATCGGCAGCCGGGCGCCGTGGGTCAGGCGACGCGGGATGGCTTGGGAGGGAAGGTCACCTCGGCCTCGGCGAGGCGACGGCAGGCATGGCGTTCGCGGCGGATGGGCCACCATTCGTAGAGGAAGATGCCGATGGGCTTCCACAGGCTCACCCAGCCCACGACCAGCAGGCCTTCGTGCAGGACCTCGAGGAACGGGTTGGTGCTGCGGCCGATCACCTGCGCCACACCGTTGAAGGCGAAGATGGCGGCGATGCCGATGACCAGGCTGATGCGACCCTCACGCAGCAGCTTGCTGAGCTGCCGACCGGCCTGCCACTCGCGGTACTCGAAGTGGTGGTGGATGCCCGAGGCCACCACGTCCTCCCGTCCCGCGAGCCGCTGGTCGGCCACGAGCACCTCGATGGTGATCGGCTCGTCCCGCTCGAGATCCTCGGCCCACTCCTCGATCCAGTCGGCCACCTCGGGATTGAGCGACCGCTCCTCCAACGGGGTGGGGTCCATGGCGTTGAAGATCTGCTCCACCGACGCCACCCGCACCTGGATGGGCGTGCCCTGCAGTTCCTTCTGCGAGCGGGGCCAGTTGCGCTGTTCCATCCATCCAGTCTCGCCGCAGGAATGCGACGCGACCGGGGATGGGGTCAGCCGTTCTTCGGCTGCTCGGCCCAGGTGAGCGTGCGGTCGTTGTTCGGCTCCTTGGGGAGGCCGAGCACGCGCTCGCCGAGGATGTTGCGCTGCACCTGGTCGGTACCGCCGTAGATGGGCGGGCCCTGGGCGAACAGCGCCAGTTCGGTGATGGCCGGGGTCATCGCGGGCACACCGGCGGCTTCGTTCGCGGCGCGCTGCTCCGACGAATAGGGGTGCAACATGCCGTTGGCACCGGCCACGCGCAGGCCGAGGTCGCGGCTCTTGCGCATGATCTCGCTCATCGACAGCTTGCCCACGTTCGGCGCGGCCGGGATGTCGCGGCCGGCCGCCTTCTCGGCCTTCACGCGCAACGTGAGCATGCGACCCACCTCGTGCAGCGTGTGGAGGCGCATCAGGTCCTGACGGAAGTTGGCGTCGCCGATCATGCCGGTCTCCTTCGCCATCGCGACCAGCAGCTTCGACAGACCTGCGGCCATGGCGCCGCCGCCACCGCCACCGCCGGCGGGGCCGGCCGGGCGCACGAAGTCGCCGACGCGCCTGGGCAGGTCGCCCGCGATGGTGCCGGCGCTGGCGAGGGCCGCGGCCGTGTGGCCGCCGGCGCCGAGCCCGGCGCGTTCGAACATGAGCGTCGTGTTGGCCACGGCCCAGCCGTTGTTGGTGCCACCGATGATGGCGTCGTCGGCCACGCGGGCGTCGCTGAGGAAGACCTCGTTGAACAGCGCACGGCCGGTCATCTCGCGCAGCGGGCGTACGTCGACTGCGCCCTGCTGGTGCATGTCCATCGCGAACCAGGTGATGCCCTGGTGCTTGGGCACGTCGGGATCGGTGCGGGCGATGAGCATGCCCATGTCGGCGATGTGGCCACCGCTGGTCCACACCTTCTGGCCGTTCACGATCCACTCCTCGCCGTCCTTCACGGCGCGGGTGCCGAGGCCGGCGAGGTCGCTGCCGGCGCCCGGCTCGCTGAACAACTGGCACCACGCGGCCTGGCCGGTGACGAGGGGCAGCACGTACTGGTCGATCTGTTCCTGGGTGCCGTGCACCGCGATGGTGGGGGCGGCGAGCAGCATGCCGAGGCCGCCCGGCGCGGGGACCGCCCCGCGGGCCACGATGCGGCCGGCGACGGCGATGGCCTCGTTGCGCGACACACCCTTGCCGTACGCGTTCGCGGGCAGCGCAGGGGCGGCCCAGCCGGAGGTGCCGAGGCGCTGCCACCACTCGCCCACCGTCAGGTCGGGGTCCCAGTTCGCGTCGAGCCAGGCGTCGAGTTCGTCGAGGAGATCGCTCATCCCCACAGCTTCACCGATCACCCAGCCGCAGTGCGATTCGGAGCCGGAGGTCAGACCTCGGCGATGAACATGATGTCGCCGGTGGCGACCGCAGAACCCTCGACGGGCTCCATCGTGATGGCCCACGCGGTGGGCTCGGCGGGAGTGGGCACCGAGCGGTGCACCTGTCCGTCGCCGGCGGTGTCGAGCACGTACATCGCCATCGACTGGTCGCCGCTGATGAGCCACAGCTCGTAGGCCTTGCCGTCGGGGGCGACCGGGAGGTTCTCGCCCATCAGCACGGCCTTGCCCATCGAGGGCGACCACGCCACCTTGAACATGCCGTCGAGGTCGCTCTGGTTGTCGAGCTCGATCATCCGGCTGTCGGGCTGCTCGAGCACGGCGGCGAGTTCGTCGTTGAACGGGTCGTCGTCGTTGCCGCCGTTGAAGGCCACCACGCCCACCACGAGGGCGATGATGACGGCTGCCGCAGCGGCGAGCATGGCCCACGAGCCACGGCTGCGACCCGTCGGGGCCGGCACCGGCGCCACGAGGGACGGCGACAGTTGGCGGGTGACGGCGATGTCGGCCATCACCCGGTCCTTCAGCGACGGCGGGGGCGGGGTGCTGAGGGCACCGGCCACCTCGGCCATCGTGCCGCGGAACTCGAGCACGTCGGCACGGCACACGTCGCACCGTTCGTAGTGGGCCTCGAATGCGGCACGCTCGCGCTGGTCGAGCGCATCGAGTGCGTACGCAGCAGCGAGATGGTGCACGTCGATGTCGCTCATGCCTCACCTCCCAGTTCGTCGCGCAGGCGGATGAGTCCGTCGCGGATTCGGCTCTTCACGGTCCCTTCGGCCACACCCAGCAGCACGGCCACTTCCCGGTAGGTGTGTCCGCCGAAATATGCCAGCTCCACGGCCTCGCGTTGGAGATCGCTGAGCTGCGCCAGCGCACGGCGCACGCGGGCCACGTCGAGCGTGGTCTCCACTTCGGCCGCCACCACGTCGTGGGGGGCCACCGCACGCTGGGCGTCACGGTCGTTCCGGTCGCGGGAGGCCTGCTCGCTGCGCACGCGATCGATGGCCCGTCGGTGGGCCAGGGTGGATGCCCAACTGCGGGCCGTGCCCTTGGTGCCGTCGAAGCGGGCGGCCAGGCGCCACAGCTCGACGAAGACCTCCTGGGTCACTTCCTCCGACATCGCTGGATCGCGCACCACCTTCAGCACGACGCCGTGCACCATCGGTGCGAGTTCGTCGTAGAGCTCGCCGAATGCCGACTGGTCACCACGGCCGGCGCGCAGCAGGAGCGCGCCGACGATGTCGTCGGGATCGACGGACACGGGTTCGGGGTGGCGGGCGCGCAGCGGCCTCAGGACGCCCATGACGTCCTCGATGCTCGCTGTCGGCCGGAGTTCATGCCACTCGTTCGGCGCCCGGGGCGACCTGGATGGGTGCGACGTGACATTTCGCAATTGTCCCCCAATTTCTCCGTCGAGGTCACACGGAGTCCACATTTCCGGTGGAGGTAGCGTGACGTCGATGGCAGGTCGACAGCTCGGACGACTCACGGCGAAGGTGTTGCACGCGGCGAAGCCAGCCGTGGCCAAGCAGCGCGCCCTCGAGTTCGGGCGGCTGCTGCGCAGCGAGTACGAGGCCGGCCTGCGCGACGAGCCCAGCCCGGCGGAGGAAGCGGCCACGGCCGACGAGGTGTCGGCGGCGATGCGCACGGTCGACTGGGCGAAGGTGAAGTCGGCCACGGCAGGGAGGACCGCCGACGCTGCGGAGAGCGTGAAGGCGATGGCGTCGCAGGTCGACTGGGAGAAGGTGACACCGGTGGCCGCGCAGGTGAGCAGCGCGCTCATCGCCGCCGTCGCTGCGGGTCAGCTCCCCCTCGGCGGTCCGATGGGGGCACGAGTGGCCCGCACCATCATGAACGACCGCGACCTCGCGGCCCAGGTGGCCCGTTCGCTGGCGCGCACGCCGAAGGAGACGCCACCCGACTTCCGACCGGTGGTGCGCGCCGCCATCGACACCACCGCCACGGAGGCGACCGCTGCCGACGAGACCGGCGAGGGTCAGTCGAAGACGTAACCCTTGGGGATCACCACGATCCCGCGCTCGCTGATGGTGAACCGCTGCGCGTCGGCGTCGCGGTCGAAACCGATGCGCACCCCGGCGGGCACCACCACGTTCTTGTCGATGATGCACCGGTTCACCCGGGCACCCGGCTGCACGGTGACGCCGGGGAACAGGATGCTGTCGGTGACGTGGGCGTCGTGGTGCACACGGACGTCGGGTGCGATGATCGACCGCTCGACATGGCCGCCCGACACGATCGACCCGGCACACAGCAGGCTGCCGTCGACGAACGCCGGCTCGCCACCCGACCCGCGGGAGATCTTCGCCGGCGGCTGCGACTCGTGGCTGGTGAACACCGGCCACTTCTCGTTGTACAGGTTGAACACCGGCACGGGTGAGAGCAGGTCCATGTTCGCGTCGTAGTAGCTGTCGATGGTGCCGACGTCGCGCCAGTAGCCCTTCTCTCGGTCGTCCTGTCCCGGCACCACGTTGGTGCTGAAGTCGTACACGTGGGCCTTGCCCTGCGCGGTGAGTGCCGGGATGATGTGGCCGCCGATGTCGGTGTACTGGTTGTCGGTGCCGGTGGGTGTGACGATGTCGATGAGCGTCTTCGTGTCGAACACGTAGTTGCCCATGCTGGCCAGGCAACGCGTGTCGTCACCGGGCATGGTGGGCGGCGTGGGCGACTTCTCGTGGAACGCCTTGATGATGCCGGTCTCGTCGGTCTCGATGACGCCGAACGACTTGGCCTCCTCGTAGTCGACCGGGATGGCGGCGACGGTGACCCCCGCCTTGGCCTCGATGTGGTGGGCCACCATCTGGCGCACGTCCATGCGGTAGATGTGGTCGGCGCCGAACACGCACACCACGTCGGGGTCCTCGTCGGTGATGAGGTTGAGGTTCTGGTAGATCGCGTCGGCCGAGCCGGCGAACCAGTGCGGGCCGCGGCGCATCTGCGCGGGCACCGGGGTGACGTAGCTGCCGAGCAGCGTGCTGAACCGCCAGGTCTGGCTGATGTGACGGTCGAGGCTGTGGCTCATGTACTGGGTGAGCACCACGATCTTCAGGTAGCGGGAGTTCGCGAAGTTCGACAGCGCGAAGTCGATGATGCGGTAGCTGCCACCGAACGGCACGGCGGGTTTCGCACGATCCTGCGTGAGCGGGAGCATGCGCTTCCCTTCACCGCCGGCGAGGACCATGACGAGCACCTTGGGTTCGGCCATGACCCGGACAGTAGTAGGTGAGCAGTGTCGGCGGTGATGGGTTACCGTCCGTTCACGTGAAGGTTCTCTTCGTCACTCCCGAGTGCTACCCGCTGGTCAAGACCGGCGGGTTGGCCGATGTCGCCGGTGCGTTGCCACTGGCGCTGGCCCCGCTCGGCGTGGAGTCGAGGGTGCTGCTGCCCGCGTACCCAGGGGTGCGGGCGAAGCTCGAAGGGGTGGCCCGTGTTGCCGCGCTGCCCGGCCTGTTCGGCGGCGCGGGTGAACTGGTGGAGGGCACCACGGCCGACGGGCTGCGCGTGTTGTTGCTTGATGCGCCGCACCTGTTCCACCGCGAGCAGGGCGGGCCGTATCTGGGACCCGATGGCACCGACTGGCCCGACAACCATCTGCGGTTCGGTGCGCTGTCGTGGGTGGGCGCGCAGATCTCGATGGGCCGCGTCGGCGGCTGGCAGCCCGACCTGGTGCACCTCCACGACTGGCAGGCGGCGCTCACCGCCGCATACCTGCACTTCGACAAGGAGTCCGCCGACGCGCCCGCGTCGCTGCTCACCATCCACAACCTCGCGTTCCAGGGGCTGTTCCCGGCCACCACGCGCAAGGCGTTGAAACTGCCGGCCGAGGTGCTGCACGTCGACGGCATGGAGTACTGGGATCAGCTCAGCTTCCTGAAGGCCGGTGTGCAGTGGTGCGACCACCTCAGCACCGTCAGCCCCACCTATGCCCGCGAGATCCTGACGCCAGAGGAAGGCATGGGGTTCGACGGGTTGCTGCGCGCCCGCGCGCACGAGCTCACCGGCATCGTGAACGGCATCGACCTCGACGTGTGGGACCCCGAGACCGACCCGCACCTCGCTGCGCCGTACTCGTCACGACGGCTCGCTGCGAAGTCGAAGAACACCGCTGCGCTGCAACGCGAGCTGGGCCTCGACGTGCGCGCCGATGTGCCGCTCTTCGGACTGGTGAGCCGGCTCACCGAACAGAAGGGGCTCGACGTGCTGCTCGACGCGCTCCCCCGGTTGGTCGCCACGGGTGCGCAGTTGGCAGTGCTCGGCACGGGCGCCGCGTTCCTGGAGGACGGGTTCCGTGCGGCGGCGGCGGCCCATCCCGGGCAGATCGCCACGGTCATCGGGTTCGACGAGGCGTTGTCGCACCGCATCCAGGCCGGCGCCCACACGGTGCTGGTGCCGTCACGCTTCGAGCCGTGCGGCCTCACCCAGTTGTACGGCCTGCGCTACGGCTCGTTGCCGGTGGTGTCGCGGGTCGGTGGCCTCGCCGACACCGTGATCGACGCGAACACCGCGGCGCTGCGCAGCGGTGTCGCCACCGGCGTGCAGTTCAGCCCGGTGCAGCCCGATCCACTGGCCGTGGCCATCGAACGCACCGTCGAGTGGTTCGCCGACCGCCCCGCATGGCAGCGCGCACAGCGCCGGGCGATGGCCAGCGACGTCGGGTGGGGCACGGCGGCCGAGCAGGACCGATCGCTCTACGCCAAGGTGGTCGAGCACCGCCTCGGGTAGCGTCGCCGCCCATGGCGTACTGGCTGATGAAGAGCGAGCCCGATGTGTTCAGCTACGACGATCTCGTCGCGAACAAGCGTGAGGGCTGGGACGGCGTGCGCAACTACCCGGCGCGCATCTACCTGCGGGCCATGCGCAAGGGCGACAAGGTGATCTTCTACCACTCGAACGCCACCCCGCCCGGGGCGGCCGGCGTGGCGAAGATCGTGCGCGAGGCAGAGCCCGACCCGACGCAGTTCGACCCGACGAGCAAGTACTTCGACGCGGGTTCCAACCGCGACGAGCCGCGATGGGACTGGGTGACGGTGGCGCCGGTGAAGCGCCTGCACTTCGTGTCGCTCGACGAGCTGCGGGCGATGCCCGAGTTGGCCGAGTGCCGGTTGCTGGCCCGCGGCAACCGTCTGTCGGTGATGCCGCTCACCGACGAGGAGTTCGAGGCCATCGTGGCCGTCGGCTCGCGCAAGCGCCGCTGACCGACACAGTTCCGCACGCTCGATGGCGCGGTGCGGCCCGCTGGTTGCTACCGTTCCATTTACAACTGAATCCCCCTGCGGGGTTGGGTGCAATTCCCGACCGGCGGTGAAAGCCCGCGAACCCCACTCCAGGCGTGCTCGAACGACTGAGGTGGGGCCGATCCGGTGAAACTCCGGGGCCGACGGTGACAGTCCGGATGGGAGCAGGGCCACACGTGCGACTCGGTCGCGCCGTTCTCGGCGTGCCCGCATCGTCCGCGTTGCTGTGCACCCGTGCTTCCTGCCGGGGCCTCACAGAACGGACGACGCGGATGTTCACGGGCATCGTGGAAGAACTTGGCAGGGTGCACTCCTTCGAAGGGTCGCGGCTGCGCATCGAGGCGCACACCGTGCTCGACGACGTGCACCTCGGTGACTCGATCGCCGTGAACGGCTGCTGCCTCACGGTGGTGGCCAGCGGCGACGGCTGGTGGGAGGCCGACGTGAGCCAGGAGACGCTCGATCGCACCAGCCTGCGCGGCATCCGACCCGGCAGCCCGCTGAACCTCGAACGTTCGGTGAAGCTGCAGGACCGACTCGGCGGCCACCTGGTGCAGGGGCACGTCGACGCAGTGGGCGAGATCGTGGCCCCGGTGCCCGATCTGGCCGTACGCATCCCCACCCATCTGCTGCGGTACGTGGTGGAGAAGGGGTCCATCACGGTCGACGGCGTCAGCCTCACGGTCGTGAAGCCGTTGCCCGACGGCTTCACCGTCGCGGTCATCCCGCACACGGCGGCGGTCACGTCGCTCGGGCACAAGCAGGCCGGCGACCTGGTGAACATCGAGGTCGACGTGATGGCCAAGTACGTCGAACGACTGCTGCAGGAGCAGCAGGGAACGGAGCAGCAGTGACCACCACTTCGAACACCCCCAGCGCGTTCGACCCGATCGAGACCGCCATCGCCGCCATCGCGGCGGGCGGCATCGTGGTGGTGGCCGACGACGAGGACCGCGAGAACGAGGGCGACCTCATCAT
>SXKB01000090.1 GCA_005778215.1 Actinomycetota bacterium | reverse complement strand
CATGCCCGGCATCGAGAACTTGGCGCCCGAACGCACCGAGACCAGCAGCGGATCGAAGGGGTCGCCGAGCTTGCGGCCCATCTTCTTCTCCAGCGCGAACACCTGCTGGGCGATCTCTTCGTCGAGCTCCGCCGGCCAGCCGCTCTTCATGTAAGCACGGCAGGCATCGGTGCTGATGGTGAAGCCCGGGGGCACCGGCAGCTTCAGCACGCTGGTCATCTCGGCGAGATTCGCTCCCTTGCCACCCAGGAGATCCTTGTACTCCATCGGGGGACGGCGGTGCTTGTGGTCGAAGGCGTAGACGTATGACACGAGGTGCAAGTCTACGGCTCCCCGCCGGTCTTGCAGGAGATTCAGCCCTAGGCTTTGCCCGTGCCGCAACGCCGACCGTCGTTCCAACTGCTCGGTTTCCCGGTGCACGTGCGCCCCGGGTTCTGGATGTTCATGATCCTGGTCGTGGTGGCCCAGGGGCCGCACCTCGGCATCCCGTTCGCCATCTTCCTCGCCGTGTTCACGCTCATCCACGAACTGGGTCACGCGTTCGCTGCCCGCAACACGGGCGCCCGGGCACAGATCGCACTCGACTTCATGGCCGGCTACGCCGCGTACACCCCGGTGCGCGAACTCACCCGCGGCGAGCGTGCCCTCATCTCGGTCGCCGGTCCCGGCGTGCAGATCCTCATCGGCGGCATCACCTACGTGGCCGTGCGGGGCGGCTTCGATCCGCCCGAGGCCGGCAACGCCGTGCAGCTCGCCGTGTTCTGGGCCGGCCCCGCCATCGGCGCGCTGAACCTCATCCCGGTGTTGCCGTTCGACGGCGGCCACCTGGCCGAGATCGGCGTCGAGCTGGTGGCCCCGAAGCAGGCCCACCGCATCATGCAGTGGTTCACCATCGGCCTCACGGTGGCCGCGATCGTGGTCATGGCGCTGCAGCCCGAGCTGTTCCGTTGGGTGTTCTTCGCGCTCATTCCGCTGCTGTCGGTGATCGCCTCGATGAACAGCGAGAAGACCCGCCAGCGCAAGGTCGACCAGCAGCAGGCGCTCAGCCGCGCCGAGGCGCTGGCCTGGGCCACCGGCGTGGTCGACTTCCCCAAGGGCTCGGTGCCCTCGCCCTGGTTCCGGGCCTGGCAGCAACTGCAGGCGGGCGACCGCAACTCGGCGCTCCACGTGCTGCTGCTCGACCTGGCCGACACCGAGCCGGTGAACTGGTGGCCGCCCGACGCGGCACCCGAAGCGGCGCTGCTGCAGGTGCTCGAGGTGCTGCCCAGCCCGATGCCCACCGGCCGCGCGTACAGCTCGTACGTGCTGTCGGGCGTACTGCTGCGGGTGGGGCGCCACGACGAAGCCGCCCACTACGCGGCTGCCGCATACGGCACCACTCGGGTACCGATGCTCGCCGTGCACGTGGCCCGCGCCGCCGCCGCATTGGGCCACCGCACCACGGCGCTGACCTGGTTGCGCACGGCGGCGCAGTCGTCACCCGAACTGGTGGCCGACGCCGTGGCGAACGCCAAGGAGTTCGACCCGTTCCGCAACGACCCGGAGTTCGCCGCGGCACTCGCCGACGCCTGAGTCTCAGGCCTCGGGATCGGTGAGCAGCAACGCCACCACTTCCTACACGCCCAGATTGCCGAGGCGCTTGGCCTCGAGTTCCAAGGACACGTCGTGCTCGGTGTCGGTGAGGGTGATCTCGAGCAGGGCCACACGCTGCTTCACCTCGAGGTGCAGCGAGCTGCGCTCGAACTTCACCAGCTTGGTCATCGTGTCCCAGCCGCCCACGAGGCCGAGCTTGTCGCGCCCAAGGGTGTACACCGCCGTGTCGGACACCGCGACGACGATGCTCGGCGGCAGCGTGTTGGTGGCGGCGAACAACTTCCCGGCAACCGACGAACCGAGCACGGCGCTCACGCCCTGGAAGTCGGAACCGAATCCCATCACACCACCGGCCGCCGCACCGATGGCCTCCGACTGGGTGGTGCCGCGCGGATAGGTGAGTGCGACATCGAGGATGCGGTCGTCGGGGATGAGGGCCTGCACGGCCTCGAGCGCGGACGTTTCACGGGACATCGGGGTCTCCTTCGGTTGGCTTCGTCGAGCCCGACAGTAACTTCCTCAGCCAGCGAGTGCCGCACGGGGCACGAAGGCCAGCACGGCGTCGCCCGACGTGCTGGTCACGGTCGCGCCGAGCCGCACCGCGTCGCTGGCAGCGAGCCGTCGCAACAGCCGCGGTGCCGTCGCGGCACGGCTGTCCATCCGCTCCACCAGCTCCTGGCCGGGATAGCAGCCCTTGGTGAAGCTCACCGCCGCACCGGTGATGCCGGTCTCGGCCGGAATGGTCTCGCCGGGCACGATCTCGCTGCCCATCGCGGGCCACACGGCATCGATGCGCGCAGCGAGCAACTGCTCGGCACTGCCCTCCGGCAGGTCGGCCGGCGGCGCGACGTGCTCGCCCAGGAGGTCGTACCCGTCACCCCACGCCACCAGACCGTCGCCCTGCACGCCCCGCACGGCGATGCACCGCCACTCGAGCGGCTCGATGTCGGCCTTCACGCGAATCTTGAACCGATGCAGGCGGGCCACCATCGCGGCGCCGAACCCGGCGTCGGCGTCGAGCACGAACGTCTCGTCCGCCGTGCGCCACACCCGCAGCAGCACCTCCACCCTGCCGGTGGGCTGCAGCACGAACGACCAGGCACTCTCCCCCACCTGCAACGACCGCAGGTCCTGCGACAACTGCGACTGGAGATAGGAGGCCGCATCGGGGCCGACGACCTGCACGACGTCGCGGGGATACTCGCACCAGAACATGGCACCAGTGTCCCACCGTTTCGCCGAGGTGGCACACTGCAGGCATGCAACTCGACGTCACCGCACGCCGCGCCGGCGAAGGTGTGCAGTCACTGCTGCGCCGGCTCGCCTCGCTCGTGGGTGGCCTCGTGGTGGTGGCCGTCCTCATCAGCACCGCCACGTTCGCCACGGGGTGGTGGGTGTTCGAGGGCAGCAGCACGTGGCTCGTGGTCGGCGGCATCCTGTGCCTCATCCCGGTGGCTGCTGCCGCGATCGGGTGGCTGCTCGTGCACGGTGCCGCCCGCTACGCGCCGCGGCTCATCGCCGACGTCACCACGTTCCTGCAGTCGCCGTCACCGTCGGCCCAGGTGCTGATCGACTACGACACCGGCCAGGCCATCGGCATGTCGGCCAAGTCGTTCAGCGGGCTGCAGGCCGATCTCGAGACCCGCAAGGCCGATCTGCCGGCGCTCTACATCGGCGTGCGGGCCATCACCAAGGTGCCCGGCCTGGCCGCCATCACCGTGCTGAGCATGATCGGCGTCGGCGCACTCGGCACCATCCTGCTCATCGGCGGCCTCATCGACTGACGTCGAGGCTCAGGCCTCCGGCGTCGAGCGCGCGGCGGTCATGCGGCGGGCGGCCGGGACGGCGGCCATGAGCGCAGCGGCCTTGTTGCGGCACTCGAGATCTTCGTCGTCGGGCACGCTGTCGGCCACGATGCCGGCGCCGGCCTGGAACGAGGCGCCGTTGGCCCCCACGAACATGGTGCGGATGGCGATGGCCGTGTCGAGGTTGCCGCTGAAGTCGACGTAGCCCACCACACCGGCGTACGGCCCGCGCTTCACCGGCTCGAGCGCGTCGAT
>SXKB01000013.1 GCA_005778215.1 Actinomycetota bacterium | reverse complement strand
TCCTCGGTGCCCCACTGCAGCAGCGTCGGGCCGACGAGCGTGTCGCCGAAGAAGTCGCCGCGCATCGGCGCCTTCGCCCGCGCGAACTCCTCGGCCAGCACCACGCCCTGCATGGTGGTGAGACCCTTGCCGCCGTACTCCTTCGGCCACGTGGCGCAGATCCAGCCACCGCCGAACAGCTTCTCGGGCCACGACTCGTTGAACGCCTTGCGATCGTCGGCCGACATCTCGAGCGACTCGCCGCGGTCGACGGCGTCCATCCAGCCGGCGGGCAGGTTGTCGCGCAACCAGGTGCGGAGTTCGGTGCGGAAGGCTTCATCCTCGGCGGAGTACATCAGCTGCATGCCTCCAGTATTGACCCGCGGGTCAATACGTGGCCAGTCCAGCACAAAGCCCCTGTTCAGCGTCCATGCCGTGGCGTACCGTACGCGTATGGCAGGCGACACCGGATTCGACGCCCTCCTCCCCGCCGCGATGGCGGAGAAGGCCGAGCAGGTGGGAGTGACGAAGTCGAACATGCCGTTGCGGCGACTGATCCCGCTCGGGGTGCTCGCCGGCGCGTTCATCGGCCTCGGCGCCAACTTCTCACAGGTCATCACCGCCGACACGGGCCTGTCGCCCGGCATCCGCTCGTTGCTCGGTGGCGTGGTCTTCTCGCTCGGCCTCATCCTGGTGGTCATCAGCGGCGCCGAACTGTTCACCGGCAACACGCTCATCGTGATGGCGTTCGCCAGCCGCCGGGTCACCGCGGCACGATTGTTGCGCAACTGGGGTGTGGTCTACGTGGCCAACTTCGTCGGCGCGGTGTCGGTGGCGGCACTGGTGCACTTCTCGGGCAAGCTCGACGCGGGCGACGGCGCACTCGGCGACCGGGTACTGGCGATGGCCGAGACCAAGGGCGCGCTCGACTGGTCGAACGCGTTCGTGAGCGGCATCCTGGCCAACACCCTGGTGTGCCTGGCCGTGTGGATGACCATGTCGGCGCACAGCCTGATCGACAAGGTGATCGCGATCGTGTTCCCCATCACCGCGTTCGTGGCGGCCGGGTACGAGCACAGCATCGCCAACATGTTCTTCTTCCCGCTCGCACTGTTCCACGGGCCCGCCGACGAGCAGCAGCACGTCACATGGAGCCACTTCCTGGTCGACAACCTCGTGCCGGTCACCCTGGGCAACATCGTCGGCGGCGCGCTGCTGGTGGGCCTCGTCTACTGGTTCGTGTACCTCCGCGGGCGGCCCGCCACGCCCTGACGTGGGCGCGCACAGTGGACGGGCCGGTTCACAGGCCGTTCACACTCGGCGAACAGAGACGAAACGGGGCGTGCCTACGGTCGACATCCATGGCCAGCCCCGCTCCTGCACCAAGCCGTGATGCTCACCCCCTCACGCATCAGGGCCGTCAGGAGCGGGCTGTGCTGGCCGTGCTGGTCGCCAACCGGCGGCGCGTCGTGGGACGTCGGGAGCTGTCCCGCGCCGCCGGTCTGGCCGAGCTCAGCGATCGCCGCTGCGACAGCATCCTCGTCGGGGTGCGACGACTGCTCGGGCCTGACTCGATCGTCACCGTGCGCAGCCGCGGGTGGATGATCGCCGAGGATGCGGTGCCGGCAGCGCTCGAGTTGCTCGAGTCCGACCCCGACTGAGCGCACCACCATGATCGCTGCCGAGACCGGGCTGGACCTGGCCCGCCTCCTCCTCGACCTGCTCATCGTGATCGTCGTGGCCAAGGCTGCGGCGGAACTCGCCGAGCGGCTCCGCGTGCCGGCGGTGCTGGGCGAGATCCTCGCCGGAGTACTGATCGGCCCGTCGGTGCTGGGTTGGGTCACCCTCACCGACAGCCGCGGCGTCTCGCTGAGCATGCTCGCCGAGATCGGCGTGCTGCTCCTGCTGCTGCAGGTGGGCATGGAGATGGACCTGCGCGAGCTCGGCAAGGTGGGAACTGCGTCGCTGTCGGTGGCCGTGGTCGGTGTGGTGGTGCCGTTCGCCGCCGGCTTCGGGGTGGCCCTGGCATTCGGCACGTCCACCAACACGGCCGTGTTCATCGGCGCGGCGCTGACGGCCACATCGGTGGGCATCACCGCTCGCGTGTTCGGCGATCTGCGCGCCCTGGCCACCACGGAGGCGCGAGTGGTGCTCGGCGCCGCCGTGGCCGACGACGTGCTCGGCCTGATCATCCTCACCGTCGTGGTGAAGGTGGTCACCGGCGGCGACGTCGGCCCCGTCACCATCCTCTCCACGTTCGGCCTGGCGATCGGCTTCCTGCTGGTGACCGGCGTCGTGGGCGTGCTCGGCGTGCCGAAGCTGCTCGACGCCGTGCACCGCAGGGCCATGTCGCCCGCCACGGTCACCGTGGTGGCGCTGGCCATCACCATCGCGTTCGCCGAACTCGCCGACGCCGCCAAGTTGGCGTTCATCATCGGCGCCTTCATGGCGGGCCTCGGTCTCGGCCGCAGCCAGCACCACGACCGCATCTCCCGCGATCTCGGTGCCGTGGGCAACATCTTCATCCCGGTGTTCTTCGCCCAGATCGGCATCAACGCCGACCTCGACGCGATGTTCGAGCCGTCGGTGCTGGGGCTGGCGGCGGTGCTCAGCATCGTGGCCGTCATCGGCAAGCTGGCGAGCGCGCTCGGCATGTTCGGTGCCCGGGTGGACCGTCTGCTCATCGGCCTCGGCATGATCCCCCGCGGTGAGGTGGGGCTGATCTTCGCGTCCATCGGCCTGGCCAACGGGGTGCTCGACGCCGACCAGTACGGCGCACTGATCCTCGTGGTACTCGTCACCACCGTGATGACCCCACCGCTGCTGCGGTGGCGGCTCGGTCGCAGCGCTCCCGCCACCGAGTTGCACGGCGACACCGAGGAGCCAACCACCGGATGGCTGTCCACCACCGCCGGCGAGATCCGCCTCAACGGCACCCCGTCGCCCGTGTTGACGGTGCCCATCGCACTGCGCACCGCATCGCTCACCGGCCAGGCCCGTCCGTCCGACTCGCTGCTCGACTGGTTCGGCACCAACCGCAACACCGAGCTGTCGTGGGATCCCGACGACACCGCCGCGCTCGTCCGGCTGCTGCGCGTCGGAGAACCCCGCGCCTGGCGGTTCCTCGACGTGTCGGGGGTGCTCGAACGCGCCCTGCCCGAGGTGGCCACGGCGATGGAACACCGACGAGCCGACCTCGGCGACCTGGACCCGATGGGCGCGTTGCGGTTCCAGGTGGTGGAGCGCCTCGACGAGTTGGCGCCCGAGCTCGGCCTGCCGAGCGACGACCTGGTGCTGGCCGGCGTGGTGGCCGATGTGTGCGCCGACGCCGACGACGAAGGTGCGTGCGTGCTCGGTCTGGCGCGACGGCTGGTGCCCGACGACGAGGCCGCACGCATCGCCGCGCTCGTGGCCGATGCGCACCTGCTGCGCAACGGCGCAGGTCGCCCGGAGGAGTTCGAGGAGGCCGAACTGCTGCAACTGGCCACCCACCTGGCCAGTGCATCGCATGCCCGGGAGGCGTACGAGTTGGCGCTCGCGCTCGGACCGCTCCCCCGCTGGCAGCGTGAAGCGCTCGACGAGCGCATCCGGCTCGTCACCGAGGCACTCGAACACCCCGAGCTCACGGGCAGCGAGGCGAACAACCTCGCCGCGGCGCGCCGAGTGGCGGCCGAACGGCTGCTCGACGACCCTGCGCCCATCGAGCGCCTCCGATTCGCGAGCAACGGCTATCTGCTGTCGCACGAGCCCGAGGAACTCGCCCGCCAAGCCCGCCTGGTCGAGCCGCTGCCGCGCCAGGGCACCGTGCGCGTGGCCGTGTCGCCGCAGGCCACACCCGACACGTGGAAGGTGGACGTGGCCTGCCGCGACGCCGACGCGTTGCTGGCGCACCTCGCCAGCGTGTTCACCGAGTTCGGTCTCGACATCGTGAGCGCCGGCATCGCCACGTGGCCCGATGGTGCCGTGCTCGACAGCTTCGTGGTGCGCAGCCGGCCTCGGCCTCCCGCTCGTGAGCTCGCCCTCGCGTTCGAGGCAGCACTGACGTCTCGGCTCGCCTTCCCCGCAATGGCGGGTCTGACCCTCGAGTTCGACAACGACACATTGCCGTGGCACACCACCGTCGACGTGCGCGGCGACGATCGGCCCGGCGTGCTGCAGGCGCTGACCGCGGCATTCGCTGCGGCAGAGGTGGTGGTGCACACTGCTCGCGTGGCCACCGAGGACGGCCAGGTGCGCGACCGCTTCGCGGTCACGGACCGGCTGGGCCGCAAGGTCGACGCCGCGACCGCCGATCGTGTGCGTGCCGCGTTGGCCAAGGGTGGCCGGCCGCAGCGCTCGCTGCGCCGCCGCTGATCGCCGAGGTCACACCAGAACGACACGCAGCGGCAACATCGCCGCGACTTCGGGGAAACCGCGCATCCGTACAGTCGGCCGCACACCCAATCGCGGTGCTGCGACGAGCGCAGCACACAGGAGCGGAACGGCTCGCCGTTCTTGCGCACGGAAACTGCGGTTTCCGGTAGGGGCAGCTCCCTGATCGGCGGTCCGCCGCCGGTCAGGGGGCACTGCCGCGCCGCGCATCGGCCCGGGATCCGTGCACACACGAGAGCGCCACACGCACGAAACAAAGCGGCGACGACCACGAAATCTGTCCTCCGTATGGTTCGGCAACTCGCTCCAGCGCCGTGGCGAGTGAACGTCAATTGCCCCACGAACCACAGGAGACAACGTGCGCACACGAGCGCTCAAATACCTCGGTGGCGCGGCACTCGGTGCCGGCCTTGCCACCGTGTTCATCGGAGGTACCGCCTTCGCCGAAGGAGAGGACGCCGTCACCGTCCTCGGCCAGCAGACCAGCCTGCTCTGGATCGTCCTCGGCGCTGCGCTGGTGATCTTCATGCAGGCCGGCTTCGCCCTCGTCGAGACCGGCTTCACCCAGAAGAAGAATGCGGCGGAGGTGATGAGCACGAACTTCGCCATCTTCGGCCTCGGCTTCGTGGGCTTCATGTTCGTCGGTTTCCCGCTCGCGTTCGGTGGCTTCAGCTACGGCGCATTCGGGCTCACCACGCCCATGAACGGCGACGGCCTGCCCGCCGTCGGCGGCGAGTTCACCGGCTTGCTGTACTGGGGGTACGACCACCTCGGCAACGCTGCCTCGCCGGCGCTGCTGGGCTTCTTCCTCTACATGGTGGCCTTCATGGACACCGTGGCCACCATCCCCACCGGCTCGATGGCAGAGCGGTGGAAGTGGAAGAGCTTCGTGATCTGGGGCCTGTTCTGCGGCGCCCTCTACTACCCGCTGTTCGCGGCGTGGACCTGGGGCGGCGGCTGGCTGGCCAAGACCTGGGAGACCATGAGCCTCGGCGCCGGTTACGTCGACTTCGCCGGCTCCGGCGTGGTGCACGCGGTGGGCGGCGTCGCCGCACTCGCCGGTGCCATCGTGCTCGGCCCGCGCATCGGCAAGTACGGCCCCGACGGCAAGCCCCGGGCCATCCCCGGTCACAACATCCCGATGGCGATGCTCGGTTGCTTCATCCTCCTGTTCGGCTGGTTCGGCTTCAACGCCGCCTCGACGTTCGCGTCGACCGACGTGCAGTTCGCCACCGTTGCGGCCAACACCGCGATCGCCGGCGCCGTGGGTGCTGTCGTGGCGATGTACTACATCACCTGGCGCACCGGGAAGCCGGACCCCGGCATGATGGTGAACGGCATGCTCGCCGGTCTGGTGGCCATCACGGCCCCGTGCGCCTTCGTGGCACCGTGGGCAGCTGCGGTCATCGGTCTCGTCGCCGCCATCCTCGCCATCGAGGCCGTGTTCTTCTTCGACAAGAAGAAGATGGACGACCCGGTGGGCGCGGTCGCCGTGCACGGCATCTGCGGCACGTTCGGCGTGCTGGCCGTGGGCATCTTCGCCAACGGCACCTACGGCGCCGGCTGGAACGGCTCGTCGACCGAGGGCATCGCCGGCATCATCGAGGGCGACTGGGGTCAGCTCGGCGCTCAGGCACTCGGCGTGCTCGTGATCTGGGGCGTCATCTTCCCGATCGCCCTCATCTTCTTCATGGTGCAGAACAAGCTCACCAAGGGCGGCATCCGTGTCACCGAGGCCGACGAGATCGCCGGCCTCGACATCCCGGAGATGGGCGTTCTCGCCTACAACGACTGAACGGAACGAACACATGAAACTCATCACAGCCATCGTCAAGCCGTTCAAGCTCGATGACGTGAAGGCGGCCGTGAAGGCCGCCGGCGTCACCGGCATCACCGTCACCGAGGTGCGCGGCTTCGGCCGCCAGGGCGGTCACACCGAGGTGTACCGCGGTGCCGAGTACACCATCGACTTCGTGCCCAAGGTGATGCTCGAACTCGTCGTCGACGACGCCATCGTCGACACCGTGGTCGACGCCATCACCAGCTCGGCCGCCACCGGCAAGATCGGTGACGGCAAGATCTGGGTGTCGTCGGTCGAGCGCCTCGTGCGCATCCGGACCGGGGAGGAGGGCGCCGACGCGATCTGACCGATCGCGTCGGCCACACCCTCCGGTCGATCAACCAGCCAGGGCCGACCGAACGGCAGCCCTGATCTCCGAGAACTCGCCCTCTGGCACCTGCCCGGAGGGCGAGTTCGCGTCGGAGGAACGGGTGACGTAGAAGACGTCGACCACTTCGTGGCCGAGCGTGGCCACGACGGCCGAGCGAATGTCGAGCCCGGCGATGCTGAGCGCGTGCGCGACGCGATAGAGCACGATGGGCGCGTCGGGGGCGCGCACCTCCACCACGGTGGTGGAGTCGGAGGCGTCGTTGCTGACGAGCACCTCGAGGCGAGGCGCGGCGGCGGCCATCGGCTTGCGCCGACGCAACTGCTGACGCAGACGCTGTTCCAGCCGGGCGTCGATGTCGAGGTCACCCGACAGCGCAGCGCGCAGATCGCGCTCCACCTTCGCCCAGTCGGGCTCCAGCCCGTCGGACACGGCGATGCGGAACTCGTCGATCGCCACGGCGTCGGCCCCCGTGAACGCCGATGCACCCACCACGTCGAGGCCGTGCAGGGCCAGCACACCGGTCATGTGGGCGAACAGGCCGGCACGGTCGGGTCCGGCGACGCGCAGCAGCGCCACCCCACCGGCCTCGACGTGTTCGACGTGTGTCTCACCGTCGTTCGCCACCAGCGCCGCGAGGCGCACCAGGTCGTCGGTGAGGCGTGGGGTCGACGACTCACGCAGACCGTGGCGGATGACGTCGGCGGTGGCCTGCACCAGCTGGGTGAGCAGCGACTGCTTCCAGCTCGACCATGCCGCCGGCCCGGTGGCGCGGCTGTCGGCCTCGGTGAGCGCATGCAACAACTCCAGCGTGGTGATGGACCCCACGGCCTCTGCCACGTTGGCCGCCGTGCGCGGATCGCTGAGGTCGCGCCGGGTGGCGGTCTCGGGCAGCAGCAGGTGGTGCTGCACCATTGCGCGCACGATCTCGGTGTCGTTGTCGTCGAAGCCCATGCGACGCACCACGGTGTCGACCAACTCCACGCCGGCGTCGGTGTGGTCGCCCGGGTACCCCTTGCCGAGGTCGTGCATCAATGCGCCCACCAGCAACAGGTCGGGACGGGCCACGTCGCGCAGGTGCTCGTTCGCGTTCGCGATGGTCTGCAACAGGTGGTGGTCGACGGTGTACGTGTGGAACGCGTTGCGCTGCGGCAAGCTGCGCACGGCGCGCCACTCGGGCAGGAATCGGCTGAACAACCCGTACCGCTCCAGCGCCTCCACGGTGGGCACCAACCACTTCCCGGTACCGAGCAGGCTGACGAAGGCGCGCCGTGTGGCCTCGGTCCAGTCCTCCCCCGGCGGGGTGCCACGGCTGGCCATCATCCGCAGCGACCGACCCGCCATCGGCAGGCCGGCGTGCGCTGCGGTGGCGGCGAAGCGGAACACGAACGACTGCTCGTCGACCGCAGCGTCGGGCGCGATGTGCGCCTCACCGTCGATCGCCACCACACCGGCCGCCAACGGCTCGGGTTTCCCGGGCTTCGACGAGCGACCGCCGTGACGGATGAGCACCGCGACGCGACTCCAGAACCGATCGGTGGCCCACTCGATCGCGTGTGCCGCGCCCGCCAGGTTCAGCATCAGCGCGTCGGCGTCTGCATAGCCCATCGCCTCCGCCACCCGGTCCTGGTCCTGCAGCAGCAACGTGTTCACCATGCGCCCCGTGGCGCGATGCAGTTCGCAACGTGCAGCCAACAACAGCTCGGCCGGACCGGCGAGGTCCTCCACCGGGTGCTCCAGCGCAGTGGCCACGTCGGGGCGATCCACCCGCAACGCCCAGCGGATCATGTCGTGGTCGCGCAGACCGCCGCGGCCGTCCTTCAGATCGGGCTCCAACAGCGACGCCACGTCACCGAACTTGTCCCACCGCTGCTGCCCGCTGTCGAGCAGGCGCTGCAACCACACGAACGGTCGCTTGCGCCACTGCTCGAGTGCGCCGGCATTCAGCTCGGCCACCGGTGCGGGCGAACCGGCAAGACACCGCACCGACAGGATCGACGTGGCGGTGTCGAGGTCGTCGGACGCCAGCGACAAGAGTGACTTGTTGGTGTGCGCTGCAGGGCTCACCTTCAGCCCAGCGTCCCACAGCGGGTACCACAGGGTCTCGGCCACCTCCCGCACCCGGGCGTCGGTGGTCTTCGCCGGGTGCAGGAGGATGACGTCGATGTCACTCCCGGGCGTGAGCACGCCGCGGGCGTAGCCGCCGGTGGCCATCAACGACCACCCCTCGGGCAGGTCGGCCGCGAGACTCTCGAACCACGAGTCGGCCTGCTGCGACAACCGCCGGGCGAGGCTGCGGCCCGACAGGTCGGGATCGCCCACCAGTTGGGCGCGCACCCGCTTGATGGTGGCGGCGTCGACCCGTTGCACGCGTCGGTCAGATCGCGTCGGTACCGGACTCGCCGGTGCGGATGCGCACCAGCGTGTCGATGGGGCTCACCCACACCTTGCCGTCGCCGATCTTGCCGCTGCGCGCTGCCTCGACCAGCAGGTCGACCAGCCGGTCGACCATCTCGTCGTCGACCACCAACTCGATCTTCGTCTTCGGCACGAAGTCGATCTGGTACTCGGCACCGCGGTACGTCTCGGTGTGGCCGCCCTGGCGGCCGAAGCCGCGCACCTCGGTGATGGTCATGCCCACCACGCCGGCCTCGCGCAGTGCGGTCTTCACCTCGTCGAGCTTGAAGGGCTT
>SXKB01000089.1 GCA_005778215.1 Actinomycetota bacterium | reverse complement strand
GTTGTCGCTGGCCTCGGGGTCGTCGAGGATGTTGCGGAGCTGCTGCAGGTGACCCGGCCGCAGGAAGTGCGCGATGTCGCGCATCGCCTCGCTGGTGAGTCGGGTGATGGCGCTGGGATCGACCTGCAGCATCGTGCCGAGCGGCGTGTCGACCGTGCGCACGCCCTCGGTGGTGACGAGGCGGAACGGCGTGTCGTCGTGGGCCAGCGGGAACAGCTCGGTGAACTCGAACTCGGGGGAAGCAGCCATGGCGAAAAGCCTACGCCCGCACCGTCCCGCCGTCCCAAGCCCGCGCCGCAGCACTGCGCGCACCCGGCCCGGTCGGATGCTCTGTGTCAGTGCGTCTTCTGAACCACCTGCGACTTGGCGCTGACGGAGAGCGCCTTTCGCAGGGTCCGACGCACATACTCGGGATCGTCGATCACGTCCGAGGTCGTGAACTCGATGACCCTGCAGCCCTGGTCCTCGAGCTCCACCCGTCGTCGGCCAGCCCGACGTCGGTCGGTGTCGCTGGTGTGGCCGAGTCGGCCGCTCACCTCGACGACCACGCTGCCGAACAGGAAGTCGACGCGCACCGGGCGGCCGGTGGTGGTGCGGAACGTGACCTGGCAGCGCGGGCGTGGCATGCCCGCCCGTCGCACCAACGCGAGGAACCGCCGCTCCAGGTGCGACTCGCCGCCGGTGTCGAGCAGCAACTCCCGCACCAACGCGCAGCCGTGCCGACCCTTGCCGTCGAGCGACCGGAGGCGTCGTTCGAGTGTGGGGAACGACGTGCGACGAAGCGACACCGCACTGTCGATCGCCGTCTCGAGCAACCGCGCCCTCGGTGTCCCGCTCGCCATGTCGAGGATGGCGCGAGCAGCAGTGGTGGTCCGTAGCCCGCGGTGACGCGTGAAGTCGATCGCATCCCACCGCGTCGACGTGTGCAACGTCATGCCGGTCACGGTCCCGCGGCCGGCGCGTGGAACGAGGAACTCCGGTCGTCGCGGTTCGTCCACGTCGACGCCGGCCCACCAGAGCGCTGTCGAGCCGAACAGATGCGCATCGCGACCCAGCCATCCGAGCCCAGCGCGAATGCGGAGCTCGAGTGTCACCGGCGTGGAGGCGTGCCGGAAGTGGGACGGACTCACCGGCAGCCACCAGCCTTCGTCGCGCATCACCCGCCAACGGTGGTCGGAGATGCCGATGCGACGGACATCGCCCGATGTGACCAGGTGGTGCTGAGTGGCGGCGAGTTCCACGAGGAGCAGTGAGTCGGGCACACCGACAATGGGCACGCCGAGATCCTCGAATCGGCAAAATTCACCCGTCACCCGCTCTGCGTCAGCAGTTCCTCTGGAGCGCTGCGGAAGAAGTGCTGACACAGACGGCCAGGCGACCGATTGTTGGTGACTCGCCCGTGCGTGCCGACGGTCACTTCAGGCGCTTCGGGGTGGCGTTGGCCGGGTCGGCCGGCCACTGGTGCTTCGGGTACCGGCCGGCCATGTCCTTGCGCACATCGGCCCACGTGCCGGCCCAGAATCCCGGGAGATCGCGGGTGATCTGCACCGGCCGGTCGGCGGGCGACAGCAACTCGAGGGCGATCGCCACTGAGCCGCCGGCCACCGACGGGTGGGTCTTCTGGCCGAACAGGTCCTGCACGCGCACACTGGCGGTGGGGACGTCGCGGGAGTAGTCGATGCGCACGCTGCGGCCGCTCGGGGTGTCGATGGTGGTCGGCGCCAGTTCGGCGAGCCGGGACGATGTGTCCCAGTCGAACTGCGCCGTCAGCAGCATCTCGGTGTCGAGTCGCGCCAGGTCGGCCGCGCCCGTCGCGTGTGGCAGGAAGGGCGCGAGCCACTCGTCGAGCGACGCGAGCAGCGCCTTGTCGCTCCAGTCGGGCCACTCGTCGCCGAGTTCGCGGCGCAGGAACGCGACGCGGTGCCGCAGCGCGACCGTGCGGTCGTTCCACTGCAGCGCCCCCAACCGGGTGGAGCGCACCCGGTCGAGCAGCGCGGCCACCGTGGCCTCGCCGGCGTGCGGCGTGTACGTGCGTTCGTCGAGCAGTATGCCGCCCAACCGTTGCTCGACGCGCTCCACCAGATCGTCGCGCTGCTTGTCCCACACCAGGAAGATGCGCTGCTCGATCTGGTCGCTCAGGGCATCGATCAGCTCGTCGGCGTCGAGCGCAGCGCCGATGCGAATACGTGCGTTGTCGCGCTTGCCGTCGAGGTCGGCGGCCACCACGAACCGCTCGTCGGCCAACGGGTCGGACGGCGGCGTCCACGCCGACGAACCGCTGCGCAACTGGAACTGGCCGGGCTGGCTGCGTCGCACGGCGATGCGATCGGGATAGGCGTGCGCGAGCACGGCGCCGCAGTGATCGGGGTTCACCTCGTCGAACGCGAGGGGGATGCCGGCCCGGCGTGCCAGGTCGGCGGCGCGGTCGCGCACGCGGCTCGCGTCGCGGCGGTCGGCCCCCTCGTGGTGCCGTCGACCGCACACCACGCCGACTCGCAACGAGAGGTCGGCGGGCAGGTCGTCGGGACGGCCGCGGAAGATGTCGCGCTCGTCGAGCAGTGCGGCGATCACGCAGGCCAGGCCACGGTCGTGGCGGTGCGCGGCGTCCACCATGCCGGCGAGACGCGGGTGCAGCGGCAGCGCCAGCATGCGCCGGCCGCGGTCGGTGGGTCGGCCGTCGGCATCGAGCGCGCCGAGACGCTGCAGCAACTCCACCGCCTGCTGCAACGTGCGGGCCGGTGGACGGTCGGCCCAGCGCAGTTCGTCGACCGGTGTGCCCCACACGGCCAGCTCCAACGCCAGTCCGCTGAGGTCGACCTGGGTGATCTCGGCCTCGAGGTGCGCACGGCGCGTGCTGTGCTCGAGCTTGCTCCACAAGCGATACGCCACGCCCGGCTCGGTGCGGCCCGCACGGCCGGCGCGCTGATCGGCCGACGCTCGACTGGTGCTCACCGTGGTGAGGCGGCTCATCCCGGTGCGCGGGTCGAAACGCGGCACGCGGGCAAGACCGGCATCGACCACCACCCGCACGCCGTCGACGGTGAGCGACGACTCGGCGATGTCGGTGCTGAGCACCACTCGCCGGCGTCCGGGCGGCGACGGTGCGAGCGCCTGGTCCTGTTCGGCCAGCGACAGCGCGCCGGCCAAGGGGTACACGTCGACGTGATCGGGCAGCACCCCGTGGAGCAGCGACTGCACGCGGCGGATCTCACCGATGCCCGGCAGGAACACGAGCACGTCGCCCGTCTGTTCGCGCACCGCTCTGCCCACCAGCGTGGCCATCGCCTCGGCGACACGGTCCTGCTTGCCCATCGGCGCCCACACCATCTCCACCGGGTGCATGCGGCCGTCGCTGTGCGCCACCGGCGTGTCGGCGCCCAGCACCGCGAGCAACCCCTTCGTGTCGGGCGTGGCCGACATGGCCAGGATGCGCAGATCGGGTCGCACCGCGGCGCGGGCGTCGAGCGCGAGCGCGAGGCCCACATCGGTGGGCAGGTTGCGCTCGTGCACCTCGTCGAACACCACGAGGCCGCAGCCGTCGAGCGATGGGTCGTGCTGCAGCCGGCGGGTGAGCACGCCCTCGGTGACCACCTCGATGCGCGTGTGCGGGCCGATGTGACGCTCGTCGCGTGTCTGGTAGCCGACCGTGTCGCCCACCCGTTCGCCCAGCAGCGCGGCCATGCGTTGCGCCGCGGCACGCGTGGCCAGTCGGCGCGGTTCCAGCATCACGATGCGCCGACCCGCGAGCCACGGCTCGTCGAGCACCAGCAGCGGCACGAGCGTGGTCTGTCCGGCGCCGGGCGGCGCCACGAGGATGGCCGAGTCGTGCTCGCGCAACGCGGCGGCCAACGCCGGCACGGCGTCGAGCACCGGCAGATCGGGAGGGGTGAAGGGCACGTGGACCGGCCCCGGTGGGCTCAGCCCGCGACGGGCGTGCCGTGGAACGGCGACGGATCGCCGGCGCCGGGGATGATGGGCGGCAGCCACGAGGTGAGCTCGGCGATGTGCTTCGCCACACCCTTCCACTCGACCGGGTTCCAGCCCTCGGCCGCCATCAGGTTGCCGTTGCCCTGCACGAACACGAACGCCGGCAGCGTCTGCAGGCCGAGGCCGCGCACGAACGAGCGGTCGGCGTCGCAGAACACCATGAACCGCTCGGTGAGCGGGCCCATGAACTGCTGGGCCTCCTCCGGGGTGCAGGTGAGCACGAAGTTCACGCGCACGTCGGCGCCGCGGAACGCGTCGAGCACGCGCACGGCGGTGTCGAGCACCCAGCTGCTCTCGTTGGTGAACGGATCGAGCGCGACCGTGGCCAGATGGAAGGTGGTGACCCATTCCGCCAGCGGACGGGTCTCCCCGGAGATCGAGGTGAGGTTCAGATCGAGAGCGACGGTGCTTGCCACGGGAGTCAACGGTAGCGCAGGCGCAGTGCCGCGGCCCATCTCGCCGGCACCGCCGGGCTCGGGTAGGTTCCGGACGTGCACCCCATCGAGCGTCTCCGCTACCTCGCCCGCTCGAGCGGCGCCGACCAGCGGGTGTTGGTGGGCGAGACAGCGTCGGCCCTGCGGGCGCTGCGGATGGATCCGGCGGGCCTGGTGGTGAGCTGCCGCCGGATCGTGGAACGACACCCCACCTCGGGTCCGCTGTGGTGGCTGTGCGCGCACATCCTCACCGCCGCCGAGCCCTCCGACACGGCCCGCGAACTGGCGCACCAGCTCGAGATGGACCCCACGCCCGACCTGTTGTGCGAGGCGTTCCCGGAGGACGCCACCGTGCTGGTGGTCGGCTGGCCCGATCTGGCCGGTGAGGCGCTGCTGGGTCGCGGCGACGTCACCGTGCTCACCGTCGACGCCGACGACCAGGGCGCGTCGTTCGTGCGCCGCCTCGAACGATCCGACGTGGTGGCCGAGATCGTCGAGCCCGCCGGTCTGGCCGCTGCCGTACTGGCCGCCGATGTGGTGGTGGTGGAGGCCACGGCCGCGAGCACGTCCGAGCTGCTGGCCACCCGTGGGTCGCGTGCCGCGGCCTCGGTGGCCTATTGCAGCGAGGTGCCGGTGTGGGCGGTGGCCGGTCGTGGTCGGTGCCTGCCCGACGCCGCGTTCGCGTCGCTCGTCACCCGCGTCAGCGCGGTGCGGGTGCCGTGGGACGCGGAGGCCGACGTGGTGCCGCTGGGCCTTGCCACGTATCTGGCCACCGAGCGCGGCGTGCTGCCCCTCGACCAGGTCGAGCTCGCACCCGAGTGTCCGCTGGCCCACGAGCTGCTGCGATGAAGGTGTTCTGGCGCTGATTCGTCCCGGGTTCCGGGACGAATCACGCCCAGATGCCGAGCTGGGACGAATTGCACCCAGAAGCCACGTGTCAGCGTTGGCCGGCTCGGGCGGGGACGGTGCCGGCGGCGTCGGCCAGGCGTCGTGCGAGACCCGCAGGGTCGTGGTCGACGAGGCCGACCGTGACGCGCAGCGACGGCACATCGGGTTGCACCATGAACGGTTCGCCGGGCGCCGCACCGATGCCCTGCGCCGCGAGCGTGAGCAGAGCCGAGCGTTCGTCGGCCACCTGCATCCACAGGTTGATGCCGTCGGTGCCGGTGAACGACACGCCCTCGGCGGCGAGCACCTCGGTGACCGCTGCCCGGCGCCGTGCGTATTCGTGGCGTGCGCGAGTGACCGCCTCGATGGTGGGGGTGTGGTCGAGCATCTCCAACAGCACTGCCTGCAGGATGCGGCTGCTCCAGCCCGGCCCGAGCAGGCGACGGTTGATGGCTGCGCTCACCACCTCGCCCGCACCGCCCACCGCAGCGAGGCGCAGGTCGGGACCGTGGCTCTTCGAATAGCTGCGGATGTGCACGGTGCGGTGCGGCAGGTGCGTGCCGAGGCTGACCAGTGAGCCGCTGGCGATGTCGCCCGAGTGGTCGTCCTCCACCACGATGGTGTCGGTCGGCGCCAGCACGGCTGCCAGCTGCTTCGCCCGACGTGCGGTGTAGGTGACGCCCGTGGGGTTGTGCGCCCGCGGCTGCAGGAACACGGCGCGCACGTCGTGCTGCAACGCTGTGGTGAGCAGGTCGACACGCATGCCTTCGCGGTCGAGGGGGACGCCGATGACGTCGGCGCCCAACTGGTCGAGCAGGTCGAGCAGCGGCGGGAACGCCGGTTGCTCCACCACCACTCGATCGCCGAGCCGCACGATCACCGAGGCGACGCGGTCGAGCGCGTCCATCGCGCCGTCCACCACGGTGAGGTCGTCGGGTGTGAACGGCCAGTCGGCGCGCAGGTGGGCTTCCAGGTCGGGCAGCACGGGGTGGTCGAGGTAGCTGGAGGTGAGCGACTGACGGCTCACCCGGGCGATGACGGGGCCGAGGTCGGGCAGCAACGCCGGATCGGGGGTGCCGGTGGAGAGGTCGAGCGCGAAGTGGCCGGGACCTTCGGTGACACGGCGGTAACGGCGCGGGCTGGCGGGCCCGGTGGGCTGGCGCACGAACGTGCCCTGGCGGCCGCGGGCGTCGATGGCGCCGACGGCGGCGAGGCTCTGCCACGCCTCGCTGACGGTGGTGGGGGAGACGCCCAGTTGCCCGGCCAGGTCGCGCACCGTCGGCAGGCGCTGACCCACCGGCAGGGTGCCCGCGGTGATCATCCGTCCGACGGCGGCGGCGATGCCGCGGGCGCTGCGGTCGGTGATCTCGGCGGCGAGGTCGTGAGCGAACGGTCGGTTCATTGTCCGGTAACAATACAACCATTGTGCGCCCTGTTCGGTCACATTAGAGTCCCGCGAATGGCAAACATCGTGAGAGCAGCGCTGCTGCAGACCGACTGGCCGGGCACGAAGGACGCGATGCTCGACAAGCACGAGCAGGCGGTGCACGACGCGAAGGCGCAGGGCGCCCAGGTGATGTGCTTCCAGGAGCTGTTCTACGGCCCGTACTTCTGCCAGGTGCAGGAGCCCGAGTACTACCAGTACACCGAGTACATCCCCGACGGCCCCACCACGCAGCGGTTCCAGAGCCTCGCCAAGGAGACCGGCATGGTGCTGGTGCTCCCGATGTACGAGATCGTCCAGCCGGGCCTGTACTACAACACCGCGGCGGTCATCGACGCCGATGGCACGTACCTCGGCAAGTACCGCAAGCAGCACATCCCGCAGACGAAGGGGTTCTGGGAGAAGTACTACTTCACCCCTGGCACCGGCGGGTATCCGGTGTTCGACACTGCCGTCGGCAAGGTGGGCGTGTACATCTGCTACGACCGCCACTTCCCCGAGGGCTGGCGCGCGCTCGGCCTCAACGGTGCCGAGATCGTGTTCAACCCGTCGGCCACCAGCCGTGGCCTCAGCGAGTACCTGTGGCGTCTCGAGCAGCCGGCCTCGGCCGTGGCCAACATCTACTACGTCGGCGCCATCAACCGCGTCGGCATCGAGGATCTCGGCGACAACGACTTCTACGGCCAGAGCTACTTCGTCGATCCCGAGGGCAAGTTCGTCGGCGAGGTGGGCGACCCCTTCCAGCCCGAGCTCATCGTGCGCGACCTCGACATGGACAAGATCCGTACCGTCCGCGATCGCTGGGCGTTCTACCGTGATCGTCGTCCCGACGCCTACGACGAGCTCGTGGCTCGCTGACCGGACTCAACAGGGGGAACTGCAATGGCTCAGACGCTCATCAAGAACGGCCTCGTCGTGTCCACCACGGGCACGATCGCCCAGGACGTGCTCATCACCGACGGCACCATCACCGCCGTCGGCGCACCCGGCTACTTCACCGAGGAAGGCATGAGCCGCGTCATCGACGCGGCAGGCAAATACGTCATCCCCGGCGGCATCGACGTGCACACGCACATGGAACTGCCCTTCGGCGGCACGTTCGCGAGCGACACGTTCGAGACCGGCAGCAACGCCGCGGCGTGGGGTGGCACCACCACCATCGTCGACATGGCCGTGCAGCGCTACGGCGAGAACGTGCACGAGGGACTGGCCGAATGGCATCGCAAGGCCGAGGGCAACTGCTCCATCGACTATGCGTTCCACCAGATCATCGGCGGCGTCGACGACGAGTCGCTGAAGGCGATGAAGTACCTCACCGAGCACGAGGGCATCAGCAGCTTCAAGCTGTTCATGGCGTACCCCGGCGTGTTCTACAGCGACGACGGCCAGATCCTGAAGGCCATGCAGACCGCCGCCGAGTGTGGGGCGATGATCATGATGCACGCCGAGAACGGCATCGCCATCGACGTGCTGGTGCAGCAGGCGCTGGCTCGCGGTGAGACCGATCCCCGCTACCACAGCTACACACGGCCCTCGCCGCTCGAGGCCGAGGCCACGCACCGTGCCATCGTGCTCAGCCACGTGGCCGGCAACGTGCCGCTGTACATCGTGCACATGAGTGCCGGTGATGCGCTCAACGAGGTGGCCGCTGCGCGCCATCACGGCCGCAACGTGTTCGCCGAGACCTGCCCGCAGTACCTGTACCTCACGCTCGAGGAGACCCTCGGCCAGCCCGGGTTCGAAGGTGCGAAGTGGGTGTGCAGCACCCCGGTGCGCAGCCGCGACCACGACCCGCACCACATCGGCCAGATGGGGCACGGCCACCAGGGCGACCTGTGGAAGGGCCTGCGGATGAACGAGCTCGCCATCGTGAGCACCGACCACTGCCCGTTCTGCATGAAGGACCAGAAGGAACTCGGCCTCGGCAACTTCGCCGCCATCCCCAACGGCATCGGCGGTGTGGAGCACCGCATGGAGTTGCTCTACCAGGGTGTGGTGAACGGCGAGATCACGCTGGAGCGCTGGGTCGAGACCTGCTGCACCACGCCGGCGCGCATGTTCGGCATGTACCCGAAGAAGGGTGTCATCGCCCCCGGCGCCGATGCCGACGTCGTGGTCTGGGACCCCAACCGGCAGACCAAGATCGGCATCAACGACAAGCACCACATGAACATGGACCACAGCGCCTGGGAGGGGTGGGTGATCGACGGCAAGGTCGACACCGTGCTCTCGCGCGGCACCGTGGTCATCGAGAACGACACGTTCGTCGGACGCAAGGGACACGGCCAGTACGTCAAGCGCGGCCTGTCGCAGTACCTCGTCTGAGCAACCCCCAGAAAGAAGACAACGAAATGAACCGCATCTCCCACTGGATCGACGGCAAGGTCGTCGAGGGCACCTCCGGCCGTTCGGGCGTGGTGTTCGATCCCGCCACCGGTCAGCAGCAGGCCTCGGTCGACTTCGCGTCGATCGCCGAGGTCGACCACGCCGTGGCCGTGGCCAAGGCCGCGTTCCCGGCATGGCGCAGCACCAACCTGTCGCGTCGCGCCGAGGTCATGTTCCACATGCGCGAACTGGTCGACGCGAACCGCAAGGAGATCGCCACGCTGCTCAGCAAGGAGCACGGCAAGGTGCTGGGCGACGCGCTCGGCGAGGTGGCCCGTGGTCTCGAGAACATCGAGTTCGCCTGCGGCATCCCCAACCTGCTGAAGGGTGGCTACAGCGAGCAGGCCTCCAGCGGCGTCGACGTCTACAACATCAAGCAGCCGCTCGGTGTGGTGGCC
>SXKB01000088.1 GCA_005778215.1 Actinomycetota bacterium | reverse complement strand
GGCACGGCCTACGCCACACGCGGTGTGCCCACCATCCCCTTCTACACGGTCTACTCGATGTTCGGGTTCCAGCGCGTCGGCGACCTCATCTGGCAGGCCGCCGACGCTCGCACCCGCGGGTTCCTGATGGGCGCCACCGCGGGCCGCACCACCCTGCTGGGCGAAGGTCTGCAGCACCAGGACGGCCATTCACTCGTGCTGGCCAGCGTGGTACCGCCCTGCCAGGCCTACGACCCGGCGTTCGCGTACGAGGTGGCCACCATCGTGCAGGCGGGCATCCACCGCATGTACGCCCCCGACAGCGCCGACCCCGACGTCTTCTACTACATCACCCTGTACAACGAGAACTACCCGATGCCGTCGATGCCGGAGGGTCTCGACCCGGCGCACATCGTGCGCGGGCTGTACCGCTGGGCCCCTGCACCCGAGGGTGCCGAGCGCCGCGCCACGGTGCTGTTCAGCGGTTCCGCCAACGGCGCTGCTCGCGCTGCAGCACAGGAACTGCTCGAGCAGCACGGCATCGGCGTCGAGCTGTGGTCCGCGACGTCGTACAAGGCACTGCGCGACGAGGCCATCGCCACCGAGCGCTGGAATCGCCTCCACCCGCACGACGGCGCACGCACGCCGCTGGTGTCGCAGGTGCTCGGCGAGGCGCAGGGTCCCATCGTCGCCGTCACCGACTTCATGAAGATCGTCCCCGAGCAGGTGGCCCGGTTCCTTCCCGGTCGCACGTTCGTGCCGCTCGGCACCGACGGCATGGGCCGCAGCGACACCCGCGAGGCGCTGCGTCGCTTCTTCGAGGTCGATGCGGGCCACGTGGTGGTCGGCGTGCTGAGCGCGCTCCTCGCCGACGGCAAGGCGAGCGCCGACGAAGTGCGTGCCGCGATGGAACGTCACGGCATCGACCCCGAGACCGATGACCCCACGCACACCTACTGAGACCAGTAGCCTGGCTGGCCGATGAGCGCAACGGTCGGCAACTCGGGCGAACTGCGCGTCATCGCGGCTCGCCGCAGCAACGTGCAGCAGCTCCGCGAGATCTGGCAGTACCGCGAGCTGTTGCTCGGCCTGGTGCGCAAGGAACTCAAGGTGCGCTACAAGAACTCGGTCCTCGGGTTCTTCTGGTCGATGGCGCAGCCGGTGTTCCTGCTGTGCGTGTACTCGCTCGTGTTCTCGATCCTCGGGGCGGGTTTCGCCGACTTCGCGATCTGGATCCTGTGCGGCCTCGTGGTCTGGACACTGGTGAGCACCACCCTGTCCACCTCCGTGCAGTCCATCACCCAGAACCAGCATCTCGTGTCGAAGGTGGCGTTCCCCCGTGCGGTGATGCCGCTCGCCACACTGGGCAGCGCCGTGGTGCACTTCATGCTGCAGAGCCTGGCGTTCGCCATCGTGCTGGTGGTCGTCCGGCACGACGTCGACTGGAGCTTCATGTGGCTGCTGCCCATCGCGGTCGGTGTGCTCACGCTGTTCCTCGCCAGCTTGGCCCTGCTGCTCAGCACCATCAACGTGTACGCCCGCGACACCCAGCACCTGCTCGACCTGGCCCTCATCGCGATGTTCTGGGCGAACCCCATCGTCTACGAGTACCAACTGTCGTCGACCTGGTTCGTCGACCACGGCTGGCCGGCGTGGACGCCGCTGCTCAACCCCTTCACCTCGGTCATCATCGTGTTCCAACGGGCCATCTACGGCTCCGCGTTCGTGGGTGACCGCCAACTGCTGCCCGACGAAGGCCAACTCTGGTACCTCGGCAATCTCGGCATCCTGTTCCTCGTCGCGGTGGTGTGTTGCGTCGTCGGCCTGCGGATGTTCGACAAGGCCGAGGGCAACTTCGCCGAGATCCTGTGAGCCACATGGACGCCATCGTCGCCGACAACATCTCGAAGGTCTTCCGCCTGCACGAGGATCCCTCGCAGTCCATCAAGGAACGCATCGTCCGCATGGGCCGGTCGCGCTACCGCGACTTCGTGGCGCTCGAACCGCTCGACCTCACCATCTCGCAGGGCTCCACCGTCGGCATCCTCGGCCACAACGGCTCGGGCAAGAGCACCCTGTTGAAGTGCCTGAGCGGCATCCTGAAGCCCACCACCGGCACCATCCAACTGCGTGGCCGTTTGGCCTCACTGCTCGAGCTGGGCGCAGGGTTCCACCCCGAACTGACCGGCCGCGAGAACGTGTACATCAACGCCGCGTTCCTGGGCATCAACCGCCGCGAGATCGACCGCATCTTCGACGACATCGTGGCGTTCGCCGATCTCGCGCAGTTCATCGACGAACCGGTGAAGCACTACTCGAGCGGCATGTACGTGCGCCTCGGCTTCGCCGTGGCCGTCAACGTCGACCCCGACATCCTGCTCGTCGACGAAGTGCTGGCCGTCGGCGACGAGGTGTTCCAACGCCGCTGCCTCGACCGCATCCGGCACTTCCAGCAGGAAGGCCGCACCATCGTGGTGGTCACCCACGCCGCCGACCTGGTGCGCCAGGTGTGCGACCGAGCCATCGTGTTGCACCACGGCAAGCTCGTCGCCGACGCCCGGCCGGGCGAGGCCATCCACGTGTTCCGTGAACACCTCCAGGGCACGATGGTGGAAGGCGGCGCTGCGGCGCCGCCGCCGTCGGGCGCGCTGCGCATCGTCGGTGCCTCGGTGAGCCATCCGCACCAGCACGAACGGCGCTACATCCATCCCGGCGAGTCGCTGGAGGTGAGTGTGCAGTACGAGAGCGACATCGATGTCGATTCGCCCACGCTGAACCTCGTGGTCCACTCCAAGGACGGGCAGACCGTGTTCGCGATCGATCTCGATCTGGCGGCGCAGGGAGTTCTCTCGCTCGGCCGCGCCGGCCGCATCGTGGTGCCCTTCACGTCGGTGCCGCTGCTCGACGGCACGTTCACCGTCGACTTCGGTCTCACCGACCGCCGCAACCCCGAACACACGGCACTGCGGCAGGGCCGCGACGAGTTCGACGTGCTGAACCCCACCGATGCCCGCGGCGTGGCGTCGCTCAGTGTCGGCGCGGTGCGCCACCAGAGCAGCTGACCACTCGGGTCACCCGTTCGCGGTGACTCGATAGATGGCGAGATCGTACCCGATCACACGCGCCGCCTGCGGCCTCACTTCGTTGCGTTCCTCCCACGCCGGGATGCCACCGTTGATGCGCTTGGCGAGATCGAGCGTGAGGTCGGCTGGCAGGTCGGTCGGAATCGGCGTATCGGCGTGCAGCACCAGGAACACCGGTTGCTCACCGGCGGCGGCCATCACGCCCGCAATGAGCTGCGGCCAGTTGGCGCGCACGTGGGGAAGGTGCGCACTGTCGACGTGTCCGAAAATCCATGTCGGCGAGCCGAACAGCAACACCGGGGCATCGCAACACGGCCCGGCCTCCCAGAGAAACACACCGCGCTGGTCGCCCGACGTGGCCGCGATGGAGAGCGCAACCCCGTACGAGCCGCCCTTCTCGTCGTGAGGCCGCAGCGCCCAGGACTGACGCGTCTGCTGAACCACGGTGAACGCGAGCACGAGTGCCACCACGCCCAGTACGACGCGCCGCCACTGCGGCCGCAGCACGGCGACCGCGCACAACGACATCGCTGCGAGCAGCACGATGGCGGGCACGGCCGACGGGATGAACCGACGGCACCACCACATCATCTGCGGCGAGTTGCGGGCCTTGTAGAGGAACAGCACCAGGAACGCGACGCTGAGCGACACCACGATGGTGCGCACCGCAGACCACCGGGTCCACACCGCCCACAGGAACCCGACCACCACCAGGACAAGTGCGGGCCAGCCGAAGAACAGGGCCAACCGATGCAGCGAACGCTCGTCGTAACTGCGTATCGGCCGGTCGATGTAGATGACGATGTCATCTCCGAACAACGGCCGCAGAACACCCAGCATAAACAGGCCGACCGCGAGCACCGAGACACCGACGCGGATGCGCCACGCAACCCGTTCGCCGGCAACGACACCGACGAACCGCGACCACGCCGTGCGCACACCGCTCCAGCGCAAACCGATGAGCGCGATCACCACGGACAGGAGCACGGCCGCCGCGAGGGTGGCAGCGCCCGGCACGCTGTTCACGCGCGTGTACCGCTCGGCCACCGCGTAGGCCTGGTACCAGGCCAGCGGAAGCAGCCAGAGCACCCCGGCGCCGAACCACAGCGCGACGCGTCGCTGCACCCCCGCGGCCACGGCCACACCGACGGCCAGCAGCGCCGCCATCACCAGCAGCACGCCCTCGCCGCGGGCGAGGAAGCCCACGGTCACCAGCGTGCCGCCGACCAGCGCAAGCGGCGCTGCGCGCGTCTGAACCGCGGCCACGAGGGCGAGCAACGACGCCACGTACAGCACCTGTGCGAGGACCTCGGTGGTGGGATATCGCGCTTGCCAGACTTGCATGAAGTTCGATGCGAGCAGCAACGCCGCCACGGCAGCGACCCACGGTGGCGCCAACCGACGCGCCAGCGAGAACAGCACCAGCACGGCCAACACACCCAAGAGCGGCACGGCGACCAAGAGCGTACGGAAGCCGACGATGTCGAACGATGTGGCCAGCAGCGCGGGCCAAAGATGGTAAAAGCTCGGGGTGATGGTGTCATCGCCCGCCGGCTCGAAACCGCGGAACTGGTTGTCGGACGTGTCGGCCTGCGTGAAGACACCCGCCATCTGCAAGGGGCTCAGCTCGATGAGAAGTTCACCCGAGTCGGAGATGGCCTGCGCGTGCAACACGTAGATGCCAGGGTCCTTGTCACCTGCGCCGTAACGGAAGCCGGGGAACAGGAGCACCGCCGCGAGCAGCAGTGCGGGCAGCACCATCCACGAACCCTTCGCGAGCCCACGGCATCGGGCGCCCGCCATACGCCCTCGGGCCACCAGCACGAACGCGACCACCAGCAGCACCGTGCCCAGCACCACCGTCGGCACCGAGTGCACCCCGAGATACGCAGCGAGCAACGCCACCGTGCCGGCGAAGCCGACCAGGGTGGCGCCACCCAGGGCGACCGCATCGAGCAGGTCGAAGCCGCGGTCGTCGTCCGTCACGACCGGTGAGGCTAGCCAGCGCACACAACGCCGCGGTCGATGCCGCGGGTACATTCAGTACGTGCCGTCCTCACCTCGACCCATCAAGCTGATCATCCAGATCCCCTGCTTCAACGAAGAGGAAACGCTCCCCGCCACCATCGCCGATCTGCCCCGCGAGGTGGCCGG
>SXKB01000087.1 GCA_005778215.1 Actinomycetota bacterium | reverse complement strand
GCCACCACCGGTGACGACGGCGATCCGTCCATCGAAGTGTTCCATCGCCACAATCTGTCAGGCGGGCACACCGGGCCCGGCACCGAACTCGCGGTCGTGGGTGATCTGCGCGGCCATCTGCTCGAGCACCCGGCCGCGCAGCGCCAGCACGGTGCCGGCGTACGCCCGACCCGAGAGGGCCGCCAACGTTCGTGCGTGCGCGATCGCTGCGGGCAGCACCTCGTGTTCGGCCACCGCTTCGTCGAGGAAGCCGCTGTCGACCGCACCGCGCGCATCGGTGACGACGGCGTGCACCACGACGCGCTGCAGGTGGCGCCGGCTGAGCCGGTCGTCGGCAATGGTGAGCGCCCAGTCGGGCAACACCATGCCGATGGCCACCTCGTTCAGGCCGATCTTGCAGTCGACGTCGACGCCGACGCGCACGTCGCAGCCGAGGAGCAGCAACGCACCGGCTGCCAACGCGTGTCCGGTGCACGCCGCCACCACCGGCACCGGCGAGCCGTACAGCCGACGCACCAGTTCACCACCGTCGCTGACCAGTCGGATCACGGCACCCACGTCGCCGCTGCGCATCACCGACAGGTCGAATCCAGCACAGAACTTGCCCGGGCGGCCGTGCAACACCACCGCGCCGATGGTGTCGTCGGCCTCGGCATGCGCGAGTGCCGCCGTGACGGCGGCGATCACCGACGCCGACAACGCATTGGCCTTGCCGTCGTCGAGGTGCACCACCAGCACGTCGTCGATGCGTTCGATGGTCACCGTGTCGCCGGCGGGAGTGCTCGTGGGGTCGCTCATGCCGGCACCCTACCGAGGCGGCCGTCGGCCGAACAGCCGTCGCCAGTCGGTGCACAGCAGCGTCACCGACCACACGGCGAGCACACTCCACACGGCCACCGCCACCAACCACTCCCATCGATAGTGCAGCGACAGCACCGCCGGCCGGCCGTCGAGCCCACGGATCACCCAGCCGTTCGCCCAGCCGTTCACGGTGATGTGTTCGGCCGTCGCACCGTCGGGCAGGCCGTCGATCGACCAGCCGTCGGCGTACGCCTGCTGGAACGTGAGCACGACATCACCCTCACCCTGCACCGCCACGTACCGGTCACCGAGGGTGCGCACCGTCACCGCCGACACCTCGGCGGGCAGGGCAGGCAGCACGGCGAACGCATAGGGCGGTGTGGGCAGCATCTGGAGGCCGCGGTAGGCCGCCACGGCAGGTTGGGCCGCGCTGCCGGCTGGCGGACCGTCGGCGGTGACCACGAGACGCAACGACTCCTCGGCGCCCACCGGTGCCGCCGGCAACTGCCAGCGAATGTCGACCGCCGTCCAGAACGACGAAGCTGGAAGGCGACGGCTCAGCACCACGTCGCCGGTGGTGGCATCGACGACCGCGACGCGAGCGGTGCCGACCTGGGGCGCTCGGTACTCGAACGAGACCACCACGTCGCGCACGCCCGGCGATGCCTCGATGGGTGCCTGCACGCATGCGCTGCTGCTCGCGGCACTGAGCTCGAAGGCAGGCGGCGGCTCCTCGGGGAGCGGCGCCACGTCGATCTCGGCATCGTCCTCGTCGCTCAGCGCACACTCCCCCACCTCGCTGCCGAACGCGCCCAGCAGGTCGCCGATGCCGTTGCCGACGCCGATCACCAACGGCGATCCTGCAACGGCCGTGGTGACCGGCGGGATGTCGATGGGCGCCTCCACGATCACGGGGTCGTCCGACTCCTGCATGGGCGACAACCGCACCTCGGTGAAGTCGACCTCGATCGGCGCGTCGTCGGTGCGCCCGACATGGTCGGCGGCGAGCACCAGGAACACCTCACCGAGGTCGCCCTCGGCGTCGATGAGCGTGTCGAGACGACCCGACGACGCATCGGGGGTGAGCCTCGAGCCGGGCAGGCACCGTTCCTGCGCCGACGACCACAGGCACGTGCGCGGCGCGCCAGGATCGGTGGTGCGGTACTGGGCGGTGAAGCGCCAACGGCGATGCCCCTCGATGGGTCGCGGCAAGCGGACGGCCTCGCTGATGCACACCGTGCCCTGGCCCACGGTGAAGGCGACGCTGTCGGCGGTGGTCTCGGCCGTGGCCCCGGGCGGCGGCGGCGAACCTTCCACGGGCAGGCCGTCGGCACGGCTGCACAGCTGTGCCTCGTTGCCGCGCAGACCCAGGATGGACGGCGCGACCGTGAGCAGCGACACCGGCGCGCCCGACACGAGTTGCACCTCCGTGGCGCCATCGAGCGGCACCATCATCCGCTCCACGCCCTTCACCGGGTCGTTGCCCACCAGCAACGCGTACGGCGTGCGGTTCGCACGAAGGATCACCGGGCGGAGGTCGAGCAACGACTCCCCGTCGATGTCGGCGCGATCCAGCGGCACCAGTTCGACCGAGCGCCCACGCGCCGTGGCGCGCCACATCGATGGTCCGCGGCTCACCGACCGGGCGACGTACTCGCCGGGTGCCACCTGGATGGCCAGTCCGGCGTCGCCGGGCCGAGGCACCCAGGCCGTGCCGACCTCGCCATCGAGGCCGATGGCCGTCGTGGCGTCGAGCAGCGCTGCAGCGACCGCGGTGGCCTCGTCGGGATCGGTTCGGCCGTCGGAGGCGAGCGCGATGGTGCGGCTGGCCACTCCGAAGCGGTCGCCCGGCGGCACCTCGAACACGGTGAGGTACTCGAAGCTGCCCACCTCGCGCAGGCCCATTCGCTGCGCTGACGCCACCAGGAACCCGCCGTCTCGGAACTCCCGATTGCGCCCCCACTCGGCGGTGGTGTCGGTGCGCACCGCCAGGTAACGCGTCCCCATCGCCCGCATCGCCCCGGTCAACGTGCCGGCGTCGCCGCTGGCCAATGCCGACTCGGCGGCGATCATCAGATCGGGCGCGGCACCGTTCGGCTCGAAATGACCGGCGGGGAGCAACTCGTAGCTGGGGCGTTCCGCGAGGCGCGACACCACGTCGTCGATGCCGTAGTACCCCCACACGGTGCCACGACGGTACGAGTCGCTGAGCGGCAGCACCAGCGTGGCACCCAGACCGCTCAACTCGTCGAGCGCCGCACCCGCCTCGACCAGGCTGTCGGGCAACGTCACCCGCGCCGACGGCAGGAACGCGCGCTCACCTGGGATCACCGTGCCCGACAGCAGCGGGTGCACGAACGCCACTGCGACGCCCAGCAGCGCCAGCAGTGCGGGCACCGACTGCGCGTCCTCCGGTGCCGCGGCGCGAGCCTGCCATCGGGTGACGCCGTCGTCGACACCGACGGCGACGATCACCGCGAAGCACACCACCAGGAACACGCCGAACTTCGTCATCGGCTGCCGGATGGTGTCGTACCCCGGCACGAGCTCGACCATGAAGTCGTACACCGGACCGAACGGCGGGTTCATGCCGACCGCGAGCACCGTCACCACACCGATCGCCACCAACAGCACGCGGGTGACGCGACGCCGCCAGGTGAACACGGCCGACAACGCCACCGCAGCAGGCAGCGCCCACCGCATCAACGACCAGGGGAACCGTGAGAGCCGCACGGTTGCCGGCAACAGATCGGGCTCACCCCACTGCCACGACGACACCAACGACAGCACGTTGGCGGGACCACCGTGCTGCTGCGCCCAGTCGTACGCACTGGGGTCGGGATCGACCACCGAGTGGATGCCGGGCGTGCCGGTCAGGCGATGGATCACCAGCGGCAGCACCCAGAACGCGGCACCGGCCAGCAGCGCACCCGCGAGGCGCGCGGCGACCCACCACCGACCGTCGAGCGCCAGCACTGCGAATGCCACCGCCGTCACCACGGTCACCACGGCCAGCAGTGGTGGGTTGCGCGCCAACTCGGCTGCCCACGCGGCGACGGCGACGGCCAGCAGCGCCGGCACGTGTCGACCGGCCGCCGCCCGCACGACGATGCCCGTCACGCCTGCCGTGCACGCAATGGCGATGAGCGGCAACAGGTCGGGCACCGTCGTCAGCACGAAGGGGTTGAGCAACGCCACCACGCCTGCGGCGAACACGGCGACAGGTCGTCGCACGAACGCCGACGCCAGCCACGCGACGGCGGCTGCAGTGACGGCGAGGACGACGGTGAACCACAGTCGCTGCGCCAACTCGGGCGAACCACCCAGGCCGCGCACCACACTCAGCAGGCCACGCTCGAGCAGCATCGACGAGGGCACCCCGGTGGAGCCCGTGCCAGTGGTCTCGGTGTTCCACAACCGGGTCACGCCGGTCAGCCCGCGCAGTGCGGGCCCCACGTCACCGGCGGCGATGAACGTGCCGGCTCGGAACCACGTCTGCGGCAGCGCACCGACGACCGCCGCAGCCGGCACTCCCCAGTGGGCTCGCAGCGTGTCGAGCGACGCGCGCGACGAGATCACGGGCGGCGCCGCGATCTCCATCTCCCCCGGTCCCGCGGTGATGCGGCGCATGTCGCAAGGCTACGGCCCGCCACACGGCTCGTCTGCATCTGTGTCGATGGTGGAAGACTCGACGACGTGACCACCGCGCCGTCCGCCCCGATCCACGGCGTCTGCGATCCGGCGTTCCGCGAAGTGCGCGCCGCGTTCGAGGAGAACTTCGTCAGCCGCGGCGAGGTGGGCGCCGCGTGCTGTGTGGTGATCGGCGAGCGCACCGTGGTCGACCTCGTGGGCGGCTGGGCCGACGAGGCGCGCACCCGGCCGTGGAAGTCCGACACGATGGTGAACTTCTACTCGGCCGGCAAGGCACTGCTGGCGCTGGTGGCGCTGCAACTCGTCGACGCCGGAGTGCTCGACCTCGACGCGCCGATCACCGACGTGTGGCCCGAGTTCGGTTCGGGCGGCAAGCAGACTGCGACGCTGCGTCACGCACTCACCCACCGTGCAGGGGTACCCGCCATTCGCCGACGCCTCACCGACGACGACCTGTGGCACTGGGACCGCATGGCCGAGGCCTTGGCCGACACCCCGGCCTGGTACGAGCCGGGCAGTCGCATCACCTACCACACGAACACGTTCGGCCATCTCGTGGGTGAGATCGTGCGCCGCGCCACCGGTCAGTTGCCCGGCGAGCATCTGCGCCGCATCGCCGCACCCCTGGATGCCGATCTGTGGTGGGGCGTGCCCATCGACCTCCAGCAACGATGCGCCGACGTGATCTGGGCGCCGGCGACTCCCACCCCCGCACTCGACCTCGATGCACTCGACGATGCCACCTACCTGGTGTTCGGCGGCTACTTCAACCCGCCCGGGTACTCGTCGCAGGGCGTGGTGAACACCGCGGCCTGGCGCAGCGCCCAGGTGCCCTCCACCAACGGGCACGGCACGGCCACCGGTCTCGCCCGCCTGTACCGGGCGCTGGTCACCCCGGACCGGGTGCTGTCGGTCGGCCTGCTCGACGAGGCCACCCGCGTGCAGGCCAGCGGCCCGTGCCCCGTGCTGGGCGAGGACATCGCCGTCGGCCTCGGATTCGTCCCCACCAGCGAACGACGGCCGCTGGGCACCAATCCACGATCGTTCGGGCACTTCGGTACGGGCGGCGCGCTGGGATTCGGTGATCCCGATGCGCAGTTGGGCTTCGGGTACGTGATGAACCACGTCGTGCCGCGCTGGCAGAGCACCCGGAACCGCAGCCTGGTCGACGCGGTCTACGCCGCACTCTGAGCAGGCATGATCCTCCGATCTGCACCTCAACAACTGGCCCACGCGTGCCGATACCAGGATGTGGACGCGCGGCGCTCCACCGAGGAGTGGTGACCTGGATGACCCAGCAACGAGCAACAGCACGACGGTCGCGCCGCGCCGCGGCGACCCTCGCCGCTGCCGCGCTCACGCTCGCGTTGCTGCCCGACCATCGCCCTGCGGAGGCGGCGAATCCGCCCGTCGACCAGGTCGATCTCGCCAACGGCGCCGAGGCCGTCGCCGCCATCGGCACCGATCTCGGGCGTGTCGCTCGCCGCCACGGCATGACCGGCACCGAGCTGCGCGAGATGCTGCTGGAGGACGACACGCTCCACGTCGACCCGGCCGACAACCTGGTGTTCATCGACGAGGCCCCGCCCGCCGACCCGAGCGGGTACGCTGGCACGGTGCCGTCCACCGGCATGCCCGCGAACGAGGTGTTCACGCTGGCCTCGCGCCCTGCCTCGACACGCACGATCTACCTCGACTTCACCGGGCACACCACCGCCGGGACCTCGTGGAACTCGGCCTACGGCATCGCGTCGTTCATCACGCCCGCATTCACCCTCGACGGCGCCGCCAACTCGTACAACCAGGCCGAACTCGACCTCATCGTGCAGGTGTGGTCGATGGTCGCCGACTCGTATGCACCGTTCGACGTGAACGTCACCACCGCCGATCCCGGCGTCGCCGCGCTCGTGAAGTCGGGCAACGCCGACACGGTGCACGGCACCCGCGTGGTGATCGGCCCGAACTCGTGGGCGCCGTTCCAGGCCGGTGGCGTGGCCTACCTGGGATCGATCAACTGGCCGGTCGACACGCCGGCGTTCGTGTTCTCCGAGAACGTCGCGAACAGCGGGCGCTACATCGCCGACGCCGCCATCCACGAGGTCGGCCACACGTTCGGACTGCACCACGACGGCACCGCCACCGAGGGCTACTACCGCGGCCACGCCAACTGGGCCCCGATCATGGGTGTCGGCTACAGCAAAGGCATCGTCCACTGGAGCAAGGGCGAGTACCCACTGGCCAACAACACCGAGGACGACCTCTCGATCATCAGTTGGTCGGCACCGTTCGTAGCCGACACGGAAGGTTCGCTGCTCACGCCGCTCGACCTCGGGCCGGTGCCCGTCACCCGCTCGGGGGTCGTCTCCACGCCGACCGACGTCGATGTGATCGCCTTCACCGCGCCCGGCCCGGTGACGCTCGACTTCAAGCTCCGCACGGTCTACTCCTCGCTCGACGCAGCCATCACCGTCATCGACGACAACGGCGTGCCTGTGTGGAACGCCGATCCGGGTGGCGTCGCCGATGTGCACGCACAGATCCCCCTGACGCCCGGCAGTTACACGGTGCAGATCGACGGCGTGGGCAGTGGCGACGCCGCCACCACCGGCTACAGCGACTACGGCAGCCTCGGCGGCTACGCGCTGTCCATCGCACCGCTGCAGCCGTACGTGAGCCTGTCGCCGGTCCGCCTGCTGGAGACTCGTTCGGGCACCCCCAGCACGGTCGACGGCCAGTTCTGGAAGATCGGGAGCCGCGCCGCCGGCACCACGTCGACCGTCACGGTCGGCGGCCGCGGCGGCATCCCGTCGAGCAGCACCGTGCTCATGAACCTCACGGTGATGTCACCCTCGACGGCCGGCCACGTGACCGTGTATCCGTGCGGCACCACTCGACCGAACGCCTCCAACGTCAACTTCGTCGCCGGTCAGACGGTGAGCAACACCGTCGTCACCAGCACGGGCACCGGTGGCGCGGTGTGCGTGTACACGGCCGCCACCACCCATGTGGCACTCGACGTGCACGGCTACTTCCCGAAGGCCGACGCGCTCATCGGCCTCACCCCGGCTCGGCTGCTCGAGACCCGGCCCACCGCCGCCACCACCGTCGACGGCCAGTTCTGGAAGCAAGGCCTGCGACCGGCTGCCGCCACCACGGCACTCACGGTCGCCGGGCGAGGCGGCGTCCCGTCGGGCGCGCCGGCCGTGGCGCTGAACCTCACCGTCACCGGCCCCACCAGTGCCGGCCACGTGACGGTGTACCCCTGCGACCAGCCACGACCCACCGCCTCCAACATCAACTACCTCGCCGGCCAGACCAAGGCCACGACGGTGCTGGTGCGCACCGCCGCCGACGGCACCGTGTGCTTCCACAACGCCTCGGCCACCCACCTCGTGGTCGACGTGAGCGGCTACTTCCCCACCTCGGACACGCTCGCGGCCATCTCGCCGGCGCGACTGCTCGAGACCCGCCCGACGTCGGCCACCACCATCGACGGGCAGTTCTGGAAGCTCGGCACCCGTCCGGCGGGTTCCACCACGACCGTGGCCGTGACGGGCAGGGCAGCGGTCCCGACCAGCACCTCCGGTGTGCTGATGAACCTCACCGTCATCGCGCCGGCGTCGGCTGGGTGGGCCACGGTGTACCCGTGCGACCGACCGCGACCGACCGTCCCGAACCTCACCTTCGCCGCCGGCCAGACCACGTCGAACGTGGCCGTTGCCCGCACCTCGGCCGCCGGCACCGTGTGCCTGTACACCACCGTGGCCTCGCACTTCGTGATCGACACCGGCGGGTGGTTCGTCGACGGCACGTGAG
>SXKB01000086.1 GCA_005778215.1 Actinomycetota bacterium | reverse complement strand
GGACGATTCAAAAAAATGCAGGCGCCATCTAATACGCGTGTTGCGGTCTTGGTTTCGTCAGCAAAGACTCCGTCCAATGCTGCTTCGGTGTGGTGTTCAAATAGATGTTTGGGAGTCATGTGACCCTTCGCCGCGAAGAAGTCGGTGAAGGTGGAACGGAGCTGGTCGGCGGTCTTCGGAGGCGTACCCATGGACTGCACAGCCTACCGACGCGCCCCTCGCGCACTGTGGCCCTTTCCGTGCGGATTGCTAGCGTCCGGTCCCGTGCCCCTGGACCTTCACGAGTGGATCAGCTTCGAGGACGACACCCATCGCCGAACCTGGGTGTTCGACGCCACGTTTCTGCGTTCGTCGTGGAGCTGCATCTACGGCAGCGGGTGCCAGGGCGTGTACCTGGAGGACGCCAGCCATCTGGCCGAGGGCTGCTGCAGCCACGGCGCGCACTTCATCGACGAGGCCGACGTCCAGACCGTGGTCCTGTCGTCGGCCCGGTTGAAGAAGCGGCACTGGCAGTTCAAGAAACAGGGCGAGCGCGACGGCATCCTGGGCGAGGAGGACGGCGTCACCACCACCCGCCTCGTCGACGGGGCCTGCATCTTCCTCAACCGACCGGGTTTCGAGGGCGGCACGGGTTGTGCGTTCCACCACGCCGCGGCCGAGTGGGGCGAACGGAAGATGGACCTGCAGCCCGACGTGTGCTGGCAGCTCCCCCTGCGTCTGGTGGAGGACACCGACGAGCACGGCTACGTCACGTCCACCCTGCGCGAGTGGACGCGGCGCGACTGGGGCCCGGGCGGCGAGGAGTTCCACTGGTGGTGCACCGACTCGAGTGATGCGTTCGTGGGGTCGAAGCCGGTGTACCAGTACCTGCGCGACGAGATCGTCGAGATGATCGGCGCCAAGGTCTACGCACAGCTGGTGGAGTTGTTGGAGCGGCCGAAGTGGACGCCGCTCCCCCATCCCGCCGCCAAGCGCTGACCCGAGGCTCGGCAGTTCGTGGCCACCGTTCTCCGAGGATTTCCCGGTCAGAGCGTGACATGAACGAGGCGGCGCCGGTGCGGCGACGCTCTCATTCCTGCGTCGGGGGACCGTCGCTGTACGCCGGCGATGCGGCTGACCGGTCGAACTGCAGTGCCGCCTGGGCTGCCGCGACCTCGGCCGCCTGCACCTCCGTGAGGGCGGCGATCCGGCACGACGCGGTGAGCGTCTGGAGGTCGACCGTCACCATCATCCCAGTGGCGTCGCGACAGTCGGTCGCAGCGAGATCGAGCGCGTCGCCCAGCGGCGCTCCCGATTCGTCCTGCAGCAGCACGACGGCCGGACCGTCGGTCGACACGACCGCCAGCATCGCCAGGGTCGTGGTGGGCACGCCGGCACCGATGCCCTGGCCGGCGTATCCGACGCCCGACGAGATGCCGGCGATGCCGCCGAGGCCGGGAGGCCCGAACTGGAGCGTGAGCGACACCACACGCACCCGACCCTCCCACCGCGGTGGCAACGGGTCGGCGACGTCGACCGCCGACCAACCGGGAGGGGCCACCACGTTGCGCAGGTCGGCACCGCGACCCGGCTGGAGCGCCTCGTCGACCATCCGCTCGAGCAACGCAAGGTCGGGCGCGCCGTCGAACGCACCCTGCAACGCGACGAACTGGCGATCGAACTCCGGCGCGCACGGGCCGGTGAACCTCACTCGGCCGTCGACGTCGGCGGCCGTGGCATGCACGGTCCACTCCTCGGGAAGGTCGGTGCGGGCGAGGCCGACGAGCGCCACCTCACCCTTCTCGACGTCGTCGAACCGATCGTCCGAGTCGATCGGGTGCGCCGCGAATGTCGTGCTGCGCGGATCGCTCGCGCGTTCGAACTCGACGACGGGAGCATCGCCGACCCGCACGACGTGCGAGGAATCGACCAGCACACGATCGAGCCCACAGCGCGCGAAGTCGTACGTGACCGGTGGGTCGTCGGTGCCGCACGCGGCCATCCCGACGGCGAGCATCACGGTCATCCCTGCACGACCCCACATCACGACCCCCGAATCTCGCGCACGTCGACCGACGCCGCGCGCCACACTGGGACGATGACGAGCTTCGAGATGTTCCCGATCGGCGTGGTGCACAACGAGCGGACCTCCCCCATCGACGACGACTGGGATCGTGTCAACAGCACCATCCGCCTCGACCTGGACGTCCTCGACGAGTCGGCCACTGCGGGACTGCGATCCTTCTCGCACGTCGAGGTCGTGTACGTGTTCGACCGCGTCGACACCGAGGCGACCCACCGCGGCAGCCGCCACCCGCGAGGCAACCCCTCGTGGCCCGAGGTGGGCATCCTGGCCCAGCGTGCGAAGGACCGCCCCAACCGCATCGGCGTCACCGTGTGCGAGCTGATGGCGGTGCGACCCGGCGGCGTCGTGGAGGTGCGCGGGCTCGACGCCATCGACGGCACCCCCGTGCTGGACATCAAGCCGTACATGGAGGAGTTCGGGCCGCGTGGCGACGTGCAGCAACCCGACTGGAGCCGCGAGCTGATGCGCTCGTACTGGACCGACGGTCCGGCTCCGGAGTTGCACCGCACACCCGACCCCGAGGCGTGGCTCGCCGAGGTGCGGCGTTCCCCGGCCGATCACGGCACCCTGGCGATGATCGTGCGACGTCCGGCCACGAACGAGCGCGAGGTGGTGACCGACGGCGAACTCGACACCGCGGTCGGGTTGGTGGGTGACAACTGGTTGGCCCGCGGCAGCCGGTCATCGCCGGACGGTTCCGCCGAGGTCGACGCGCAGCTGAACATCATGAACATCCGCTGTGCACGGCTGGTGGCAGGCGGCGACGACAGCCGCGTGCCGCTGGCCGGCGACCAGTTGTTCGTCGACCTCGACCTGTCGCCGTCGAACCTGCCGGCGGGCACGCGCCTGCAGATCGGGTCGGCGGTCATCGAAGTGACGGCCAAGCCGCACACCGGATGCTCGAAGTTCACCCAACGGTTCGGGCTGGCGGCGCACCGCTGGATCAACGGCCGGGCAGGCGCGCAGGAGCGCCTGCGCGGCATCTGCGCCAAGGTGGTGGTGGCCGGCCGCATCACCGCAGGCGACGAGATCGTGAAGCTCAGCGCGTGACGGGCACGTACTTCGTGGTGTCGCCCTCGTCGGCGCGGCGCCCGGGCGGGGCGACCACCCAGTAGGCCCAGTCGCGGGGCGCCAGCACCACGGTGAGGTGGTCGTGGTCGGCCACGACTCCGGCGCGCCAGTCGAGCACCGACCGCATGGCGCCGAGATCGAACTCGTCGGACACTTCGACGCGATCGCGGGAGGTGTTCACCGCGAGCACCAGTGTCCACACGCCACCGCCCGCCTCCGTGACCGTCGTGGTGGCCCACGCGAGGCGCTCACCGCGTGCCGGCGCGCCGAACAGGCAGTCGTCGATCAACCCGACCGGTCGATCGACATGACGCAACGCCCCATCGGCGTCACACGTGCGCAGCACGACCGTGGGATCGGTGCGGCCGATTCGGTCGCCGATGCCCACCGGACCGGCCGACAGCGCCGACAGCAGCGCCTCGAACTCGGCGTGCTCGTCACCGTCGATCGGATCGTCACCCGCGGGCCCCGAGAAGAACACGTCCTTGAACGCGCGCAACTCGAGCGCGCCCGCGAGCCGGTTCACCGTGAGGTACCAGATCCACAGGAAGGCCGGGTCGGGCGCGAAGCGATAGTCGTCGCTGGTGCGGATGGCCACCACGTTCGGCAGCGAGGCTGCCAACACGAAATCGGCGGGGGTGGCCATGCACCAGATGAGCCCGAGGTCGGTGGCGGCCGCATGACGGTCGAGCGCGCGCTGCCACTCGGCGGCGCGGCCGGGCACCTCGCGCAGTGCCCGCACGCCGAACCAGTACATCAACATCCAGTCCTGCTCGACGGCGCACAGCCCCCATCGCACGGCGTCGTCGAACCACCGGCGGAAGAACGCCGGATCCTTCGGCTGCGCCGCGAGATCGTCGACCCACCACTCCCCTTCGGCGACGTACGGTGAGGACGGGTCGACGTGGCGGGCGTGGATCACCAGCGGCGGGTGACCGAGCCGATCGCGGAACGCGGTGAACGCCGACTCGGGGTCGTCGCCGTCGAAGGCATCGGCTCGCGGTGTCCAGGTGGCCATGCCGGTGGGCGGCACCTCCTCGGGATACCCGATCTCGGCAATGGGCCGCAGCGTCTGGTGCGGATACGCCCACGAGTCGAGTTCCACGGCACGCACCGGCACATCGAGTTGGTGGAGCTGTTCGATCGCGGTCGCCACCGAGTCGCCGATGGTGCGACCGGGTTCGGTGCGGTACCAGTAGGCCGCGCCGTTGTCGGTCCAGTACGACAGGTGGGAGGTGATCGGGTTGGCCGTCGCGGGCCGCATCGCGAGCGGACGCAGGTCGGCCGACCACGCCTCGAACGCCGCCGCGGTGGACTCGGCTTCGTAGATGCCGACGGTGGTCGCGAAGCCGGCCGGGACGTGGTCGAGGTCGCCATGCCAACCCCACCGCAGTTCGCCGTCGCGCACGGCGATGATCTGCTCGTGCGGGTGGTCGACGGGTGCGACGAGCACCACCCCGTGCGAAGTGCGAGCCAGCAGCACACCGACCGCGGCGGGCGAGTGCAGGTTGTGTGCCGGGTGGAAGTCGAAGTCGAGCGCCGCGCCGGCGGTGACGGGGAGTGCGAACTGGGTGAACGCGAACCCGAGGTACTCGACGTCGGCGGCATCGACACGGAGTGCCACCGACGCCCACGGCTGGGAGAACCAGCGGGTGGCGCACCCTTCCAACACCTCGGCGGCACGCAACACGAGCAGCTGCCCGCGGCGTTCGAGTTCGACCCCAGAAGGCGCCTCGAGCGCCCCGACCTGCAGCAGCATGCGGCTCGTTCTACTCCACGAGCCGCAGACCTCCCGGCACGATGCTCGGCTCGGCGTTGGGCAGTTCGACGGTGAACTCGGTGCGGTGCGCCGGGAAGATGAACTCGCTGAGCAGGATCGGCTGTTGGTCGACGGTGGTGGTGAGCCGTTCGCACCGCAGCACGGGGCTGCCGGGCGGCACCTCGAGCAGGGCTGCGTCGGCGTCGCTCACCGCGGCGGCACCGATGGTCTGCACCGCACCGCGCAACTGCACACCCAGCAACTCGTAGAACGGCTTCCGTTCCACGTCGCGGCGACTGAGGTGCTGCCCTGCCTCCGCCGGGCACCACACCGTGACCACCGCGAACGGCGCACCATCGGCGAGGTTGAGGCGCTTCACACGCAGCACCTGGTCGGCGTGCAGACGAGCCGCCACGTGCGGCGGTGCGGCCACGAACGCGAACTCGAGGATCTGCCGTTCGGTGCGCAGGCCACGGGCCTCCAGTTGCGACTCGATGGTCTCGAGCGACGCGAGTCGCTGCTGCAACGGTGCCGTGGCCACGAACCAGCCGAACCCTTGGCGACTCTCGACGACGCCCTCGTCGCGCAGCGTCTCGAGCGCCCGACGGATGGTGACACGGCTGACGCCGAACTCCGAGGACAGGTCGCTCTCGCTGGGCAGCACGTGGCCGGGGCCTTCGGCCTGGACGCGCTGGCGCAGCGTGTGAGCGATCTCCTGATAGCGAATCGTGCGCATTTCCCCGCCCCTTCGAACTTGTATTATGCTTGTCTACATCGACCGCCGAACGCAAGGGGAAAAGCGCATGACCGTCACCGCAGGAACACCGATCGAACTCGTCGAAGGTGTGTACGCCACACTGCCCGATCGCGTCGCCGCCGGCCGCACCCGCTTCGGCCGCCCGCTCACCCTCACCGAGAAGATCCTCCTCAACCATCTCGGCAACCCCGATGAGCCCATCGAGCGCGGCGGCACCTACAACGACTTCCATCCCGACCGCGTGGCCATGCAGGACGCCACGGCGCAGATGGCACTGCTGCAGTTCATGACCGCCGGCCTGCCCACCACCGCCGTGCCCAGCACCGTGCACTGCGACCACCTCATCTCCGCCAAGGTCGGCGCGAAGATCGACCTCGGTGTCGCCATCGACACCAACCGCGAGGTGTACGACTTCCTGCGTTCGGTGAGCGCCAAGTACGGCATCGGGTTCTGGGGTCCCGGCAGCGGCATCATCCACCAGGTCGTGCTCGAGAACTACGCCTTCCCCGGCGGCATGATGATCGGCACCGACAGCCACACCCCCAACGCCGGCGGTCTCGGCATGGTGGCCATCGGTGTCGGCGGCGCCGATGCGGTCGACGTGATGACCGGCTTCCCGTTCAACGTGCGGTGGCCGAAGGTCATCGGTGTGAAGCTGACCGGCTCGCTGAGCGGTTGGAGCAGCCCGAAGGACGTCATCCTCGAGGTGGCCCGCGTGCTCACCGTGGAGGGTGGCACCGGCGCGATCGTCGAGTACTTCGGCCCGGGCGCCGACAGCATCTCGGCCACCGGCAAGGCCACCATCTGCAACATGGGTGCCGAGATCGGTGCCACCTGCAGCTTGTTCGGGTACGACCACAACATGGCGATGTACCTGAAGAGCACCGGTCGTGAGGCCATCGCCGACGCCGCCGACAAGGTGGCCGCCGACCTGCGCCCGGACGACGGCGCGCTGTACGACCAGATCGTCGAGATCGATCTCGATCAGCTGAAGCCGCTCATCAACGGCCCGCACTCCCCCGACCGCGCCAACCGCGTCGGCGCGCAGGTGGGTGCCGAGGCCGCCGCGAACGGCTGGCCGCTCGAGATCAGCTCGGCGCTCATCGGTTCGTGCACCAACAGCTCGTACGAGGACATCACCCGTGCGGCGTCGATCGCCCGCCAGGCGGCGGCCCGCGGCCTGAAGGTGAAGACCGAACTCCTGGTCACCCCCGGCTCCGAGCAGACCCGCGCCACCATCGAGCGCGACGGCCTCATCGCCGACCTCGAGGCCATCGGCGCCACCGTGCTCGCCAACGCCTGTGGTCCGTGCATCGGCCAGTGGGACCGCCCCGCCAGCGCGAACGGCGTGCCGAACACCATCGTCAACTCGTTCAACCGCAACTTCCCGAAGCGCAACGACGGCTCGGCGAACACGCTCAGCTTCGTCACCTCGCCCGACACCGTGGTGGCCCTCGCGCTCGCCGGCCGGCTCGATTTCGACCCCACCACCGACACCATCACCGCACCCGACGGCAGCGAGGTCACCCTCGAGGCACCGGTCGGCGAGGTGCTCCCGGCCCAGGGCTACGACCCCGGCCAGAACACGTTCACCGCGCCGCCCGCCGACGGCAGCGGCGTGCAGGTCGACGTGTCGCCCACCAGCGACCGCCTGCAGCTGCTCGAGCCGTTCCCGGCGTGGGACGGCAACGACTACCTCGGTCTGCCCGTACTGATGAAGGCCAAGGGCAAGTGCACCACCGACCACATCTCGGCGGCCGGCAAGTGGCTCACCTACCGCGGGCACCTCGAGAACATCTCGGGCAACCTGTTCCTCGGCGCGGTCAACGCGTTCAACGACGCGGTCGGCGAGGGCAAGGACTTCCGCGACGGCAGCATCGACACCTACCCGAACCTCGCCAAGAAGTACAGCGAGGCGGGGGTGCGCTGGGTGGCCATCGGCGACCGCAACTACGGCGAGGGTTCGAGCCGCGAACACGCGGCGATGGAGCCCCGCTTCCGCGGCGGCGTCGTGATCATCACCCGCAGCTTCGCCCGCATCCACGAGACGAACCTGAAGAAGCAGGGCCTGGTGCCGCTCACGTTCGCCGATCCCGACACGTACGAACTGATCGGCGAGGACGACCGCATCAACGTGCTCGACCTGCCGCCCGTGCCCGGCACGAACGTGCGCTGCCAGATCGTGAAGCCCGACGGCACCACGATCGACTTCGAGGGCAAGCACACGTTCAGCGACGAGCAGGTGGAGTGGTTCAAGGCCGGCTCGGCGCTCAACGTGGTGCGCAAGAAGGTCGCAGAGGGCAAGGCCTGACATGGAGGCCACGACGGCGTTGCGCACCAACGGTGCGGTTCGTGGGTTCACGGACGACCCGGTGAGCGACGCCGTCGTCGCCGAACTCCTCGACGACGCGCGGTTCGCGCCCAGCGGCGGCAACCAGCAGCCGTGGCGCGTCGCCGTGGTGAAGTCGCCCGAGGTGCGCGCGGCGATGGCTGCGCTGATGCGGCCGGTGTGGGAGGAGTACCAGGGGGCGCAGCGCGCCGGGAAGCGGGCCTTCGCCTTCGGTCGCTCCACCGGCGACGCACCCGTGGCCGTGCCCAACGCGCTCATCGACGACATCCAGTCGGTGCCGGTGGTGCTGGCGGTGGCGGCCGACCTGACGAAGATCGCCATCATGGACGGCAACCAGGACCGCCGACCGCCGGTGGTGGGCGGGGCCAGCATCTACCCCTTCTGCTGGAGCATCCTGCTGGCGGCGCGCGCACGCGGGCTGGGCGGCGTGCTCACCACCTTCCTGTCGCGAGCAGAGGCCGAGGCCGCGCCGGTGCTGGGCCTGCCGGCCGATCACGCGCTGGTGGCCACCATCTTCCTCGGCGTGCCGACGCACCAGAACACGAAACTGCGCCGCAATCCGGTGTCGTCGTTCGCCACCGTCGACCGCTTCGACGGCCCTCCGCTCACCGACGAACGCTGAACCCTGCCAGTCCTTCGGGCTGCTCCTCGATCACGTCGATGCGCGTCACCTCGGCGCGGGTCGGCCCGATGCGACACCAGCTCACGACCACGCTGACGGGCTGCGCATCACCCTCGAACACGGCCTCCACCGTGCCGTCGTCGCGGTTGCGCACCCAGCCGGCCACGCCCTGCTCGGTGGCGACACGACGGCAGGACTCACGGAACCACACCCCCTGCACCAGGCCGTGCACCACCACGCGAACCCGAATCATGACGGTCAGTCTGCTGCGTTCTTCGGTCACCGCCGCGCCACTTCTGGCGCTGATTCGTCCCGGAATCCGACATGAATCAGCGCCAGAAGCGATTCGGGAACAGATCGCGCCCAGAAGCCAGACCGTGTCGCGTCAACACACAGCACGCGGCGGACGTCGCGCCGACTCGCGTACGCTCGGGCCATGCGCGTCGGACTGCTCATCTTCCCCACCGACAAGGGCATCCAGCCCGTCGAACTCGGCAAGGAGGCCGAAGCCCGCGGCTTCGACAGCCTGTGGTTCCCCGAGCACTCACACATCCCGGTCAGCCGCCGCACGCCGTGGGGCGGCCGTGAGGGCGCCCCGCCGCTCCCCGAGGAGTACTGGCGCACGCACGATCAGTTCATCGCACTCGCCGCCATCGCCGGCGCGACCTCCACCATCAAGCTGGCCACCGGCATCACGCTCGTCGCCCAGCGCGACCCGATCTGGCTGGCGAAGGAGGTCGCCTCGCTCGACGTCATCTCGGGTGGCCGATTCCTGCTCGGCGTGGGTTACGGCTGGAACCACGAGGAGATGGAGAGCCACGGCACGCCCATCCACGTGCGTCGCAAGCTGGTGCGCGAGAAGATCCTCGCGATGAAGGAACTGTGGACCCAGGACGAAGCCGAGTTCCACGGCGAGTACGTGCACTTCGAGAAGAGCTGGAGCTGGCCGAAGCCCGTGCAGCGGCCGCACCCACCCATCGTCATCGGCGCCTCGCCCACGCCCCTGCACTTCCGGCACATCATCGAGTACGGCGACGTGTGGATGCCCATCGAGGGCCGCTTCCCCATCGACGACAAGTGGGTGGAGCTG
>SXKB01000012.1 GCA_005778215.1 Actinomycetota bacterium | reverse complement strand
TGGCGGCGACGGCGCCACGCCGACCACCACCACGCAACTCGCTGCGCCCACCACCACCATCGAGGCCGACGACGGGGTGTTGCGCATCGGTGCCGTGCTGCCCTCGGGCGGCACCGCTCCCGACATGGGCGTGTCGATGCGCGCTGCGCTCACGCTGGCCGTCACGGAGGTGAACGACGCCGGCGGTGTACTCGGTCGGCAGATCGACGTGCGCATCATCGACGAGGGCGACAACGCCGCCGCCGCCGACCTCGCCGTGCAGGAACTCGTCCGCGACGGATTCGACGCGATCATCGGCCCCACGTCGTCGCTGCACCTGCTGGAGACGCTCGACGCAACGGTGCGCAACGGTGTGTTCACGTGTGCGCCCACCGCATCGGCGATGTCCCTCGACGCCTATCCGGCCGAGGGTCTGCTGATGCGCACCGTGCCCAGCGACTCGCTGCAGGCCACCGCCATCGCACGCGTCGCCGACGACACGGGCCGCGACGACGCAGTGGTGTTGTACCTCGACGACGGCTACGGGCGTCCCTTCGAGACAGCCGTGGAACGCGCGCTGCGCGACGGCGGCACCAACGTGCTCGGTAGCTTCGCGTTCACCCCTGGTGACGTGCCCGACCCCTCTGCCATCGCCGCGGCGATCGCGCTCCGGCCCGGTGTGGTCGTGGTGGTGGCCGATGCCGTCACCGGCCCGGCCATCGTGTCGGCGTTCGACGACGCGGCACCGAGCTCCGACGCCCAGTTCATCGTGAACGACGCGATGCGCCGACCCGACGCGTCAGCGGCGCCGTATCGAACCGACCTCGCGACACGCATCCTCGGTGTGTCGCCCCGGGCCTACCCGCAGTCAGGCCCGTTCCTCGACGCGCTCGTGGCCGTCGACCCCGCCGCCGGTGGCCTGTACGCAGCGAACGTGTACGACTGCCTCAACCTCATCGCGCTCGCGGCACAGGTGTCGAACAGCACCGTGGGCGCCGAGTTCGCCGACGCGTTCCCTGCGCTCAGCGCGAACGGCAGCAGTTGCCCGAACTTCGCCACGTGCCTGGACATCGTGAACGCCGGCCGCGACGTCGACTACGACGGCGCCAACGAGTTCCTCACCATCGACGAGCAGGGGCTCACGTCATCGGCGGTGTTCGACGTGTTCACCTTCGACCCGGCCAGCGGGCGCGACGTGCACGACTCGTTCCTCACCATCGGCGACGTGTGAGCCGCCGCCGGGACGATCACAACGTGGCGACGAGTTCCTCGACCGGCACCACGTAGCCGGTGTAGAACGCACCGAACTCGCCGTACACGGCCGATGCCTGGTCGAAGCGCATCGTGTACACCACTTCCTTCAGCACGTCGGGCGTGACCGCGAACAGGGTGACGCCCCACTCGAAGTCGTCGACGCCGGCCGAACCGGTGATGTACTGCACGATGCGCCCTGCGTACTTGCGACCGCTGGTGCCGTGCTCGTGCATGAGCGCCTTGCGCGCCTCGAACGGCAGCGTGAACCAGTTGTTGTCGCCGTCGCGCTTCTTCGACATCGGGTAGAAGCACCAGGCCGGCATGTGCACCGCGCGCGGCGGGATGTCGGGGTACAGACGAGCCTTGAGGTGCTCCTCGGGCATGCCCGCGGCGTACTCGGACACCTCGGTCATGCTCACGTAGCTGTCGACGACCTCGAAGCCGGCGCGCTGGATGCCCGACTGGAACGCACGCAGCTGACGCCAGTCGTCGTGCATGGCCATGAACGCCGCGTCGCACTTGTGGCCGAGCGTCGCCACCGACACCACCTGCACACCCTCGGCCTCCGCCGCCTTCACCGCCGCCACCACGGCCTCGCCGTCGAGCAACGGCGTGGGCTTGCAGAACAGGTGGAGCACGCCACGGCCGACAGCAGGACTGATGGGATCGCTCATGGCGATCAGGCTAGGCGTTCGGGCGAGTACACGTTCACCCGATCGGCACGAACGAAGCCGGCCAGCACCAGCCCTGCACGTCGTGCCGTGTGCACCGCGAGCGCGGTTGGCGCGCTGACTGCGACCAGCGTGGAGAACCCGGCGGCCCAGGCCTTCTGCACCAGCTCGAAGCTGGCGCGACCGCTGACGAACAGCCCGAGCCCGGTGGCCGGCAACGCGCCGTCGAGCAGCAGCCGCCCCACCACCTTGTCGACCGCGTGGTGGCGGCCGACGTCCTCACGGGTGAGCAACACCTCGCCGGTCGGGGTGAACGCGGCGGCCGCGTGCACGGCGCCGGTGGCGTTGAACAGCCCCTGCGAACCGAGCACCGCATCGGGCACCGCCTGGAGCACGTCGATCGGAATGGGTGTGGTGGCCGGCAGCGGTTCGAGCAGTTCGCACAGCTCGTCGATGGCGTCGTTGCCGCACAGCCCACAACTCGACGTGGTGTTGCCGAGGCGCGGGCGTGGCGCCGGCGCTCGGCCACCGGTCTCCACCGTGACCACGTTGAACTCGCTGCCCACGGCCGACCCGTTGGCGCAGTACCGCACCCCTTGCACCGGCGCGCCGGCCAGCAGCCCGTCGGTGAAGCAGAAGCCGACGGCCAGCTCGTAGTCGTGGCCGGGGGTGCGCATCGTGGTGCTCACCGTGGTGCCGTCGAGCTGCACCGTCATCGGCTCCTCGACGATCAGTTCGTCGGGCCGACGGGCACGCGCACCACCCTGCACGGTGGTGACCAGCAACGTCTCGCTGCGGCTGCGGGGGGCCATCCCGGAGACGGTAGCGGCTGATCCGACATTGCGCGATCGAGAACGACCCGCTCGTTACTGTGTCGGTATGGACACTCAGAAAACCCGCATCCTGATCGCCGAGATCCTGGGCACCTGCGTGCTCATGCTCGGCGGCCCCGGCTCCGCCATCTTCGCCTTCTCGTACGCCGACAACGCCGGCCTCGGCCTGCTTGGCGTGTCGCTTGGCTTCGGCCTCTCGCTCGCGATCATGGCCTACGTCATCGGGCCCATCAGCGGCTGCCACATCAACCCGGCCGTCACGCTCGGCATGTTCATCTCCAAGAAGATCGACAAGGCCCACGCTGCCATGGCGGTGGCCGGTCAGCTCATCGGCGCAGTCCTCGGCGGCGGCATCATCGCCATCGTGGTGTCGAGCGCCGACGGCGAGCGCGGTCAGTTCGCTGCGAACCTGTACGAGAAGGAGTTCGGCTACGCCGGTCTCGGCGCCGCCGCGATCATCGAGATCGTGCTCACCGCACTGCTCGTCATCGTGGTGCTCGCCACCACCACCAAGGGGTTCGCGCCCGGCTTCGGCGGACTCATCGCCGGCCTCACCCTGGCCGTCATCCACTTCATCTCGATCCCCATCGACAACACGTCGGTGAACCCTGCCCGCTCCATCGGCGCCGCCATCTTCGCCGACGGTTCGTTCGACGCCATCCAGCAGCTGTGGGCCTTCATCGTGTTCCCGCTGATCGGTGCCGTGCTCGGCGCCGTCGTGCACAAGGTGCTGTTCAGCAACAACGACTGACGCCTGCCGCGCGCTCCATGCGGCCACGACTACCGTGGCCGCATGGAGCAGAACAACGGACGGGTCCTCGCAGCCGAACTGGTGGGCACCGCCGTGCTCATGCTCGGCGGGCCGGGCGTCGCCATCCTCGCCGTGCAGTACGTGGGCATCCTCGGTGTGGCACTCGGCTTCGGCTTCTCGTTGTTGATCATGGCCTACGCCATCGGCCCGATCAGCGGCTGCCACATCAACCCGGCGGTCACGCTCGGGCTGCTGTTGGCGCGCAAGATCCCCCTCGTGCACGCCGTGTTCGCATGGATCGGCCAGATCCTCGGCGCGGTGCTGGGCGCCACGCTGGTCTACGGCATCGCCAGCGGCCAGGACGGCTTCCGTCGCGGCCAGTTCGCGGCCAACCTGTGGAGCGGCGACTACTTCGGCTTCGGCTCGATGGTGGTGGCCGAGGTGGTGCTCACCGCGCTGCTGGTGATGGTGGTGCTGTTCACCACCACCCGCAAGTTCGCCCCCGGCTTCGGCGGTGTCGTCGCCGGCATCACCCTCGCGGTGATCCACCTCATCTCCATCCCGGTCGACAACACGTCGGTGAACCCGGCCCGTTCGCTCGGCACGGCGCTGTTCGCCGAGACCGGCACGGGGGCGCTCGAACAGCTGTGGGCGTTCATCGTGTTCCCGCTCATCGGTGCCGTGGTGGGTGTGGTGCTGTTCCTGATGCTCGACGACACGCGCCTCGAGGACACGATGCTCGCCGCGGTGCCGGGCGCGGCGGCCGTGCGCAACACGCTCGACGATGCCGCCGACGCGGCGGTCGACGCGGTGGAGGACACCGTCGACGACATCGCCGACTGAGCCCGCCCGGGCGAGCGGCGACCGTCAGACGGGCAGCAGCTCGAGCAGCTCGCTGCGGCGCTTCGGGCCGAGCGGCTCTTCGGGCGGACGGTTCTCCCGGTCCTGCCACACGGCGAACACCCGTGCCCCGACCTCCTGGTCCTTCACCAGCTCGTCGGGTGCGGCCAAGAGGTTGAGGCTGCGGAAGAACGCACGCAGCACCACCGCGTCGGTGCGGATGGCGGGCAGCAGGCCTTCACGGAACACCGAGCGCATGAACGTGCGCGGATCGCTGGTGTCACCGTCGGGATCCTCCCCCGCCAACAACGCGGCGGCGACACGACGCGCCTCGGCGTCCTGTTCCACGCCGGCGCGGTACCAGGGCACGATCTCCTCGCGCAGCGCCGTGTCGTACGCGCGCATGATGGCCACCGGGTCGCCGGGATGCGCCGCCACGGCCTGCGCCATCAGATGCGCACCCCAGAACGCCACCGAGCACCCACGCCCGTAGAGCGGGTTGGTGCACAGCACGGCGTCGCCCACCGGCACCACGCCCGTGGCCACGGGCATGCCGTCGGGGACGTAGTCGCGCCACCGGTTCAGCAGGCCGGCCATCACGTGCACGTCGGGGGTGATCGGCTCGGCCCGGCCGTCGAGCCACGGTGCCGTGGCCACCAGCTGGCGGGCGCACTCGTCGAACACGTGCGGGTCGGCCAGCATCTTGCGCAGCTCGTCGTCGGCGGTGGGTGTGGCCAGCGTGACGCTGAAGCTGCGGTTGTCGCCCACGAACACGCCGTACTTCAGGTAGCCGAGATCGCCACCGATGGGGCCGGTGCGCGGCGGATAGTCGTGCCCCTCCCGCAGACGGTAGAAGCGGCTGAAGTAGACGATGCCCGTGTCGTCGACCTCCTCGTACACGGGTGCCGTGCCGGCGTCGACCAGCCAGTCGCTCAGCGCGCTGCGCCGACCGGCGGCCACCACCACGAGGTCGCCCTCCACCGTGTTGCCATCGGCCAGGCGCACGCCGGCGACGTGCGGGATGCCGTCGACCAGCGACGTCGACGCGGTGACCAGACCGTCGACGCCGACACCCGTGCGGAACGAGACCCGACCCTCGGCGAGCGCGCACCGGCGCAGCACCCATTCGAACGTGGTGCGACGGCAGGCCAGCATGACCAGTTCGTCGTCACCGGGCTCGAGCTGGAAGTCGGTGATGGTGGGCGGCAGATCGTCGCCGAAGCGCATCTCGGTGGCGCCCTCGGCGAGCAATGCCTCGTACACGTCGGCGTGCTCGCGACGCAGCAGGCCGGTGAGCCGGGCCAGGAAGGCGTGGCTGTGCCGCACCTGCGGAGCGCCGCGGCGATCCCACTCGAAGGCGTCGTCGGCCGACGTGGGCATGGGCGTGTCGTCACGCTCGACCACCGTCACGTCGTGGCCCTGGCGCGCCAGCACCAACGCCGAACCGAGACCCGCCACGCCACCACCGACCACCACGATCTTCATGGGGTGAGAACCTAGGTGCGCACGCGCTCCGGCGCGCAGTCCTGCGGTCGCGTCAGAGTGCCATCGAGTAGCCGACGCCGCGCACCGTGCGCACCCAGCTCTTCTCGCCGGCCACGTCGATCTTCTTGCGCAGGTTGGCCATGTGCACGTCGACCACGTGGTCGTCGCCGAACCAGTTCGGGCCCCACACACGGTCGAGCAACTGCTGGCGGGTGAACACCAGCTTCGGGCTGCCCGACATCGTCTCGAGCAGGTCGAACTCGATGCGGGTGAGTTCGACGCGTTCGCCCTTCACGGTGACCTCACGCGAGTGCGGGTCGAGCACCAGGTCGCCGAACACGCGGGGCAGGCCCTCGGCGCTGTCGACGCGCGGCCGGCGCAGCAGGGCCTCGAGGCGGGCGACGAGCTCCTTAGTTTGAACACCTTAGTGGATTCTTCGCTACCTGCA
>SXKB01000085.1 GCA_005778215.1 Actinomycetota bacterium | reverse complement strand
GCCGGTTGGCGTATGGAAACGCAGCACACGGCGGGTTCCGTCGTTCGCTGTCAGCCGGCAGACGTATCGCCGTTCGGGCTTGTAGGCCAGGGTTTCGATGGTCCCTGTCCAGAGTTGCGGTTGTTCGGGGACTCGCTGTCCCGCCCCGACAGCACGATGACGGGCAACGAGCGGCGGCCCTCGCGTGCTTCGTCGGCCCGCAGGCGGCGGAGGATGTCGAGCCCGCCGAGACCGGGCAGCGACAGGTCGAGCACGGCCAAGACCGGCGATGCGGTGGTGAGCGCGTCCATCGCGGCGAGTCCGTTGTCGACGGCCACCACCTCGAATCCGTCGGCCTCCAACGCCCACGTGACGGCCTCGCGGACGCCGTCATCGTCGTCGACGACCAACACCCTGCGAGCCCCCTGCACGGCGGGCAATCTACTCGTTGATGAAGAGTTGAGATGGCGTTGATCGTCGCCCGAGGCTGGCTGTTTATGGTCCTCACGAGTGCGCCGGCTGGGGGTCGGCGCGACGAAAGGGGACGCTTCCATGAAACTCGCTCTGTACCTTCCGAACTTCCGCGACGAGGTCACCGTGCAGGAGCTCCGGGATCTCACCGCGCTGGCGGAGGAGCTCGACTTCGACTCGGTGTGGACGCTCGACCGCATCGTCGTGCCCGAGGCATCCGACCGCCAGGAGCTGCAGTACTCGTTCGGCATGATGGAGCAGTTCCCGAAGCAGCTGCCGGTGTCGGCGCACGGCAAGTGGTTCCAGGGCTTCCCGCTCATCCCGTGGCTCGCCGGCATCACCTCGAAGGTGCGCCTCGGCATGAGCATCATCGACACGCCGTACCGTGCGCCGGGCGTGCTGGCCACCGAGCTCGCCACCATCGACCACCTGGCCGGCGGTCGGCTGAACGTGGGCGTCGGTTCGGGCTGGATGCCCGAGGAGTTCGCCGCTGCCAGCGCAGCGCACATCTTCCCCAAGCGCCACAAGCACGTGCGCGAGAGCATCGAGGTGATGCAGGGCATCTGGAACAACGAGCTGTTCGAGTACCACGGCGAGTTCGCCGATTTCGACAGCTGCGGTTTCGGTGCCAAGCCGCTGCAGGCCGGTGGCCCGCCCATCTACTTCAGCGGTCTGAAGGACCCGAAGCGCTCGGCTGCACGCATCGCCAAGTACGGGCTGTCGGGCTGGATCGGCATCCAGGACACGCCCGAGGAGATCACTCGCTGGAAGTCGGAGATCGGCCGCGAGCTGCAGGAGATGGGCAGCGACCGCACGCTCGACGACGGCTTCGACATGTGCAGCATGATCTGGTTCGCGATCACCGACGAGCCGACGGATCAGACGCCGAACGGCAAGCTCAGCAACCTGCTGGTGGGTACCGCCGACCAGATCACCGACAACCTGAAGCGGTACAAGGACGCCGGCATGGACATGCCGCTGCTGTGGCCGCCGTTCCAGGGTGTGCCGGTGTCGAAGACGCTCGACGACATGAAGGTGCTCGTGAACGACATCATGCCGAAGGTGAACGCGAGCTGAGCCGAGATCGCGCCGGGTTCAGAGGTCGATCGCGGTCGAGCTCGCCGACGGGTCGCCCGAGAACCGAGCAGTGATGATGGTGTGGCGGCCCGATGCGGGTCGCCACACCTTCGCGTGCGGGTCGCGGGTGGCGAGGCGCTCCCGCAGTACGACCACGTCGAACGAGGCTGACGCGCCGGCGGGCACGTCCACGCGAGCGAAGCCCACCAGTCGATCGGGTGCGTCGGCGTCGGGCAGCGCGGCGTACACCTGCACCACGTCGGCGCCGTCGCGGTCGCCCGTGTTGTGCACGACGCCGCGCACCACGATGGTCTCGCCGTCGACGACGACGGTGATGTCCCGCAGCTCGAACGAGGTGTACGAGAGCCCGAAGCCGAACGGGAACGCCGGCTCGATGCCGTGGCGTGCCGCGCGCCACCACCCGTGCCAGCGGTCGTAGACGAACGTGGTGGCGTCGCGTTCGAACACCGGCAGATCAGCCTCCTCGACCGGCACGGTGAACGGCAGCCGTGCCGACGGGTTCACGTCGCCGATCAGCACGTCGGCCAGGCCCGTACCCGCTTCGGCGCCGCCGTACCAGGCCTGCACGATGCCGGCCACGTCGCCGGCCCATTCGGAGCAGATGACCGCGCTGCCGGCCTGCACCACGACGACGGTGCGTGCGTTCACGGCGGCCACCGCTCGGATGAGCGCCACATCGTCGGGCAGCAGGCGCAACGACCCGCGGTCGCCGCCGCGGCTGAACATCCTCGGGCGATCACGCATCCGATCGGGCCGCTCCACGGGCGCCAACTCGGTGAGCTGCGACTCGAAGCGGTCGACCACGTCGGGTTCGTCGCCGGGCGGGAACATCGACATGAGCGCAGCATCGGTCTCGCCGATGTACTCACCCTCGTCGAGGTAGGTGTAGCCCACCACCACGACGGCGACCTCGGCGGATGCGGCGGTGGCTGCGGCCGCGGCGAGATCGGTGCCGTCGTGGTGGACGACGTCGGGAACCACGGCGCGAAGGCCGTCGAGCACGGTGCGGCACGACAGGTCCCACACGTCGCTGGAGCCGCCGTCGCCCAGGTTCACGGTGTCGGCCAGTCGCCCGATCACGGCGACGCGTTGGTCGGTCCGCAACGGGAGCACCGGCACATCGCCGACCACCTCGTTGCGCAGCAGCAGCACGGATCGGGCCGCTGCCTCGCGGGCCAACGCACGGTGCTCGGGCGAACCCAGCACGGCGACCGTGGGCGAGGGCGTCGACAGCACCTCGTCGAACCGGAGCAGCGTGGCGATCACCCGCACCACCGACCGGTCGACGTCCGCCCAGGTGATCTCGCCCCGCTCCAACGCAGCGGGGAGCTGCTGTTGGCGCACCATGCGATAGGGCATCTCGATGTCCAGTCCGGCACGCAGCGACGTGGGGCCGTCGCGCAGACCGAGGATCCAGTCGCTGATGACGAAGCCCTGGAAGCCCCATTCGCCGCGCAGGACCTCGTCGAGCAGCTGATGGCTCTGCCCGCACCACTCGCCGTTCACGCTGTTGTAGGCCGACATCACCGACGCGGCGCCTTCGTCGATCACGCGGTGGAAGTGGGGCAGGTACACCTCGTGCAGCGCCACGTCGTCGACCTGTACGTCCACACTGAAGCGTGCGTTCTCCATGGAGTTGCACGCGAAGTGCTTCACGCACGCCATCACGTGGCGCTGCAGGCCGCGGGTGAATGCCGCCCCGAACTCTCCGACGTGATGGGGGTCCTCGCCGTAGGTCTCCTGGGCGCGGCCCCATGCCGGGTGCCGGAGCAGGTTGATGCACACGGCGCCGGTGAGGTTCGCCCCGATCGCGCGGAGCTCGGTGCCGATGGCGTCGCCGATGCGTGCTTCGAGATCGAGGTCCCACGTCGCGCCGCGCGCCATCGCCACCGGGAACGCCGTGGCGTTGCCGACCACGGCGCCGCGTGGGCCGTCGGAGAAGCGGATGCCCGGGAAGCCGACGCGCTCCAGTTCAGCACCGAAGAAGGGCGACTTGTGGTAGCCGTCCTGCGACAGGAACTTCAACCCTGCCCATGTCGGTGCATCGCCGTCGAGGCACCACAGACGTTCGTGCTCGGTGAGCGTGGCCGTCAGCGCGCGGGCGGCGTCCTCGGGCGTGGTGCCATGCCGAACAGCGGCCCGTGCCTCGTCGAACGTGGTGATGTGCGGCATGTGTCGGCTCCTCGCGCCCGCTCGGTCGCCGCCGATGTTGGCAGAAGGGCGAGGCCCGGCCCGTCAGCGTGGCGCGGTGAGCGTGGGCAGCATCGCGGCCGCCACCTCGGCGGGGCGTTCCTCGTGGGAGAACAGGCCGGCGCCGGGGATCACCTCCAGATGCGCCGAGTGGAAGTCGCCGACCATCTCCTTCGCCCATGCCACGGGGAAGAACGCATCCAGCTCTCCCCACACCAGCACCACCGGCACGTCGATCTTGGCGTGCAGCGCCTTCAACTCGTGCACGTGACGGAACTCGAAGCTGCGGAGCAGTTTCATCGCGCCGGCGCGGTACTCCTTCGAGGAGTGCAGCGGCTGGAGGAAGAACTCGTCGAACTCGCCGTCGAGCAGTGACCGATCGGCGAAGGCGTCGCCGAGGACGAACTTGTTGCGGCGCAACCGGGGCTTGCCCGCCAACCAGCCGAGCGCCGGGCCGAACCCGGGCACCTTGCGCCCTCCGACGAACGACTTGAACCGCCAACTGAGGCCGGTCGACTGTTCGGTGTCGATGAGCGCGAGCGCGCGCAGGCGGGCGTCGCCGGCGACGGCGTGGCGAGCGATCATGCCGCCGCTGTCGTGACCGACGACGGCCACGTCGTCGAGGCCGAGCAGATCGATCGAGCGCTGCACGCTGCGGATGTGGTTCTCGATCGAGAGCGGCGTGGCGGCGGTGTACCGGCTGGAGCCGGCACCCGGCAGGTCGATGAGGTGGCAGGTGACGTGGTCGACCAGGTGGGGGAGGAGCGTGCGATAGGTGGCGCTGCTCACCGGCCAGCCGTGCACGAACAGCACGTCGGGGCCGGTGCCCACGGTGCGGTAGGCCACTTCGCCGACCCCGACGTCGAGGTATCTGCTCGGGGGACGGCGGAACAGGTCGCTGGCATCGGCGGGCGAGAGGCTCATGCGGCACCCGCGTCGTGGATCTTCGCTGCCGTCATGAGGTCGAAGTAGTCGCGCCACACGGTGATGCGGCCGTCGTGCACCTCGAACGCGCTGTTCACCGGGAGGTCGCGCCAGCCGTGGTCGAGGCGGTGCCGGTCGAGCCGTTCCAGGAACACCACCGGGCCGTTCGCCGCCTTGCGCAGCAGCACGAACTCGTTCTCGTGGATGGGAGCGAAGAAGGGCTCCAGCACCTGTCGCACACCGGCGTGGCCGCGCACCGTGCCCATGGGGATGTTCGTGTACTCCACGTCGTCCGAGAGATGGGGGAGCGCCGCATCGAAATCCATCGCAGCGAACGCTTCGAGGAACTGCTCCACCACGGTGAGCGGATCGTTGCTGCTGTCGGGCATCGGGAGACTCCTTCAGTCATTTGTAGTGGTCACTGCGAAACGATAGTCGCAGTGACCACTACGATCAAGGCCCGATGGGGTACCGGCACACCAAGGAGGAGATCCTCGAGGGGGCGCTCGCCGCCGCGTTCGACGAGGGCCTCAGCCAACTCACGTTCGGCCGACTCGCGAAGCGGCTCGGGGTGAGCGACCGCATCGTCGTGTACTACTTCCCCACGAAGGACGATCTGATCAGCGAGGTGCTGGTGGGCGTGGGAATGCGGCTGCAGGCCACGCTCGCCGCGTCCCTCAGTGAACCGGTGGCCGACCACGCCGAGCTCGTCCGTGCGGTCTGGCCGGTACTCGCTCGCCCCGATGCCGACCCGGTGTTCGCCTTGTTCTTCGAGGCGGGGGGTCTCGCCGCTGCGGGTCGCGAGCCGTACCAGGCGCTGGTGCCGATGCTGGTGACGGGATGGATCGAATGGGCCGGAGGGTTCCTGCGGGGTCCGGCGAGCCGACGGCAGAGCGAGGCGGCTGCGGCGATCGCGATGATCGACGGGCTGTTGCTGCTGCGTCAGCTCGGGGGTGCCGAGACCGCCGACACCGCGGCCCGTCGGTTGGGTGTGCTCGGGCGACGGTCGGCGACCTGACCGGTCTCAGCGCAGCGCGGCGACATACCCGTCGAACACGTCGCCGATGATGCCGGCGTCGTCGAGCGTGTGCTCGCCCGCTGCTCGCGCCAGGAAGGCGCCGTCGACCAGTGCGAGTGCGACCGCGGCGAGCTTGGCCGCGGTGGCAGCGTCGGTGCCCGTGGCCGTCGCGAAGATGGTGCCGAACTGTGCCAACGAGTTGCGGCGAATCTCGAGGAACTTCGTGCGTGCCGACAACTCCTGCTCGTGCCGCTCCAGGATCACCAACTGGCCGAACCGCAGGAACGCAGGGAACGAGGCGAGACTGTCGTGCAGGTGGACGAGCAGGTCGCGTGGTGAGCGAGTGCGCATCTCGGCGCGAATGCGGAACTCCTCGAGCCACTGCTCGTAGCTGTCCTCGATGACCGCGGCGAACAATGCGTCCTTGTCGGCGAAGTGCCAGTAGATGGAGCTCTTCGGCAGTCCCGACCGGCTGGAGACCTCACTGACGCTGGTGCCGGCATAGCCACGTTCGCCGGCGATCTCGGCGGCGGCGTCGAGGATGCGTCGGCGTGACGCCTCGCCGTTGGCGCGGGTGATGCGGTCGTTCATCGGATCGTTCCCTTGACACTCGGTCGGTCGGTCCTTAGTGTACCGATCAGTCCATGTTGGACCGATCGGTCCAGTAACGACACGAGGGGGACTCGATGACGACCGACACATCGGTCGCGTCCGGCGCAGCGATGCGTGCGGGCGTGACCGCCACACTCGACCTGATCGCGGCCAACGCCGAGCGCGCCGAACGCGAGCGACGCATCCCCGACGAGAACATCGAGGCGTTGCGCGACGCCGGGCTGTTCCGGTCGCTCCAGCCCGCTGCGTACGGCGGCACGCCGATGGGGGCCGACGAGTACGTGCCCGCGATCGTCGACCTCGCCGGCGTCTGTGCGTCCACGGCCTGGGCGACCGGTCTGCTCACGCAGCACTCGCACATGTTGGCCCTCATGTCGGCCGAACTGCAGGACGAGGTGTGGGGCGACGATCCGAACGCCTTGGCGTCGTCGTCGGTGGCCGCCATCAACGGGTGCGAGGAGGTCGCGGGCGGTGGTGTCCGACTCACCGGTGGGTGGGGTTGGTCGAGCGGATGCGACCACGCCAGCTGGGCCATCCTCGGCTTCAAGCGCGCCGACCCCACGCTGGGCGGGATGGTGATCCCGTTCTTCGCGGTGGTGCCGCGCAGCGACTACCGCATCCACGACGACTGGCACGTCGCCGCGCTCCGCGGCACCGGCTCGAAGACCCTGGTGCTCGACGACGTGTACGTGCCCGAGCACCGCATCGAGTCGATCTTCGCCCTCTTCACCGGCACCACTCGCGGCTTCGGACTGCACGGCGGCATCTTCCACGCGCCGTTCATGAACTGGTTCTCCCTCGGCTTCTCGGCGGTGTCGCTGGGCATCGCCCGCCGGATGATCCAGGTGTACGGCGACAAGGTGAAGACCCGAGTGCGGGCCTACACGGGGGCGCGCACCGTCGACAGCGCGGCCGCGTCGATGCGTCTCGCCGAGTCGCACCACCAGGCCACCGCGGCGTGGCACACGCTGCACGCCGACTGGGTGGCCATGACCGAGTGTGCGATGGAGGGCCGGCTCCCCACCGAGGACGAGTCGGTGCACTGGCGCACCAACCAGTCGTACGCGACGAAGATGTCGATCGAGGCGGTCGACCGGCTGTGGACCGCCGCCGGGGGGAGCGCCTTCTTCGACGACAACGAGATGCAGCGTCTGTGGCGAGACTCGAAGATGACCGGCTCGCACGCCTACTCCGACTACGACATCGCCGCGCAGCGGCAGGGTCGCCATCTGCTCGGGCTCGATCCCGACATGGCGCTGTTCTGAACGAGGGACCATGCGACTGAGCAGTTACTCCATCGACGGCCGATCCACCTGGGGTGTGGTCGCGTCCGACGGCACGCTCGTCGAGGCCTCCGGCGTCGCTGACGCGCCGGCCACGCTCGACGAACACATCGAACATCCGTCCTCGACCGTCGTCGATGCACTCCGCTCGCTGGTAGCGGGAGGCGGCGGGGCGTCGCCCGAGACAGTGGTGTGGATGCCGCCGGTGCGGCGCCCGAGCAAGATCCTCGGCGTCGCCATCAACAATGTCATCGGACAACGCATCGCACACCGTCCGTTCGCGAACCCGGCGTTCTTCTTCAAGCCGCCGTCGTCGCTGGTCGGCCACGGGCAGCCCGTGGTGGTGCACGAGTCGTACGAGGTCACGCACCCGGAGCCGGAACTCGCCGTGGTCATCGGCCGGCGAGCGAAGGACGTGGACGAGCGCGAGGCACTGTCGTACGTGTTCGGCTACACGATCATCAACGACATCACCTCCCCCGGGTTGAAGTCGGAGGACAGCATCGAGTTGGTGATGCCGCCCGGTTCGAACACCGGTGCGTACGGTCGGCTGCTCGGGTGGCGGTCGAACCGTGACGACGAACATGCCCGGTCGAACTACCTCACCTACCACGCCCGATCGAAGGGGACCGACACGTTCGGTCCCATCGGGCCGTGGATCGTGACGGCCGACGAGATCGCCGACCCGAACACGTTGAGCGTGCGCTCGTTCGACGGGGACACGCCGGTGTTCGTCGACTCGACGGCGAATCTGCTCTTCCCCGTGCAGCGGGTGATCGCGCACGCATCGGCCTCGATGACGCTGCTGCCGGGCGACATCATCCACTGCGGTACGTCGATGAAGGCAGCCGACGACGGGCCGTACCGGGGCATCACCGACTGGGACCTCCGGCGTGTCGACGGCCGACCGATGCGGATCGACATCGACGGCATCGGCACACTGTCGAACCCCGTCCAGTGGGAGCGCGACCGATGAGCGGCCAACGACAGGCGATGCTCGTCACGGCGTCGCACTCGCCGATCATCGAGTTCCCCGCTGCCGACAGCGAGGCGCTGCAGCGAGTGCACGCCGGCCTCGCCGAGATGCAGGCGGAGGTCGCAGCGTTCGACCCCGACCTCGTGGTGATCTTCGGGGTCGACCACTACGGCGGCCACCACATGCACTCGATGCCTGCGTTCTGCGTGGGCGTGGCCGCCACTGCGCTGGCCGACGTGGGTGGCATCCCCGGCCCGCTCGACGTGCCGGCGCAGTTGGCGGTCGGTGCCGTGCAGCACGCGCGGTCGGCGGGCGTCGACGTGGCGGTGAGCTACGCGATGGACGTCGACCACGGTTTCACACAGGCGCTCGGACGCTTGTGCGGCGGCATCGACCGGTACCCGGTGCTCCCGATCTTCGTGTCGTGCATCCAGCCGCCGTTCGTGCCGTTCGCCCGCGCCCGGGCACTCGGTCGGGCCATCGGTGACTACCTGACCGGCGTGGATGCGTCGCGCATCCTGGTCATCGGTACGGGAGGGCTCGGGCACAACCCGCGCATGTTGTTCCCTCCCATCGACGAGGTGAGCGACGAGTGGCGGCCCTACCACTTGTTCGGCCGTGCCCAGCAGGACGTGTCACAGCAGGCATGGATCGACTACGAGATCGAGGCGCATCAGGTGGCGGCAGCGTTCCTCGCCGACCCTTCCATCCCCGACGAAGTGTTCGGTCTCCACGAGGAGTGGGACCGTGCGTTCCTCGAGCTGTACTGCGGTGGCGATCTGTCGGTGTTCGACGGCTGGCAACCCGACCAGGTGGTCGACGACGGCGGCATCGGTGCGATGGAGGTGCTGTCATGGATGGCAGCGGGTGAGGCCATGCACGCGCTCACCGGTGCATCGCCGCGAGCGCGGTTGCAGCAGGTGTGTCGTGTGATCGGTATCGGCTTCGGCATCACCAGCGCCGGCCCGGCAGGAGTACCGTTCGCCGCATCGGAATGAGCAGCACCCCACGCGGCGACGACCGTCCTGTTCACCCCGCCACCACGGTGGCCGCGCCCGACGTCGACGCGATCGAGGCGTTGGTACGACGCGCGATCGACGCACGGCGGCACGACCTGCTGACCGTGGTGGGCAACGGCGAGCTCACCATCGCACTCCGGTGGGACGGCCCCGACGGACCCTGCGTGGTGAAGCGCGTGCCGCCGTTCCCGTCGGCCGCTGCGGCCGACGACTACATCGCGCTGGTGCATCGGCACATCGCCGACCTGGAACAGCGCGACGTCCGCTGCGTCGCCACCGACCTGTACCGGTTGCCGCGAGCCGACGGATCCGTGGTCGTGTACCACTGCCAGCCCCTGCTGAGCACCGAGCACCTGGCCGATCAGGTGCTCCGCCGCGACGAGGTGTCGGCCGAACACCCCATCGTGATCGCCGTCGTCGACCGTGTGGCCAGGGTGGTGGGCGACGGCGTCCCGCTCGACGCTCAGTTCGCCAACTGGTACTGGTTCGAGGGTGAGCCGTGGCAGCTCGATCTGTCCACGCCGCTGTATCTCGACGCTGCCGGCAACGTGTGCTTCGACTCCACCGGCTTCCAGCGCGAGTACCCGGCCCTTGCGCGGCGCATCGTCTACAAGGAACTGATGAAGGTGGCGGGCGGCTTCTCGAAGGTCGACTGGGTGCTCACCGACATGATGACCCAGCTGCATCGGCAGGGGCTCGAGCGGTGGTGCGGCGCCGTCACCGCCGCAGCTGCGGACCGGCTCGGGGTGACGATCGACCCTGCCGAGGCGAAGGCGCGCTTCGATGCGGACGTCAAGTTCTTCCCGACACTGCTGAAGGTGAAGCGCTTCCAGCGCGCGTGGATGCAGCACACCCGCCGGCGCTACGACACGCTGCTGCCGGCCACCACCAGCTTCGGCCGCTGACGCCTACCCCCGGAAGTCGATGCGCATCACGACGCGGCGCGTGGTGGGGTGCGTCACCTCGGTGAACCCGGCGGCGGCGAAGATGCTGCGGCTGCCGACGTGCAGCTCGCCCCACGTGATCTCCTGTTCGGGATGCGTGATCATCGGGTAGCCCTCCACTGCACGCGCGCCGCGGTTGCGGGCGAAGTCGACGGCGGTGAGCACGAGGGCCCGGCTCACGCCGCGCTTGCGGAACCCGGTGCGGACGACGAAGCACGTGATGGCCCACACGCTGGCGTCCTCGGGGTCCTCGTTGCGCCCCGACCACGTGACGCGCTTCAGACGCAACCGCGGGTACTCGGTACGCGGTGCCACTGCGCACCAGCCCACCGGCTCGTCGTCGAGGTACGCCACGAGCCCGCTCGTGGTGTCGGATTCGGGGTGATCGCAGTCGGTCTGTTCGCGCAGCAGGTGTGCCCGTTCTTCGCGGGCCACCGAACTCCAGTCGCGTTCGGCGATGCGATACCACTGGCACTGGCAGCGAGCGGGATCGCCGCGGGTGCCGAACACCGCCTGGAGGTGTTCCCAGGTGGCCTCGTTCGCCGGCACCACGCGCAACTCGGGGCGGCGATCGACGGTGGGCACGGGCGCAACGGTAGCCACCGCACGGGTGGCCCCGACCGAACCGTGCCCGCAATGGGGTACGGTGACCCATCACCCCCGGACGAGTCACGTCGTTCCTCACACGATGGGATCTCCGTCATGGCCAAGGTTGTCAAGCAGAAGCGTTCGAAGAGCGGCTGGTACGACGGCACCACGCCGTTCGAGGAACTGGCCCCGAACCAGCAACTCGCGCACACGCTGGTCAGCGAGCGCAGCGACCTCACGCCCTCGGTCGAGCGCATCATGTCGGCCGAGCTCGACGACGCACAACAGTTGGTGGCACTCACCGCGTTCCAGGCGGCGCTGGGCAGCTTCGACGATCCCAACCGCGACCCGCGGGTGGCCATCGCCAACGCCACGCAGGGCTGATCAGTCGGGCACCCGCACCTCGCGCACACCCGCGAGCGGCCCCGTGGCGGCTTCGAACGAGTCGCCGCGCTCGTGCGCGTCGATGAGCGCGGCGATGGTGTCGGGGTGGCTGTAGTTCAACGCGTGCGCGCCTGGCACCAGCGCAGCGCGCAGGTGGGGCATGCCGTGCAGCACCGAGATGCGATCGGGCCGTACCAGCGGGTCGCGTACGCCTGCGATGGCCAGTACTGGCATCGAGAGACTGCGCGCCCGATCGACGGTGGGGAACGCTGTCATCGCGCGGAACAGCTGCAGACTCGTGACGACACCGAAGCGCAGGTAGTCGCGCACGGCGATCGGCACCATCGACAACGGCTCGCGTAGCGAGTCCTTCGTCATCTGCCAGATCGCGCGGCCCATCGGCTGGTTGTTCGGGCCGCCGGCCGGTGACACCAGCACGGCGCGCTCGACGAGTTCGGGCGCCTGGTGCGCCAACTCGCAGATGACCGGGCAACCCAGCGAGTTGCCCACGAACGTCGCCGTCGCCACGCCCATCTCGGCGCAGAAGTCGCCCAGCCGCGCCGCCAGGCGAGGCAGCGAGATGCGCCCCTCCATGCGGAGGCTGCGCCCGTGCCCGGGCAGGTCGGGCACGAAGGTGCGGTAGCGCGGCGCCAGCAACGCGGCGGTGGGCTGCATGTAGGTGCCCGAGATGCCGAACCCGTGCACGTGCACCATCGCCGGTGCGTCGGGCCCCGCCTCGAGCGCATGGCGGTAGTGCATCGGACGACCGTCGACGATGGCCCATGCGGTGGTGAGCGGCGGCACCGTCCATGTGCCGGAGGTGAAGTCGCCCATGGCCCGAGAGTACCCGCGCGCCTTGCGAGACGGGGATCTGCCCGGCAGACTTCGTCGATGGATCTCGAGACCGTTCGCCTGTGGGCGACCGAGGAGTTGGCATGGTGGCCGAACCGGCTCCACGTGCTGCTCGTCATCCTGGCCGCAGTGGTCGTGGTGAGCACCCCGTCGGTGCTCGCCGTGCTGCTGCTCGTGGCCTCCACCGGCTCGCTGCTGTGGCGCATCCACCTCTGGGATCGTCAGCGACGCCGTATGGAGCCGCTCCGCGTCCGCGTGCGGTGACCTTCGTCCGTGTTGCGATCGTCGCGATACGGGCAAGATGACCACATCGGGAGGTCTCGGATGCACTCGTCCGTCGCACTGTCGGAGGAACTCGCACACCACGCCGTCGAGGTGGCGTCGCGCGTCTGGTGGGTGGGGGCGGTCCTCCCCGACGATCCGTTCCAGTGCCACAGCTACCTCATCGAGGCCGGATCGCAGTCCGTTCTGATCGACCCGGGCTCGTCGCTCACCATTGCCGCGACGCTGCGCAAGGTGCAGGAGGTGGTGGAGCTCGACGACATCGAGACGATCGTCCTGCACCACTCCGATCCCGACATCGCCGATGCGCTGCACGTGCTGAGCGATGTCCTGACCCGACCCGACGTGCGGGTGATCACGGAGTGGCGCGCCGGGCTGCTGCTGAAGCACTTCGCCGCCCGCTTCCCGATGGTGACCATCGAGGACCTCGACTGGCGTCTCGACCTGGGCGACGGTCGCCAGCTCGAGTTCCTTCTCACCCCGTATCTGCACTTTCCCGGCGCGTTCGTCACGTTCGACCCGTCGTCGTCCAGCCTGTTCAGCTCCGACCTGTTCGGCGGTTTCAACCGCGGCCATCGGTTGTGGGCCGACTCGATCGCCGATTTCGAGGACCTGCGCCAGTTCCACGAGCACTACATGCCCAGCCGCGAGATCCTGATGGCCGGGCTGGCCACCATCGCGGCGCGATTCCCGCACATCGAACAGGTGCTGCCCCAGCACGGGTACTGCATCCCGGCCGAGTTGGTGGCGCCGATGTTCGAACAGCTCGGGCAGCTGGAGTGCGGTGTGCTGCTCGCGTCGAAGAGCGACACACACCTTGCCAACCTGTTGGCGGCTGCCGCTGCCGTTCGACGCATCGAGAGCACGCTCGAGATGCCCATCGCGTTGGGGGAGGCGCTCGAACTGGTCGCGGCCGACCTCCGCGCCGTGCTGCCGCTCGACCACTTCTGGGTGGAGGTGGGTTCGCCGCCGTCGCTGGTGCGGTTCGACGAGGTGCACCCCGAAGGTGTGGAGCAGTTCGAACGCACGTCGCCCGGACCGCTGCGGTTGGTGGTCGACCTGCCCGATGGTCACGACGAACCGCACGTGGCCGTGGTGCTGGAGACCTCGGAGCCGTGGGACCTCGCGGGGGAGACGATGTCGCTGCTGGGTCTGTTGGCCTCGAGGGTGCATCGTGTGGCTGACGAGGCGCTGGCCCGCCGCGCGCTGATCGAACGCGAGGCGGTGCTCCGGTCGGCCGCGCTCACCGATGCGCTCACGGGTCTGGGCAACCGCCGGGCATTCGACCAGTTCCACGAGTTGCCGGCCTCCGCCGCGGTGCTGATGATCGACGTCGATCGCTTCAAACTGGTCAACGACCGACACGGCCACGCCATCGGCGACCGGGTGCTGCGTGCCGTGGCCGACGCCGTGCAGGCGTCGCTCCGCCGCGCCGACCGGGCGTTCCGTTACGGCGGCGAGGAGTTCGTGGCCGTGGTGGAGTTGGAGCCGCACGTGTCGGAACATGACGCAGCGCGTGCCATCGGCGAGCGGGTGCGTGCTGCCGTGGCGCTGCTCGACCACCGCGCGCTCGGGGTGGAGTCGCCGATCACGGTCAGCGTGGGCGTGGCGCTGGTGCGGCCCGACACGCCGCTCGCGCAGCACGTGCTGCACGCCGACGAGGCGCTCTACGCCGCGAAGCACACCGGTCGGAACCGAGTGGTGCTGCTGCCCGGCGTGCGCTGACGGGTCAGGCCCACCAGCGCAGTGCGGTGAACACCGCCATGCCCACACAGATCATCGCGGTCATGTTGCGCCACTTGGCGAACACGGCGCTGGCGGCGAGCAGCGCCCACATCTGGTGGTTGTCCCAGCTGATGAACGGCTCGTGGTCGCGGGTGAACACGGTGGGTGCCACGATGGCCGTGAGCGCGCACACCGGCGCGTACTTCAGGGCCCGCTCCCACGAGGCCGGCAGTTGCACCGACTGGGGCAGCATGAAGAAGCTGCTGCGCGTGGCGAAGGTGACCACCGTGAGGCCGGCGATGGCCAGGGTCATGTACACCCAGTCGTGGAAGCCGTTCACGCCCGGCTCCTCCACACGTCGATCGACACCGCCACGGCACCACCGGCCACCACCGACACGAGCAGGCCGAGCTTCATCGGCATGTCGGCCGTCAGTACCGACAGCACGCCGGTGACCACGATGCCGGCGACCGCCGGGAACTTGTTGGCCATCGGAATGAGCACCGCCACCAGTGCGAGCGATGCGGCCAGCTCGAACCCCCACTCGGTGGGGAACAGCCCGCCGATGAGGATGCCGAGGTACGACGACACCTGCCAGGCGCCCCAGTTGGTGATCGCCCCGCCGTAGAAGTAGCCGTACTGCTCGGGCGTGCCGCGTTCGGGATCGTCGGCGAAACGGCGCGAGAAGAGTGCGAAGCCCAGGTCGCCGTTCAGGTAACCGGCGACCAGCCGCTGCTGCCACGGCAGGCGCATGAAGTAGCTGCGCGACGCTGCCGAGAAGATCACGAACCGCAGGTTCACGAGCAGCGCGGTGGCCCACACGACGGGCAGGGGGGTGCCCGCCGCCAGGAGCGGCAACGTCGCCAGTTGCGCTGAGCCGGCGTACACGAACAGCGTGACACCGATCGCGCCCGGCATCGTCATGCCGGCATTCACCATCGCCACACCGGTGACGAGGCCCCACACGCCGATGGCGAGCGACAGCGGGGCCATCGATCGCACCCCTTCGTCGAAGTACTCCCGTGGGCAGTACGCGAACAGGTGGGCGCGAGTGCGCCGCATCATCCGGGCGGCCTCATCGGGCGAGGTGCTCGAGTTCGAGATCGATGGCGCCGCGGGCGTCGACGTCGGTGAGGATGCGCACGGCGCGCCGCCCCTGCCACGGCCCTTCCTCGTCGCTGTCGTGCAGCGCGGGCAGGGTGCGCCCGCGGCACACGCTGTGGCCCGTGTCGACGCGGATGGGCAGTTCCTTCCACGTGAACAGGTGCGGCGCCAACAGGTAGCTGATGGTGGTGGAGTCGTGCACGTAGATGCCGTCGACGTGGTTGCGGTCGCGGTAGAACCCCGCGTAGTACGGCACGATCGCGGCGAGGTGGGCGGCGCGCGGTCCGGGCGTGCGGCCGAACGCGGCGAGATCCTCGTTGGTCATGGTGATGCGGTGGGTGACGTCGAGGCCCGCCATGGTGATGGGGCAGTCGGCGCCGAACACGATGTCGGCGGCCTCGGGATCGTTGAGGATGTTGGCCTCCGACGCCGGTGATGCGTTGCCACTGGTGAACGCAGCGCCACCCATCACCACGATCTCCTTCACGAAGGATGTGAGGCCCGGATGCATCAGCATCGCGAGCGCCATGTTGGTGAACGGGCCGAGCAGCACCACGGTGATCTCGTCGGGTTCGGCCATCACGGTGTCGATGATGAACTGCGCAGCGTGCACCGGCACCGCTGCACGAGTGCTGGGCGGCAGGTGCACGTTGCCCTGGCCGTCGTCGCCGTGCACGAACGCCACGGGTCCGCGGTAGTTCATGGCCAGTGGCCGCGACGCCCCCTGGGCCACCGGGATGTCGGGGCGCCCGGCGATGTCGAGCAGGCGCAGCGCGTTGGTGGTGCACACGTCGGTGTGGGCGTTGCCGAACACCGTGGTGAGGCCGACCACGTCGAGTTCGGGGGAGGCCAAGGCGTAGAAGATGGCCATGGCATCGTCGATGCCGGGGTCCGTGTCGATGAGGATCCGTCGCGCAGTGGTCACTTGGTGAATGTACTGCCGGGTCGGTCGACCGGTCGACTCTCTTCGTCGATGACGGCGTACCCCTTGGTGAGCGTGAACCTCGTGCACACCGTCGCTGTGGCGGCGAGGTGCACGACGGCGGCCACGAGCAATGCGGTGCGGATGCCTGCTGCATCGGCGACGGCGCCCCACACCGCGGTGCCGATCGAGGTGCCGAGCCACACGGTGAGCATCACCACCGACGAGGCGCGACCGCGGATCCAGTTCGGCAGCATGAGCATGAACATCGAGTAGACGATGTTCATCGCGGCCATCGTGCCGATGCCGGTGCACAGCACGCCGACGGTGGCGAGAGGCACCCAGCCGGTGAGCGCCACCATCACCGCGCCGGCGCTCCACAGGGTGGCGGCGCCGAACACCAGGGCGTCGGGCCCGAAGCGCAGTTTGAGCGGCGGCAGCGCCCACACGGCCACCACGGCACCGATGCCGAAGGCGGCCGACATGATGCCGAACTGCGCCGAGGTGGCGTCGAGTTGCTGGCGCGCCACCACCGGCAGCAGCGCCACCATCGACGACGTGGCCAGGAAGGCGAGTGCGATGCGGATGGCGTAGCGCGAGAGGATGCGTCGTCCGGCGAAGTAGGTGACCCCGGTCTTCATCGCGTGCCACATCGGTTCGTCGGATGTGGGGCCAGGCCTGGCGGGCCGGAAGCGCCACATCACCACCACGATGCCGAGGAACGAGGCGGCGTTGATGAGGAACACGGCACCCGGCCCGGCGATGGCGATGATCACGCCGGCGAGGGCCGGCCCCACCGATTGCGAGCCGTTGTAGGCGATGTTGTTGAGTCCGATCGCCTGGGTGAGTTCCCGTGGCTCGACCAACTCGGGGATGAGGGCCATGAACGCCGGGCCCGACATGGTCATCACGATCGACAGCACGAACGTGCCGATGAGCAGCGACGGCACCTCGAGTTGGTCGGTGACCGCCAACAGGCCCAGGATCGCGGCGAAGCACATCGAACCGATCTGGCTGACGAGGATGAGGCGTCGGCGGTCGATGACGTCGGCGAACGCGCCGGCGGGGATGGCCACGAGGAACCCGGGCACGGCCCACGCCGTCTGCACCAGGCTCACCACGGTGGGGGAGTCGGACAGGTCGGTCATCGCCCATGCGGCGCCGACGGTGTGCATGGTGGTGCCGATGTTCGACACGAGCGCCGCCAGCCACAGGTTGCGGAACACCGTCACCCGCAGCGGCGACCACGGACTGGTCGGGGCGGGCAGCGTGGCGGTCACCCCGGCATTCTGCCGCGCGATCGTTCCGGGAAAGTGACCCGGTTGACGAATTGCCGGAATGTTTCTAATGTTCGACACATGTCGGACGTTCAGCCGCACCATCTCCTCGACTACGAGCTCGTCGACGTCGTCGACGCCGACACGCCCACGCGGCTCAAGGCGCTCGGTGATCCGTTGCGGATGCTCATCCTCGACCTGGTGCTCGAACGAGCCATGAGCGTCACCGAACTGGCCGCGCGCGTGCGTCGTCCGCGCGGGTCGGTGGCCCACCACGTCGACCTGCTGGTCGATGCCGGTCTGCTGCAGGTGGTGCGCACCCGCAAGGTGCGGGCGATGGAGGAGCGGTTCTACGGCCGCACTGCACGCACCATCCGATTCCCCGATCACGCCCACGGCAACGATCTGCCGTTCTTCTCCGACGCACGATCGATGCTCGACCACGACGTCCCCGACGGCACGCCGGGGTTCTTCACGATGCGCTCGGTGCGCATCCCGCACGACCGCGCCGCCGAGTACTGCGAACGCCTCGAAGCGTTGGCGCTCGAGTTCAGCAACGCACCTCGCGGGGGCGACCGCGAGTTCGCGATGCTGCTCGGCCTGTTCGCCACCAACCGCCCCGTCGCGCCGCAGGAGGCCACTGATGGCGACTGACCGCATCCGTCTCGGCGCCAGCTACCGCAAGCTCTACACCGCCACGGCGCTGTCGAACATCGGCGACGGTATGGCGGGCATCGCCTACCCGTGGTTGGCCACCGCCATCACGCGCAACCCACTGCTCATCGCGCTCGTCGCCGCAGCACAACGACTGCCGTGGCTGGTGTTCACCCTGCCGGCCGGCGTCATCACCGACCGGGTCGACCGCAGGCGTGCGATGGTGGCCATGGACACGCTCCGCTGTGCGTTCACGCTGCTCATCGCGTTCGCGGTGCTCGGCCAGCAGGACACCCTGCCGGCACCCGATGCGCTCGATCAGGTGGTTGGCACCCGTACCGGCCTGTACCTGCTGCTGGTGCTCGCCACACTGCTGCTCGGGTCGGCAGAGGTGCTGCGCGACAACTGTGGTCAGACGTTCATGCCGTCGATCGTGGCGCCCGAGCACCTCGAGCGGGCGAACGGCCGCATGTGGAGCATCGAGTCGGTGGCCAACACCTTCATCGGCCCGCCGCTCGGTTCGTTGTTGCTGCTGTCGGCCTTCTCGCTGCCGTTCTTCGTGGACGCCGGCTCGTTCTTCGCCGCGGCGGCGCTCGTCGCACTCATCCCCGGCACGTTCCGGGCAGTGCGGCCCGAAGGGGAGGTCGACGCGGCTCCCACCAACTGGCGGGCGGAACTGAAGGAAGGCGTGCGCTGGCTGTGGCGTCATCCGCTGCTGCGGTCGATGGCCATCATCCTCGGTCTGATGAACCTGGCGACGAACCTCAGCGGGGCGATGTTCGTGCTGTTCTCGCAGGACGTCCTCGGCGTCACGCCGCTCACGTTCACGATCATGGGATTCGGCTTCGCCGTGGGCGCCATCATCGGCGGGTACGTGGCGCCGTGGTTGTCGCGCACGCTCGGCAGTGGCACCTGCCTCGCGCTCACGCTCGGCTCCGGTGCGGTGATGCAGGCACTCGTCGGCCTGTCGTCGTCGTGGCCCGCGGTGGCCGTCATCGTCGCCGTGGGCACGTTGCTCGGCAGCACCTGGAACGTCATCACGGTCAGCCTCCGTCAGACCATCATCCCCGCACACCTGCTCGGCCGGGTGAACAGCGTGTACCGCTTCTTCGCCTGGGGCAGCATCCCCATCGGCGCTGCGATGGGCGGACTGGTGGTGCTCATCTCCCGTCAGTTCGTGAGCAACGAGATGTCGTTGCGGATGGTGTGGTTCGTCGACGCGGCCATCCACGCCGTGCTGTTCTTCGTGGTGCGCCGCACGCTCACCACCGAACGACTCGAAGCGGCCCGCGCCGAGGGCATCGCCCAGCACGCGCTGCTGGAGGGCGCGTGACGCACCCCGACGAACTCGCCATCGACCGCCGCGCCACCGTGCGGCGCATCGACCTCGATGCCGGCTCGTGGGTCGACGTGGTGGAGGGGTTCGTGCGCGAGCCGACCGACCTGCTCGACGATCTGGTGGCGTCGGTGCCGTGGGCCCAGACCGAGGTGCTGCGGTACGACCGGTACGTGGCCGAGCAGCGCCTCAGCGCCGGCCTCCGCGCCGACAGTCGCCCGGTGCTGCGCCAGACCGACCTGCATCTGCAGGCCACCTACCGGGTGCCGTTCGAGGGAGTGGCAGCCATCCTGTACCGCGACGGCACCGACTTCCAGGGGTTGCACAGCGACCGGGCCATGCGCTGGCTCGACGACACGCGCATCGCGATCGTGGTGCTGGGGCAGCGTCGCCCGTTCGTGGTACGGCCCCGCGGTTCGTGGGTGGAGGCGGCGGCCAGCCGCGTGCCGGCGGGGCAGGGTCCTGACGACATCGTGCTGCTGCCCGGCAAGGGTGATCTGCTGGTGATGGGTGGCGCGTGTCAGCGCGACTGGCTCCACGGCATCCCGCCGTTCGACACGGCGAATCCGCGTCTCTCGCTCACCTGGCGGTGGACCAGTCGGCGTGGTCGGCCCGACACGAATCCCGGTCATTACGAGGGCCGACAGTTCGGTGACGGCCCCCGTCGAGCGGGTTCGAGGACCGTGCGTTCCGCATCGTGAAATTCACGGGACACTCGTGCGGAGAATCGGTGTGACAGTGGTCGCATCGCCGGGTGTGCGCGCCTACGATGATCCTCCTTGAACGTGTCAGACATCCCCTCGATCGTGCGCGGGTTCGCGCCCTGGCCGGGCGGTCTGATGCCCGCGCTCCACGCCATCCAGCACCATGCCGGCTACATCGACCCGGAGCACGTGCCGTTGCTGGCCGACACCTTCAACCTGTCGGTCGCCGAGGTGCACGGTGTGATCACGTTCTACAAGGACTTCCGCACCACGCCGCCCGCCGGGCCGGTGGTGCACGTGTGCCGCGCCGAAGCGTGCCTGTCGCGTGGCGGTGCCGCGTTGCACCAGGCGGCCATCGACGCCGCGGCGGGCCAGCCCGTCGAAGTCGAAGAGGTGTTCTGCCTCGGGCTGTGCACGCAGGGTCCTGCCGTCTCGGCGGCCGGACGGCACTACGCCGGCGTCACCGCCGAGGGCGTCGCCACCATCATCGGCAGCGTCGCCCGTCGCGAGCCCGCGCCTGCGCCGGTACTCACCGGTGGTGAGGGTGTCACCGTCCACGTGCCCGGCGACGCCGCCGCCCGGGCTGCGGGTGCCGACGACGTGGCTGCCGCGCTGGCCGCGCAGCCCGGTGTGCGCGTGGTGCGCAACGGCTCGCACGGCATGTTGTGGCTCGAGCCGCTCGTCGAGGTCGCCACGCCGCACGGTCGCGTCGCCTATGCCAACGTGTCGGCCACCGACGTGCCGGGCCTCGTGGAGGCCGGCCTGCTGCAGGGCGGTGACCACCCCAAGCGCGTCGGCCCCGTCGCCGACCTGCCGTGGATGAAGGGTCAGCAGCGCGTCACCTTCGGTCGCGTGGGCGTGATCGATCCCCGCGATGCCGACGACTACGTGGCTCACGGCGGTCTCGCCGGCCTTCGGCGTGCACTCGCGATGCAGCCCGGCGACGTCGTCACCGAGGTCACCGACAGCGGCCTGCGTGGCCGTGGTGGTGCGGCGTTCCCCAGCGGCATCAAGTTGCGCACCGTGCTTGACACGCCGGCCGATCGCAAGTACATCGTGTGCAACGCCGACG
>SXKB01000084.1 GCA_005778215.1 Actinomycetota bacterium | reverse complement strand
CAGGCCGGCCACGAGGTGGTGGAGGCCACCCCGCCGTCGTTCGAACGCGTGCTCGAACTGTGGTCGGTGATCCTGCTCAGCGAGATCCGCGCCAACCTGCCGCTGCTGCAGCTGGTGATGGGCGAGGCCGGTCAGCGGTTCCTCGGTTTCGCCGATGACATCTTCGAGCCGGTCGACTCGGCCACGCTGATGCACGCGTTCGCCGATCGCAACCGCGTGGCCCGCGAGTGGCATTCGTTCCTCACCGAGCACGACGTGTTGCTGATGCCCACGTGGACGCAGCCGCCGTTCGAACTCGGCTTCGACGTGGTGTCGTCGGAGAACGCGCAGGCGGTGCTCGAGCTCATCAGGCCGGTGCTGCCGGGCAACATCCTCGGCATCCCGGCCGCGGTGGTGCCCGTGGGCATGGCCGATCACACGCCCGTCGGCGCGCAGGTGGTGGCCCGCCGATTCGCCGATCTCACCGCACTGCGCGGCGCCGAGGTGCTGGAACAGCACTTCGGCGTCATCACGCCCATCGACCCCGTCTGGTGACGGCCGGGCGTCAGCCCTCGGCGGCCACCTGCTTGGCCCAGCGGTAGTCGGCCTTGCCCGACGGCGAGCGCACCACCTCGTTCACGAACACGAACGCCTTCGGCAGTTTGTAGCGGGCGATGTGCCGCTCGGCCTCGGCGCGCAGATCGGCCTCGGTGACGGTGAACCCTTCGCGCACGCGCACGACGGCCACCACCTCGTTGCCCCACCGTTCGCTGGGGCGACCCGCGACCACGCAGTCGTACACACCGGGGTGCGCCTTCACGGCGGCTTCCACCTCCTCGGCGAAGATCTTCTCGCCGCCGGAGTTGATGGTGACCGAGTCGCGGCCGTGGAGTTCGATGACGCCGTCGGCGCGCAGGCGTGCCCGGTCGCCCGGCACTGCATAGCGCGTGCCCGCCACCACCGGGTAGGTGCGCGCGGTCTTGGCGGCGTCGCCCAGGTAGCCGAGTGCCAGGTTGCCGCTCTTGGCCAGCCAGCCGATCTCGGGATCGCCGGCCTCGAGTTCGCGGGTGAGATCGTCGCTGAGCACGTGGTTGCCAGGGCTGATGGGGAACGTGCCCGTCGTGGCGCCGCTGCCGGCCGACACGTGCGACAGTTGGCCGCCGGCCTCCGACGAGCCGAGCCCGTCGACGATCATGAGCGTGGGGAGGTGTTGCAGGAACTCCTCCTTCAGGTTCGCGCTCAGCGGTGCGCCGCCCGACAGCAGCACCGTGAGACTCGACAGATCCATGCCGCCCTGGGCGAGTCGGTCGAGCAGCGGGCGACCGAACGCGTCGCCGACGATGAGCAGGAAGTTGAGCTGCTCGCGTTCGATGAGGCCCCACACGTCGTCGGGGTCGAGTCGCTCGGGCACGCTCTGCACGAACACGGTGCCGCCGGTGTTCCAGGTGCGGAAGCTCATCCAGTGGCCGGCACCGTGCATGAACGGGGGAGCGAGCAACGCCTTCAGGCCACCGGTGGCCTCCGCCAGCACGCCGTCGAGCGTGTCGGCGCGGCTACCGCCGAAGCACTCGACGTTGGCGTCACCATTGCGCCACAGCACGCCCTTGGGCATGCCGGTGGTGCCGCCCGTGTAGAGGATGTACAGGTCGTCGGGGCTCCACTGCACGGCAGGCCTGTCGGCCGACGCCGCCTCCAGTGCATCCTCGTACCAGACGGCCCCCGGCAGCAGGGCGTTGCCGCTCTCGTCGGCCACCTGGAGGATGACGCGCAGGTTGGGCAGGTCGGGCAATACCTCGGCCAGCGTGGGTGCGAACTGGCTGTGCACCACGACCGCAGCGGCGTTGGAGTCGAGCAGCAGGTAGCGCAGTTCCTCGGCGACGTAGCGGTAGTTCACGTTGAACGGCGCGACCCGGGCCTTGAACGAACCGAGCATCGCTTCGAGGTACTCGTTGCCGTTGTGCAGGTAGATGGCCAGATGGTCCTGGCCGCTCTCGTGTCCCTGCAGGTGCTCGCGTTCGGTGTGGCAGCCGAGCCCGGCGGCCAGCAGATGGTTCGCGAACCGCCGCGTGCGGTCGGTGACGTCGCCCCACGTGAGGCGACGATCGCGGAAGACCAGGCACACCTCGTCGGGCCGCGTCGCGGCGATGGCTTCATGGACTTCGGCAACCGAGAACTGAGCCGTCATGGCGGGGCAACCTAACCCAGCGATGTGTCATCCGTCACCATCGGAACCCGATCGCGGCCGAGAGGTACAGTCCGGGCATGACCGTTCCCACCACTCCCGTCGTCGACACCCGCGATGTCGCCACGCCGCTCTTCGGCGTGTTCATGCCGCAGGGCTGGAAGATGGAGCTGTCGTCCATCGACGGCGCCGCGGCGAAGTGGCAGAAGGCCGTCGACATCGCCGTGCGCGCCGAGGAGCTGGGCTACGACTCGATCTGGGTGTACGACCACTTCCACAACGTGCCGAAGGCCGCGCACGAGGCGGTGTTCGAGTGCTGGACCACGATGGCCGCCATCAGCCAGCGCACCTCGCGGGTGCGGCTCGGCCAGATGGTGGGCTGCAACAGCTACCGAGAGCCGTCGGTGCTGGCGAAGATCACCAGCACGGTCGACGTCATCAGCGGCGGCCGCCTCGATTGGGGCATCGGTGCCGGCTGGTACGAGCACGAGTACAAGGGGTACGGCTTCGACTTCCCGCTGCCGAAGGACCGCATCGGCATGCTGCGCGAGAGCGTGCAGATCGTGCGCAGCATGTGGACCGAGGCCGACACGACGTTCGACGGCACCTACTACCAGCTGAAGGGCGCCCAGTGTGATCCGAAGCCGCTGCAGGATCCGTATCCGCCCATCTGGATCGGTGGCGGCGGCGAGCAGCTCACGCTGCGCGTGGTGGCCCGCTACGCCGATTGCAGCAACTTCGGCGGCAAGCCCGACGAGTGGGCACGCAAGCGCGAGATCCTGAAGGGGCACTGCGCCGCGGTGGGCCGCGACGAGACCACCATCCGCAAGACCTGGTCGCCCGAGGTGTTCATCCGCAGCACCGAAGCCGAGATCGAGGCGGCCGGCAGCAAGAGCTTCCGGGGTGAGGCCCTCGAGAGCTGGCGCGACGGCAACCTGGTGGGCACCCCCGAGCAGGTGTGCGAGAAGATCCAGACGTACCTCGACCTCGGGTGCACCGGGTTCATCCCGTGGTGCAGCGACTATCCCGAGACCGAGTCGATGGAACTGTTCGCCACCGAGGTCATGCCGAACTTCCGCTGAGGCGCCGCATGCGACGCAACCGGCCCGAGGACCAGATGGACGTGCGAGGCCGCCGACCGCGTCGCCGGTCGGCCAAGGATCTCGCGTCGAACGCCGCCGTGGTGGTGGCGCGGCTGATCTGCATCGTGGCAGGGCTTGCCGCGTTCGGTGTGGGGTTGGTGGGCATGCTCGCCGGCACCGGTCTGGGCCCGTGGGGCACGAGCATCGGTGCGGTGCTGTTGCTCATCGGCCTGCCGTGGACCTGGATCAGTGCGGCCTCGGTGGCGGGTGCGGTCGCCGTGCTGCTGCTCATCGGCGCGGCGAGCTGACGCCGCTTCCTAGAACAGGGTGATCTGCTCGGGCCCGCCGATGGGCATCGGTTCGGGCAGCGGTGCGAGACCGTCGACCATGTCGCACATCGCGGCATGGAAACCGCGCGCCAGCACCGGGCTGCGCATGTTGTCGGGCGTGTGCACGAACAGCGTCGGGGTGCGGCCCTCGTCGAGCCATTCGGCGATGCGCACCCGCCAGCGGTCGAGGCCGCTGTCGGTGAGCTCGGGGTGGTCGCTGCCGATGAAGCGCACGATGGGCCGATCCGTGAGGGCGTCGTCGAGCAGCGGCACCCGTGGCTTCGTGCGCCACTCCTCGTGCCCGTCCTCGGTGATGGGTGTGCGATGGAACAGCGAGATCGTGTCGAGCACCACCCGTTCTGCGCCGTGCCGCAGCAGCACGCGGTCGAGCGCACGACGGCCGTCGCCACCGAAGAAGTCGGCGTGGCGCACCTCCACGCTCCAGCGCCAGACCTGGGGTGCCTTCGCCAGCACCTGGTCGAGGGCAGCGATGTCGCGCGGCCCGAACGACGGTGGCAGTTGCAGGGTGAGACCGCCCACGAGGTCGCCCAACGGTGCGAGCAGATCGACGAACGCGGCGAGCTCGGCGTCGACGTCGCGCAGACGCGCGTCGTGGGTGATGGTGCGCGGCACCTTGAACACGAACCGGAACGCGGGGTCGGCGAGCGACGCCCACTTGGCCACCGTGGCGGCGGGCGGCAGTGCGTAGAACGTGGTGTTGCCCTCCACCGCGTTGAGCATGCGGCTGTAGGGGAACAACTCCTGTCCCGACGGCGTGTCGGCAGGCAGGTGCACGCCCACCCATGCGCGCTGCGCCCACATCGGGCACCCCACGTGGAGGGCGGGCGTGGTCACGTCACTCGTAGCTGCGGAAGATGACCTCGGCGACGCAGCTGGGCTTGGCGGCGCCTTCGGTCTCGAAGGTGAGCTCGTACGTGCTCTGGATGCCACCGGCGATGTCGTCGACCGCGAGCAGCTTCACGCCGAGGCGCAGGTTCGCGCCCACCGGCACGGGCGACATGAACCGCACCTTGTTGCAGCCGTAGTTGACGCCCAACTTGAAGCCGGTGGAGATAACCACCTGGGGCAGCAGCACCGGGGCCAGCGACAGCGTGAGGTAGCCGTGGGCGATGGGGCCGCCGAACGGGCTCTCCTTCGTGGCGCGCTCGACGTCGATGTGGATCCACTGGTGATCGCCCGTCGCGTCGGCGAACTGGTTGACGCGTTCCTGGGAGATCTCCATCCACGGGGAGAAGCCGAGGTGCTCCCCGACGAGGGACTTCATTTCTGCGGTGCCGTTGATGATGCGGGGTGCCATGGCGCAAGCATGGCACCTCGGCATGCTCTACGGTGAAGCGGTGGGGATGACACCGGGGGAACGGCTCGTGAAGGCTGTGCTGTTGCCGCTGCGCCTCGCCAAGAACACCGCACGACTCGCGAGGAGCGCCCTCATGGCCGACTTCCTGACCGCCTACTCGATCACCCAGCCCGACAAGCCGGCGGTCATCGACGACCGGGCCGGCGGTACCGTGCGACAGCTCACCTATCGCGAGCTGAACGAACGGGCGAACCAGTTGGCCAACGTGCTGCTCGGCATGGGCGTGGTGCCCGGCGACAGCAAGGTGGTGTGGTGCGGCCAGAACTCCATCGGCCTCGTGGTGATGATCAACGCAGCCCGCAAGCTCGGGGTCACGGCCGTACCGCTGAACTATCGCCTCAGCGACGAAGAGGCCGCGTATGTCACCGACCACTCCGATGCCACCATCGTGTACGTCGATGCCGAGTTCGCACCGATGTTCACCCGCATCCGCAGCGAGTTGCCGAAGGTGGAGCACTACCTGGTGTTCGACGGCGACACGCCCGACGGCATGACGGCCATCGACCCGCTCATCGACGCGGCCACGAAGGGCGAGCCCGAGGTGCCCGAGGCCGTCGAGCCCGGCTCGACGATGATCTACACCAGTGGCACCACTGGCAAACCGAAGGGTGCGCTGCGGCGAGGCACCGGGAGCGCCGCGCAGTCGGCCGCACTGCTGGCCCACATCGGGTACACCCCCGACGACGTGTACATGCCCACCGGCCCGCTGTACCACTCGGGTCCAGGCGGGTTCATGGGCATCGCGCTGGTGCTCGGCCAGACGGTGGTGCTGCAACGCAAGTTCAACGCCGAGGACTGGCTGCGCCTGGTGCAGACCTATCGGGTCACGTCCACGTTCGCAGCACCCACACCCATTCGCATGGTGTGCAACCTGCCCGACGAGGTGAAGGCGAAGTACGACGTGTCGTCGATGCGGCGGATGATCGCCAACGCCGCGCCGTGGAGCTTCGCGCTGAAGCAGATGTACCTCGCGTACTTCCCGGCCGAGTCGCTGTTCGAGGTGTACGGCAGCACCGAACTCGGCGTGAACTGTGTGCTGCGCCCCGAGGATCAGTTGCGCAAACCGGGTTCCTGCGGCCTGCCGGCACCGATGGTCGAGATCAAGCTGTTCGACGACGAGGGCAACGAGGTCGTCGGTGTGGGCCCCGAGCACACGGGCGAACTGTTCGTGAAGAGCCCGAGTGTGTTCTCCGACTACTACAAGCAGCACGACAAGTTCCTGGCCGACAACAAGCACGGCTACCAGACCGTCGGCGACATCGCATACCGCGACGACGAGGGCTACATCTACATCTGCGACCGCAAGAAGGACATGATCATCAGCGGTGGCATGAACATCTATCCCGCCGAGATCGAAGCGGCGCTCGAGCACCATGCCGATGTGCTGGAGGTGGCCGTGTTCGGTGTGCCCAGCGAGGAGTGGGGCGAGACCGTGCACGCGGTGGTCGTGGTTCGTGAGGGTGGTTCCATGTCGGCCGACGACGTGGTCGCGTTCGCGAAGGAACACCTCGCGGGCTACAAGGTGCCGCGCAGCGTGTCGTTCGTGGACGAGCTGCCGAAGACCGGCAGCGGGAAGATCCTCAAGCGCGAGCTGCGCGCCCCGTTCTGGGCCGGTCGCAGCAGTCAGGTCTGACGGTCAGTACCCCAGGCGCTCGACCCGGTCGGGCTTGCGCTGCCAGTCCTTGTCGACCTTCACGAACAGCTCGAGGTACACGCCCTCGGGCAGCTGCGCACGGGCCAGGCGGCCGACCTCCTTGAGGATCGCGCCGCCTTTCCCGATGACCATGCCCTTCTGGCTGTCGCGCTCGACCAGGATCTCGACGCGGACGCGCGGCCATTCCCACTCGGTGACCCGGGTGGCGATGCTGTACGGCAGCTCGTCGCGGGTGACGGCGAGCAGCTGCTCGCGCACCAACTCGGCCACCCACAGCTCCTCGGGCTGATCGCTGACGGTCTCCTCGGGGAAGTACATCGGCCCCTCGGGCAGCATCGCCGACAGGTGCTCCACCAGCTCAGGAATGCCCTTGCCCGACTTCGCCGACACCGGGAAGTACTCGGCGGCACCCAGCGACGATGCCATGGTGAGCTGACGGACGACCTCGTCACCCTTCACCGCGTCGATCTTGTTGAGGATGAGGATGGCCTTCGACAGGTCGAGGTGGCTGGCCACCCATTGGTCGCCCTTGCCGAACGGCTTCGTGGCGTCGATGACCAGGCACACCACGTCGACGTCGTTGACGCTGTCGAGCGCCGTGGCGTTCACCCGTTCACCGAGCGCGGTGACCGGCTTGTGCAGGCCCGGTGTGTCGACGAACACCAACTGCGACTCGGGTGTGGTGCGCACGCCCATCACCCGGGTGCGGGTGGTCTGCGGCTTGTCGCTGACGATGCTGACCTTCTGGCCGCACATCGCGTTCACCAACGTGCTCTTGCCGACGTTGGGCCGGCCGACGAGTGTGATGAATCCGCTGCGCATGAGGCCATCCACGCTACCGGCGACCGCTACGGGGCGGTGGTGGTGCTGGCCGCGACGGTGGTGCTGCTCACCGTGGCGCCCTCGACGAGCGAGAGGAAGTCGTTGCGCGACAAGGGCTGGCCGGCCGGCGCGAGCGCGCCCGACGGGCGCGGCACCGCCACGTTGAACTGCACCTGCCCGATACCGCGGCTGTCGGTGAGGGTGAGCACGATCTGTGCGACGGCGAGGCGTTGGTCGGCCACGGGGATCGAGTCGAAGAACCCGTCGGGCAACTCCACCACGGCGACACCCGCGTTGTTGTCGGTGGCACGGATCTCGGGCTGATCGGGCACCGCACTCCGCAGCCCGGCACCGAGATCGCCGAGCGTGTCGGGACCGGCCTGTAGCGCGGCGGAGATCTGCGAGAGCGCAGCACCCGCCGGCAATGGCGTGGCCACGAACACGAGTTGGCCGCTGGCGATGTAGTACAGCCGCACCGGCTCGGTGGGCACCGCGGTGGTGCTGCTCTCGAACCCGGTCGTCGTGGTCTCGAGTTGCGTGGTGGTGGGCGGCAGTGTGGTGGTGGGCGGCAGGGTCTCGTCGAGCCCGAACTGCGGCTCCACCTTGTCGACCTTGCCGTTGCCCACCACGCTGCACGCGGTGGCGGCGAGCGTGGCCACCGCCATGCAGCCGGCAGCCAGTGCCAGGGTTCGGATGCGCATCACACGGCCTCCGGGAAGCTCACTCGGAATCGGGCACCGCCGCCGGGACGGTCTTCCACCCACGCCTCGCCGCCGTGGGCGTGTGCGTGTTCGGCCACGAGCGACAACCCCAACCCGGTGCCGACGCGATGGCGGGCGGCGCTGCCGCGGGCGAAGCGTTCGAAGATGCGTGAACGTTCACCGCGAGCCACGCCCGGCCCAGCGTCGTCGACCGTGAGCAGCAGGGCCGAGCGTCCCTGCCGGTCGAGGGACACGCGGATGGGGCCGCCACCGTGCTCGCGGGCGTTCTCGAGCAGGTTGGCGAGGATGCGCTCGAACCGCAGTTTGTCGACGCGCGCCAACGACGGCATCTTCTTGTCGATCTCCACCGGCACTTCGCCGAATCCGTACCGCTGGGCGATGCGCGGGATGAGCTCGCGCATGTCGACCTCCTCGCGATGCAGTTCGGTGGATCCCGCGTCGATGCGTGACAGCTCGAGGAGGTCCATCACCATGTGGTCGAAACGGCGCACCTGGCTCACCACCACGTCGAGCGCCTGCTGGGTGCGGTCGGGCAGGTCGCCACGGCGGCCATCGAGCACCTCCACTGCGGCCGTGAGTGCGGTGATGGGGGAGCGCAGCTCGTGGCTGACGTCGCTGGCGAAACGAGCCTCGCGTTCGATTCGGGTCTGCACGGCGTCGGCCATGTCGTTGAACGATCGGGCCAAGCGGTCGAGGTCGGGGTCGTTCTCGGGCGGCATGCGGGTGTCGAGGCCACCCGCAGCGATCTCGCCCGCGGCGGTGGACACGCGGGAGAGCGGTCGCAGCAGGCGGCGGCTCGCCCACCAGCCGAGCACGCCGGCGAGCAGCATCGTGACGAACGAGCCCACCAACAGCGCGGTGGAGATGGCGCGCAGGGCGCGCTCGGTGCTCTCCATGGGGAACGCCTCGAGGTACTGCGAGTTCACCGACGGCATGTGCAACCCGACCGCCACGTACGGGTCGCCGAGGTACTCGAACCGCTGCTGTGCAGTGCCGCCCTGGCTGACCGCGGTACGTAGTTCGAGCGGGAACGCCTCCAACGAGTAGCTCGCGTCGGCGGTGAACTGCACACCGTCCTGCACCAGCACCGGGAAGCCGCCGCTCTCGGTGCGCAGATCGCGCAGGTCGTACTGGCCCTCCACCAGCAACTGGTCGCGCACGGTCTTGGCGTTCGCGAACGCCTGGGTCTGTGCCGTCTGCTGACGTTGGTCGATGAGGTACGACCGCGCTACGGCGTACGTGGTGACCGCCAGACCGAGGCTGGCCACCAGCGCGGTGAGCGAGAAGAACAGGGTGACGCGCGTGCGCAGGCGCAGCGTGCGGCGGCGGCGCGTCGAGTTCATGGGCCACAGTGTGGCCGATGGACGGGGTGGGCTGCGATCAGGCCGCGTACCCGACGATGGGGAAGGCCTGCTCGTCGGCTTGCAGCACGGGTGCGATGGTGTCGAGGTCGGCCAGCACGAGGTCGGCGCGCAGCAGCAGCTCGCTGCACACGAAGGCGATGCGATGGCCGGCCGCGTGCACGGCCTGGGCCAGGGTGCGCAACCCCTTCAGCCCGGCCTCGGTGATGACGGTGACCCCGCTGAGGTTGACGATCAACCCGTACGTCCGGGGCAGCGGCATGCAGGCCGCCTGCAGTGCTGCGGCGTGGTCGTCGGTGGTGAGTGGCCCGGCCACCGAGACGGCCACGTGATGGCGGTGCAGATCGGTGTGAGCGGTGAGGGCTGGTGCCAGCATTTCTCGCAACCTCCGTGGTGTGGTGGGTTGTGGCGTTCGACGCCGGGATGCTGCCCGCAGGTTCCGCTGCCGGTGGGGCACCAGGGGGAGGAAGGTACCCCACCAGAGCAGCGTGAACAGGTGTCATCATGATCGGGCTCTGTGACGGAACGAGGCCCGCTGTGTGCGATTTCTGTAACAGAAACGACGTGTCTGCCAGAGTGGTGGCGTGAACTCCCTGCTCTTCATCGAGGACGACGACGCCATCCGACTCGCCCTGTCCTTGGCGCTGGAGGACGAGGGGTACGAGGTGCGCCAGGCACCCGACGGTCGCACCGGCCTGGCCCTGTTCCAGGAACGTGAGCCCGATCTGGTGCTGCTCGACCTGCGCCTGCCCGACCTGTCGGGGTTCGACGTGTGCCGCCAGCTGCGTGCCGGCAGCATCGTGCCGATCATCATCGTCACCGCCCAGACCGACACCTACGACCTGGTGGCCGGCCTCGAGGCGGGGGCCGACGACTACGTCACCAAGCCGGTGGTGCCCAAGGAACTCGCGGCGCGCATCCGGGCCGCGCTGCGTCGCGTGCACCTGCATCACGAGGCGTCGGCCGCGTCGCCGTCGGCCACCCGGTTCGGCGACATCGAGCTGCGCCGCGAGCAGGGCATCGTGCTGAAGGGCGGCGTGGAGCTGAACCTCACCAAGACCGAGTACCGCCTGCTCTGTGAGTTCGCCGATCACCCGAACGCGGTGTTGTCGCGCGACCAACTGCTGGAACGGGTGTGGGGCTACGAGTACCTGGGCGACTCGCGTCTGGTCGACGCCCATGTACGCCGGCTGCGGGTGAAGGTGGAGGACCAGCCCGACGACCCGAAACTCATCGTCACCGCCCGCGGCATCGGCTACCGGCTGCTCACCTGAGCCCGGTCAGCGCCAGACGCGGCTGAGGAGGTACTCGCCGAGGCCCTTCGCCTGAGCGTCGAAGGCGGTGCTGCTGGCCACGCCCTCGCCCAGCAGGCCGACGATCACGAAGTTCAGCGCGTGGATGTTGGGCAGCTCGGTGCGGCGCACCTCCAGCGCCGCCGCCTCGGGCAGCAAGGTCTGCACGCGTTCGGCGGTGAGGTGGGCGTGCAGCCAGGCGTAACCGGCGTCGTCGCGTGCCCAGATGCCCACGTTGGCGTTGCCGCCCTTGTCGCCCGAACGGGCCGCGAAGTGCGCGCCGAGCGGCTCGCCCACGACGGGCCCGCGGGGCGCCACCGAGGGCACCTCGGCCTGCCGAAGTCGCGCGGATTCCACCGTTTCGCGCGGTGGTCGCGCGACCTCGATGCGCGTGCCGTCCCACAGCACGACGCGCTCGTCGACCTCGTCGGCATCGACCAGTGCCGGCCAGTAGACGCCGTACGACTGCGCCTCGCCGGGTGCGCCCGTCGCGAAGAAGCCGGGGTAGTTGGCGAGGGCCAGTTCGATGCAGGCCGAGCTGAAGTTGCGGCCCACCAGCCGTTCGTCGCGGCTCTTCACGGTGACGTGCAGCCGGCCCGACGACTCCTCCTGGGTGCGGGCGTCGCTGGGCGCCGGCACGAACCGCACGTCGACCTCGTCGAAGCGCTCCTTGCCGCCCAACCGGGCGAACAGCGCGGCCTCCACCCAGGCGGCCTTCTCGGCCTGGTGCAACCCGGTGAGCACGAACGACATGCGGTTGCGGTGGCCGCCCTCGAGGTTCAGGCACACCTTGGTGGTGGTCGGCGCGGGCGACCCCTGCACGCCGCTGATGCGCACATGATCGGGGCCGGCCTGCGTGAGCTGGATGGAACCGAAGTGGGTGATCACGTCGGGGTTGGCGTACGCCTCGCCGCCGATCTCGTACAGCAGTTGCGCGGTCACCGTGCCCACGTTCACCACGCCGCCCGTGCCCTCGTGTTTGGTGATGGTGGACGATCCGTCGGCCTCCACCACCGCCAACGGGAACCCGAGCGGCTTCGTGGGGTCGGGGATCTCGTGGAACCAGGTGTAGTTGCCGCCGGTGGCCTGCGTGCCGCACTCGATGACGTGCCCCGCCACCACCGCGCCGGCCAGCCGGTCCCAGTCGTCGAGGGCCCACCCGTGCCACCACGCCGCCGGACCCACCACCAGCGCGGCATCGGTGACACGAGGGCACACCACCACGTCGGCACCGGCCTCCAACGCGGCGGCGATGCCCCAACCGCCCAGGTAGGCGTTCGCGGTGAGGGGTTCGCCCGTGAGGGGTGCGCCCGTGTCGAGGTGTGCCAGTTGCGGCCGGAGGCCGTCGACACGTGGCAGCAGGTCGTCGCCCTCCACGTGGGCCACCTTCACGTCGACCCCCAGCTTCGCCGCGATGTCGCGCACCTTCTCGGCGCATCCGGCGGGGTTCAGGCCGCCGGCGTTGGTGACCACCTTGACGCCGCGCTCCTTGCACGCGGCGAGCACCTGCTCCATCTGCAGCAGGAACGTGGAGGCATAACCGAGCTCGGCGTTGCGCGCCCGCTGCTTGTGCAGGATGAGCATCGTCAGCTCCGCCAGCCAGTCGCCGGTGAGCACGTCGATCTCGCCGCCCTCCACCATCTCCCGCGCGGCCGAGAGGCGGTCGCCGAAGAAGCCACTGCAGTTCGCGATGCGCACGCCGCGGCGGGTCATGCCGGGTCGACCTTCACGAGCGGCTGTCCGTGGTCGAGCTGCTGCCCGGCGGCGACGAACACCTCGCTCACCGTGCCGGTCGTGGGCGACACCACTTGGTGCTCCATCTTCATCGCCTCGATGGTGAGCAGTGGCTGACCGGCAGCCACCTCGTCGCCCACGGCCACGAGCACGCGGATCACCTTGCCGGGCATCGGCGCCACGGTGGAGCCGGCACGGCCCGCATCGTCGGGGTCGACGAACCGAGGCGGCACCGGCAGCACGAACGAGCCGCCCGCCACGTACACCACGTCGCCGATGCGGCAGGCGTCGATGCGGGCGAGCCCATCGAGCACGTGGGCATCGAGATCGATCGCCTCGCCGTCGACGGCCAGGTGCACCAGGCGGGACGACCGGTCGTGGCGGTACGCGACCGTGTGGTCGCCGATGGCCTGGGTGTGCTGCTGCGACGGGTTGTTGCGCCACCCGACGGGGAAGCGGCTGCCCGCCGTGGCGTCGGACACCACGGCCAGCGCCGCGGCAGCGATCTGCAACGCAGTCGGCTGCGGGCCGTCGCCCAAGGACTGGCGGTCCAGCCACCCGGTGTCGATCTCGTCGTCGAGGTCGACCAGTCGGCCGAGCAGGTCGACGAGCAAGGCGCGGTTCGTGGTGGGGCCGCACAGCGTGGCCCGCTCGAGCGCCACCTTCAGCTTCCGGGCGGCCTCGGTGCGGGTGTCGGCGTGGGCGATGACCTTCGCGACCATCGAGTCGTAGTGGGGCGACACGGTGCTGCCCGACTCCACGCCGGTGTCGATGCGCAGCCCGGGCATGGTGGGGAACTCGAATGCGTGGAACGTGCCCGACGTGGGCAGGTGGCCGCGGTAGGGGTCCTCGGTGCACAGGCGCACCTCGATGGCATGGCCGCACGAGGGGGCGCCGGCGAGCAGCGCATCGGGGAGTGGGTGCCCCTCGGCGACGCGCAGTTGCAGCGCGACGAGGTCGAGGCCGGTGACCAGCTCGGTGACGGGGT
>SXKB01000083.1 GCA_005778215.1 Actinomycetota bacterium | reverse complement strand
CTGTCGATCCTGAACTTCCTGCGCCTCGCGTGGAAGCCCTACACCGCCGAACTCGTGCGCGTGGACGGTCTGAAGGGCTACCACGACCGGGCCCGCCACCCGGAGGGCCGCCGCGTGCCCGGCCTGCTGCTGTACCGGTTCGATGCCCCGCTGTTCTTCGCCAACGCGCGGTTCTTCCAGGACGACCTGTTGCACCGCATCATCGATCGCGACGACGAGGACCCGGTGCGCTGCGTCATCGTCACCGCCGAACCGATCACCGATGTCGACGCCACCGCGGCCGAGATGCTGCGCGATCTGCTCGACGACCTCGCCGTCCGGAACGTGGAGCTGCGGTTCGCGGAGCTGAAGGGCACCGTGCACGAGCGGGTCGACCGCTACAAGGTGTTCCACGGCGACATGCCCGACCACACGGCCCGCACCACCGGCCAGGCCGTGAAGGCGTACATCGAGGCGTACAAGGTGCACTGGGTGGACTGGGAGGACCGTACCCCGTGAGCGGTAGGGTCTCGGCCGTGATCCGTCGCACCGTGCTCGCACTCGGCGCCCTCGCCGCCGTCGCCTCCCTCTCGTCCTGCTCCACCTTCTCGCGCTCCGACACCGTCGCGTCCGTCGACGACCAGGAGATGAGCCGGACGCAGCTCGACAGCTTCACCGACGGCAACACCACGGGCGACGCGGCCCGGCTGGCCATCGGCCGATGGCTGCAGGTCGCAGCCGTGGGCGCCGATCTGAGCGACATCACCACCCTCGAGGAGCTGCAGGCCGCCGCCGAGGAGGCATCGGCCGAACTCGCCGAGCCGTTCCTGGGCGAGGCGGAGGCCGCGTACGCGCTGGGCCTCGACGGCAGCCCGGCACTGTGCCTCGGCGCAGTGCTGCTCGACGAGACCACCGATCCGCAGGAAGTGATCGACGCGATGCAGGGCGGCATGTCGCTGGCCGACGCCGCGCTGCAGTGGTCGGCCGACCCGGCGCTCGCCGAAGCCGGCGGCATCGTCACCGATCAGAACGGCACGTCGTGCCTCGCCACCGATGGCGGCGTGAACCCCGACGTGCTCGGCCAACTCGGTGCGGCCGGCGCCGTGCCCGGCATCCCGGTCGAGGTGCAGCTCCCCAACTCCAAGGCCGTCGTGGTCATCCGCGAATGGGACGACCTGGCCAAGCAGGAGCAGGTGAAGGTGCTGCCCAGCGTGCAGACCCAAGTGGCCGCCGAGGTGAACGCCCGCATCCAGGGGGCGAACGTGTTCGTCGACTCCCGCTTCGGCCAGTGGGACGCCGCCACCGGCACCGTCGTGCCGTTCACGTCGAAGTGAGCCGACCCTCGGTCGTCGTGGTGGGCCTCGGCCCCGGCGGCACCGACCACGTCACGCAGCACACGCTCGACGTCATCGCGGGCATCCCCCACCGGTACCTGCGCACGGGGCGCCACCCTTCGGCATCGCTGGTGCCCGACGCCATCACGTTCGACGAGGTCTACGAACAGGCCGACACCTTCGCCGACGTGTACGCCGAGATCGCCGACCGGTTGGTGCAGGCCGCCGAGCAGCACGGCGAGGTGCTGTACGCGGTGCCCGGGTCGCCGCTGGTGCTCGAGCGCACGGTCGCCACCCTGCGCCACGACGATCGCGTGCAGCTCACCGTGCACCCGGCGATGTCGTTCCTCGACGTCGTCTACGCGCGCCTCGGCATCGACCCCGTGGAGGCCGGCATCACGTTGGTCGACGGGCACGAGTTCGCCACCGCCGCCGCCGGCAACAGCGGACCGCTGCTGGTGGCGCACACCCACGCCAACTGGGTGCTCAGCGACATCAAGCTGGCTGTCGAGTCGGCCACCGGCGATGAGCCGGTGGTCATCCTGCAACGCCTCGGCACCGACGACGAGTGCATCACCCACACCACCTGGGCCGAACTCGACCGCACCGTGGAGGCCGACCACCTCACGTCGATCTACGTGCCCCACCTCGGCGCGCCGGTCGGCGCCGAACTGGTGCGCTTCCATCTCCTGGCCCGCACACTGCGGGAGCAGTGCCCGTGGGACCAGGAACAGACCCACCAGTCGCTGGTGCGGTACCTGCTCGAGGAGACCTACGAGGTGGTCGACGCGCTCGAGGCGCTCGACCCCGACGACCCCGACACCGACGACGCACTCGTCGAGGAACTCGGGGACCTGCTCTACCAGATCGAGTTCCACGCCACCATCGCCGAGCAGGAGGGCCGGTTCACGATGGCCGACGTGGCGCAGGGCGTGCACGACAAGCTCGTGCGCCGCCATCCGCACGTGTTCGGCGACGTCGTCGCCACCGACACCGGCACCGTCCTGTCGAACTGGGACGCCATCAAGCGGCAGGAGAAACAGCGCACCTCCGTGTTCGACGGCATCCCGCACTCGCAGCCATCGCTGAGCTACGCCGACGCCGTGCAGCGCAAGGCCGCGAAGCTCGGGTTCGACTGGCCCGACGTCGACGGCGCGTTGCCGAAGATCGCCGAGGAGGCCGAGGAACTGCGCGAGGTGGCGCACGGCGGCGACGAGCACCGCGTGCGCGACGAACTGGGTGACCTGTTGTTCGCCGTCGTGAACGTGGCGCGCCACCTCGGCGTCGAGCCAGAGAGTGCGCTGCGCGCCGCCACCCAGAAGTTCCGCGGCCGGTTCGAACAGGTCGAGGCCCTGGCGACGGCACGCGGCATCGACCTGCACACCGCCGGGCTGGCCGCGCTCGACGCGCTCTGGGACGAAGTGAAGGCCGGCGAGTAGCGACTACACCTGCGGCGGCGGCAGCAACCGTGCCGGCTCCGGCACCTGCGCCGCGGCGGGCGGCGATGTGCGCACCCGCATGTTCGCGTCGTCGTGGAGCACCCGATAGGTGAGCGCCCGCTCGAGCGTGGCTCGCTCCATCTCACGCGTCGCCTCGGCGGCCATCAGCGCCATCACGGCCACCACCACCGCGTTGATGAGGAACATCATCGCCGTGCGACCGAAATCGTCGGCCGGCTGCGGATCGGACAGGTCGAGCGCCGTGGTGAACAGCTGGTGCACCACGAACGACGCCGCCATGCCCATCCACCACCGCAGGAACGGAGTGCGCGGGCCACCGATGCTCTCCGACACGCGACCCGTCGCCCAGAACGGCGCGTACAGCACCAGTGCCGAGCCCGCGAGCAGCAGCCATCGGGTGGTCGACTGTTCACCGTCGTCGACGGCGCGCAGCGCGAGGAACACGATCGGCGTGGCCGCACCGGCCACCACGGCCACCATCGCGGCCGGTACGCTGCCGCGGGCACCGCGGATGGCGTTGTGCACCGCGAGCGCCATCCAGAGCAGCGTCGTCGCGACGACGCCGGCCACCACCACGTCCTCCATCACGCGCAGCCGCTCGAGCAACTGGTGCAACTCCCACCGTTCGTCGAACGACAACGTGCCGTGCTGTGACTCGATGCGCCAGGCCTGCCCGGCCACCAGACCGGCGCCGACCTCGGCGAGCGCCAGCGCGGCGATGAACGCCAACAGCGCGGCCCGGATGGGACGAACGGGGAGCATGACGCCCCCGGCGTGCGGTGTGACAGTGCTCACGCCCCTTGCATCGGGCGTCAGCGAGCGACCTTGAGGAACTTCGCGAACTCTTGATCGTCGGGACGCATCTGACGCGTGCCCGCGCACGCGCGGTCGAGCGACGCCATCGCCTGGTACATGGTGAGGCCGTACAACCCCTGCACCAGTTGCAGCGCGATGTACGCGCCGAGCATCGCCTGGGTGGGCAGGTACTTCCAGAACCATGCGATCACGCCGGCAGCGATGGCCACGAACCACGGCACCACGATGAGTCGCGTGAAGTACGTGGTGGTGGAGTTCACCGACTGTGCCGTCCGGCGGTACGTCGCGAGCGTGCTGAAGTACATCATCACCGCGAGCGCGAGGGCGCACGCGCGGACGTAGATCACGTGCTCGCCCAACCATCGTTCGGCCACACCGGCGCCCACGGCCAACGCCGCCACACCGACGTAGGTGAGCGGCACGTACCAGGGTGACACGGCCCACCGAGCACGGTGACGCGCGTTGAGTGCCGCAGCGACACCCCACCACAGCCACCCGACGAGCATGCAGATCGCCGCGCCACCGAGCATCACCTTGGCGATGCGCGTCGCGAACTCGTCGGGCTCGAAGCGACCGTTCACCAGGTCGGCATGGCCGAGCTGGTTGAGGTACAGGAACGCAGCCGGAAACGCGAACGCGATGAAGAAGCCGGTCACGCAGATCGCCCTCGGTACCACCACGCCGTGGTACTCGCCCGGCTTCGCGTGCTCGCGGTCGGGCAGCGCCTCGGCGATCATGCGGATCTGGGTGGTGATGGTCGGGTCGACGGGCGGAGGCGGCGGGTTCTTGCCGCGCCGACGCTTCGGCTGCGCCGCGGTCAGGGCCGCGGCCTCCATCTCGGCGCGTCGCCGCGCCTCCTCTGCAGGGTTCCAGCTCGGACGGACCGGCTGGTGTGAGGGCGGCGCGACGTCGACCTCGGTCTCGTAGATGGACTCCGCCATGACCTGGTTATCGGCGGTGGGATCAGGGGACTTGAATGTCCGAGGCCCTCGCGGAGGTGGGTACCGTGGAGCCCATGAGCGAGATCGTCAGCGTCGTCGGCCGTGAAATCCTCGATTCCCGGGGCAACCCCACCGTGGAGGTGGAGGTCACCTTGGCCAGCGGCGCCACCGGCCGCGCCGCAGTGCCGTCCGGCGCGTCCACCGGCGAGCACGAAGCGGTCGAACTGCGCGACGGCGGCAGCCGCTACCTGGGCAAGGGAGTCGCCACCGCGGTCGGCTACGTGAACGGCGAGATCGCCGACGTGCTCACCGATGTCGATGCCACCGAGCAGCGCTTCGTCGACAACGAGCTCAACTCGCTCGACGGCACCGACAACACGGGCCGTCTCGGCGCGAACGCCATCCTCGGCACCAGCCTCGCCGTGGCCAAGGCCGCCGCCGACGAGCTCGATCTGCCGCTGTGGAAGTACCTCGGCGGGCCCAACGCCCACGTGCTGCCCGTGCCGATGAT
>SXKB01000082.1 GCA_005778215.1 Actinomycetota bacterium | reverse complement strand
TCTCCCCATTGATAGTGAAGGCGTCGGTGGTGATGCCCGGGCACATCGGTACGTCGATCGTCATCAACTCCGGCAAGTTCTTCGGTCGCGAACCCAAGGAGCTCACGCCCGAGCAACTCGACGACGTTCGCCAGCGCCTCGCCCGGCGTGGCCTCGACGTGAGCGGCGCGAGCGACGACGACCTGCGCGTCGGCATGCAGATGCAGGCCGAGATGTTCCGCGACGCCGCACCCACGAGCGCCGCGCAGGCGGCCACCGTCATCCTCGACGGGGTGCGGGCCGAGCGGTGGCGCATCCTCGTCGGCGACGATGCGGTCAGCCTCGACGAGCTCGTGCGCGAGCACCCCACGGAGGCCTACTCCGATGCGTTCCTGCCCATGCTGCAGGAGCGTGGGCTGTTCGGGTTCGCCACCGGCTGATCGGCACGAGAGGGACTTGGTCATCGGGAAAGTGACCAAATCCCCAGGTCAGGCGGGTCCCGCGGGCGTACCGTGATGGTCAGAAGGAATCGAACGGCAACGGAGTCGTTCGGGAAAGAAGCGGACCATGTCGTATCAGCACGCTGTCGTGTGGCTCGATCACCTCCGGGCGGTCGTGATCGACTTCTCCATCGACAAAGAGCACGTCCACATCGTCGCCAGCGACACCGAGCAGCGCCAGGTGCATCGCAAGTCGGGCCAGCCCGGCCCGGGCAAGGCGAGCGACGACCACGTGTTCTTCGACGGCATCGTCGAGGCGATCGGGGATGCACGGGAGATCCTGATCGTCGGCCCCGGCACTGCGAAGACGGCGTTCAAGAAGGACCTCGACAAGCGGCACGCACAGGTCGCGAAGTTGGTGGTGGCCGTCGAGGCGGCCGACCACCCGAAGGTCGACGAACTGCTGGTGTGGGCCCGCAAGTACTTCAAGCGGGTCGACAACCTGCGCGGCCTCTGAGCCGCACTGGCCGGCGTACCGCCGGCATGTGACACTGGGCGGGTGCAGTACGCCCTGATCGTGGACGTGTCGCGTCGTGTGGCGGCGACGCCGAAGCGGTCGGAGAAGGTGGCTGCACTCGCCGAAGTGTTGCGGGGCACCCCACCGGCCGAGGTCCCCACGGTGGTGGGGTTGTTGCTCGGCGCGCCCCGGCAGGGTCGCCTCGGTGTGGGGTGGGCCACCTTGCGCGACGCCGCCGTCGTCCCGGCCGCGACGTCGGAGGTCACGGTCGCCGAGCTCGATGCGGCGTTCGACGCACTGGCCGCTGCATCGGGTGATGGGTCGCAGCGAGCACGCGACGAGGTGTTGGCCGGCGTGTTCGCCCGCCTGACCGCCGACGAGCAGCAGCACCTGCGTCGGGTGATCAGCGGGGAGTTGCGCCAGGGGGCCAACGACGGCGTGGTCACCGACGCCGTGGCCAAGGCCGCCGGTGCGCCGGTTGCCGCAGTGCGCCGAGCCGTGATGCTGCTCGGCGACCTGGGTGTCGCCGCTCGCCGTGCCCTGGCGGGCGAGTCGCTCGACGTGGGGCTCACGCCACTGGTCGCAGTGCAGCCGATGCTGGCGGGCACCGCGGCGTCGGTGACGGAGGCGCTCGCGCTCACCGGCCCGGCCAGCGTGGAGTGGAAGCTCGACGGGGCCCGTGTGCAGGTGCACCGTCGGGGTGACGACGTGCGCGTGTTCACCCGCAGCCTGCGCGACGTGTCGGCGGGGGTGCCGGAACTGGTGGCCGTCGCTCGGTCGTTGCCGGTGGACCGGTTCGTGCTCGACGGCGAGGCGTTGGGCCTCGACGAGGACGGCAGCCCGCTGGCGTTCCAGGACACGATGAGTGCCGGCACCGTGCTGCGTCCGTTCTTCTTCGACGTGCTCCACCTCGGCGACACGTCGTTGATCGACGAACCCCTCCACGTGCGCAAGGCGGCGCTCGTCGACACGCTGCCCCCCGCACTGCTGCTGCCCACCATCGACACCGACGACGCGGCACTGGCCGAGCAGTTCGGCGCGCAGGCACTCGCGGCTGGTCACGAAGGCGTGATGGTGAAGGCACTCGAGTCGCCGTACCAGGCGGGCCGGCGTGGTGCGACCTGGCGCAAGGTGAAGCCCGTCCACACGTTCGACCTGGTGGTGCTGGCCGCCGAGTGGGGGCACGGCCGGCGCACCGGATGGCTGAGCAACCTGCATCTCGGCGCCCGGGGTGACGACGGCGCGTTCGTGATGGTGGGCAAGACGTTCAAGGGGCTCACCGACGAGTTGCTGCGCTGGCAGACCGTGGAGCTGACGGCTCGTGCGCTGGGCGCGCCAGAGGACGGGTACGTGCAGTACGTGCGCCCCGAACTCGTGGTGGAGATCGCCGTCGACGGGGTGCAGCGCAGCCGCCGCTATCCGGGTGGCGTGGCACTGCGGTTCGCGCGGGTGCGCCGCTACCGGCCCGACAAGTCGCCCGCCGAGGCCGACACGATCGAACGGGTTCGGAACCTCCTCACACCCCGCGGGTAGGGTTCCCGGCGTCATGGCAACACTGCGGTTCAGCTTCGGCACCATGGGCTCGGGCAAGAGCACGGTGGCACTCCAGATCCACCACAACCTGGCCAGCCGCGACCTGTACGGGCTGCTGCTCACCATGCTCGACCGCGAAGGGGCGCAGGTCACCAGTCGCCTGGGGGTGGCCGCCGATGCGGTGGAGGTGCGGCCCGACCTCGATCTGTACAAGATGGCGGTCGACCACTGGCCCATCCACTACCTGGTGTGCGACGAAGCGCAGTTCTACACCGTCGAGCAGTGCGACCAATTGGGGCGGGTGGTCGACGACCTGGGCGTCGACGTGTTCGCGTTCGGCCTCATCACCGATTTCCGGGGCCTGCTGTTCGACGGCACCAAACGGCTGCTCGAGATCGCCGACGAACGGGTGCCCATGCAGGTGGAGGCGCGCTGCTGGTGCGGGGCCAGGGCCACGCACAACGCCCGTGTGGTGAACGGCGAGCTCACCTACGAGGGCGAGACGGTGGTGGTGGGCGACACGGGCGAACAGGGTGCGCAGCCGCTGTTCGGCGACGTGGTGCGCTACGAGCTGCTCTGTCGTGCCCACTATCGAGCGGGCGTCCTGGGGCACTGACCATGGCGCTCGGAGCATCGGGTCCTCCCGCCTCGGCGAAGCAGATCAGCTATCTGCAAGCACTGCTCGAGAAGGCCGGATACGCCACGTTCCGTGAGGCTCGCCGCGCGTACGGTCTCACCCAACGGCAAGCCGGCGGGAAGTTCACCAAACAGGAGGCGTCGGCGCTCATCGACCGCCTCGTCAACGGCGAACCCGAGGTGGATGCGGAGACGGTGCGGGCGGAACAGGCCAACGACACGCACGCCCTGGTGTTGCGCGGCATGCCCGCACAGTGGTTGGCCGACGAACTCATTCGTCGTGGTTGGCAGGTCAACGAGCCCTGACGCACCTCGCATCACCAGGGGAGATGCAGATTTTCAAGGGACTCGTGGGCAATCGTCCAGCGTTTGTCCAACAAACGGAAGGTCGCTCGCTTTCCGTGAACGGCCGGGTTTGAATGCTCCCATCACCAACACGGGAGCAATCAAGTGAACTTCACCAACAGCAAGCGAATGATCCTCATCAGCGCCGCCACCGGCGTCCTCGTCTTCGGCGCCGCCGGCTTCGCCGCCGCCTCGGGTGGCGCGAGCCACCGCATCGAGATCGAGCCGGCCACGTCGGTCACCGACACGGTGGCCACCACCGAGACCAGCGTCGACGCCACGGTCACCACCACCGACGACAGCGTCACCAGCACCGATGCCTCGGCACCGTCGACCTCCGACGACACCGCCACCTCGAACAGCATCGACGACAGCGCCACCGAGACCAGCGTCGACGACCACGGCAACGGCGGTCACGGCAGCGACGACGCCACCGAGAACAGCGTCGACGACCACGGCAGCGACGACGACGATGCCACCTCGAGCAGCATCGACGACAGCGATGACAGCGACGACGACAGCGACGACGACAGCACCTCGAGCACCGACGCCTCGGCGCCCGCCACGTCCGACGACAGCGGCAAGGGCGGCAACGGCGGCGGCAGCGACGACTGACCTCCCACGATCCGGGCGCGACGGGAAGCTCCCGTCCCGGACGCACCCTTGCATCGTGTCGACAGCGGGCCCCACGGGGCCCGCTGTCGCCGGTTGCGTGCGCGGCCGGCGCAGTCCTGGGGCACGCCGAACGCGCCGCGGTCGAAGTCGCGGAACGCGTCGCGCAGTTCCTGCTCGGTGTTCATCACGAACGGGCCGTAGCGCGCCACGGGCTCGCCGATCGGTGCGCCGGTGAGCAGGATCACCTCGCTGGTGGCGGCCACGCCCTCGACGGTGAGTTCGTCACCGTCGAGCACGGCGAGGATGCCCTCGTCGACCTGGGTGCCGCCCACTCGGACGGCGCCGGTCATCGGATACAGCAGCCGGACGTGGCCCTCGGGCAGCGCAGTGTGCACCTCGGCACCCTGGTCGATGGTGGCGTGCGCGTAGGTGATGGGCGTGCGCGTGGCACCCGGACCGTCGAGGTCGAACAGGCGGCCGGCGATCACGCGCACCACGGCCCCGTCCTGTTCGCGTCGGGCGTTGGCCTCGGCGCGCAGGTCCTGGTAGGCGGGTGCGTCCATCTTCATCGCGGCGGGCAGGTTCACCCACAGTTGCAGGCCGTGCACCCGCCCACCCGTGGCCTGTGCGGCGGCGCTGGGGCCTTCCTTGTGCAGCACGCCGCTGGCCGCGGTCATCCACTGGGTGTCGCCGCTGCGCAGGGACCCGTGGTTGCCCATCGAGTCGCGATGCTCCATGTCGCCGTCGAGCAGATACGTCACGGTCTCGAAGCCGCGGTGCGGGTGCCACGGGGTGCCCACGCCCTTGCCGGGTTCGAACTCGACGGGCCCCATGTGGTCGAACAACAGGAACGGATCGAGATGGGACAGCGTCGGGGTGGGGAACGGTCGGCGAACGACGAAGCCGTCGCCTTCGACGGCCTGTTGGGCGCGGATGAGGCGGTGGACGGTGGCAGTGGTCATGCGGGGAGGAACCGCTTGCGCGCGCAAGCTATTCCCGAGGTCAGCTGTTGGCGGCGAACCCACCGGCGATGGCGACGAGGATGAACAGGCCGATGCCGAGGGCGAGGAGGATGCTGGCGATCATTCCGCAGATGCGTCCGGCCGACACGTTGCCGCGGTTCGAGTAGCGCACCGACGGGTTGCTGTCGATCTCGCGCAGTGCCTTGTTGCCCATCGACCACGCGAACGGCCCGAGCACGCCGCAGATGACGAGCGACAGGATGCCCAGCACGAGGATGGTGGTGCCCTGCGGATGCTCCATCTGCTGGCCCACACCGTACGGCTGATAGCCGGGCGGAGGGGGCGGCTGGCCACCGGGCGGGGGCGGCGGCGGGGGAGGAGGCGGCGTCATCGACATGGCCGCGATCCTACGCGGATCACACGCGTGGGATGGACGATGCGCGTGGCCCGGTCGCCTGCGATTCGATGACGGTGTCGGCGGGCGCGTTGCGTTCCCACAGCACGGCACCGAGGCACGCCGTGATGACCCACAGCGCCGCGATGACGGTGCAGGTGGTCATGATGGCCATCGCCACGCCGATGGGGCCGAAACTCACCCAGCCGTCGAGCAACCCGGGGAACACCACCTTCAGGGTGAAGCGCACACCGAACAGATCGAGCACCACCCCGGCCAGGCCGCACCAGGCCATGTGTCGCCATCCGTTGGTGCCGTTGCGCACGAGGATGAGGGGCGACACCGACCAGAGCACGAACGACGGGATCCACGCGAACACGTTCCAGAAGCGCGCCCCACCGAAGATGCCCAGGTTGCGCTGCACGACGAGGCCGAGGATGTAGCTCACGAGCAGCATCGCGAACCACACCGATCCTCGCCACACCTCGGTCCAGAACGGCCAGCGCTCGCGTCGGAACGCCCGTGCGTAGGTCTTGGCCACCTGGGCCGACATCGGGATGCCCCAGAACAGGAAGCCGGCGATGCCGAGGAAGGTCCAGGTGCTGCGCAGGTCGCCGCTGTCGCCGAACAGACCCTGTACCTGCTCGGCGCTCTCGCCGCGCAGGTCCATCCACTTGATCATGAAGTCGGCGAAGCTGAGGTTCGCGTTGAAGTCGCTGGCCCAGCTGTAGCCCAGCAGGATGAGCGGGATGATGGTGGTGAACAGCTCGAGTGCCAGCAGGCCGCCGAGATCGAGGCCCTCGATCTCGAAGAACCGCTTCGTGGTGCCCACGGTGAACCCCAGCCGCTTGCTCTCCTCGAGGTGCTCGTAGCGCGCAGCGAGATGCTCCTTGATCGCCTCGAGCTTGTCGTCCATCACCGGCGAGTGTACGGCCATCGCCGGAAGCGATCGGAACACAATGGCGCGGCGGGCGCGCGAACCCGTAACATGTCGCTCACCGTTCGGGCCAGCGTCGTCCCGTGCGCCACCCAGCCGTCAACCGACTTCGTGGAAGCAGAATTCGATGCACAACGCTTTTCCCGCGGGCCTTCCCGCGCGCTCGGGTCTCTACGACCCCCGTTTCGAACACGACGCCTGTGGCGTGTCGTTCGTGGCCGACATCAAGGGGCGGGCCACCCGCGCCATCGTGTCGATGGGGATCGGGGCCCTCTGCAACATGGAGCACCGCGGTGCCACGGGCGCCGAGGCCGACACCGGCGACGGCGCCGGCATCCTCATCCAGGTGCCCGACCGCTTCCTGCGCGAGGTCGCCGGCTTCGAGCTGCCGCCCGCCGGTTCGTACGCCGTGGGCATGGGCTTCCTGCCGGCCGACCAGAACGATGCCGAGAAGGCCGTGGCCACCATCGGGTCGATCATCGCCGACGAGGGACTCACCGTGCTCGGCTGGCGCGAGGTGCCCACCAGCCCCGAGTGCCTGGGCAAGAGTGCTCGTGCGGTCATGCCCAGCTTCCGCCACCTCTTCGTGGCCGACCCGGCGGGCGCGACCGGCATCGACCTCGACCGCAAGCTGTTCGTGGCTCGCAAGCGCATCGAGCACGAACTGCCCGAGGAACAGCGCACCTTCTTCCCGTCGCTCAGCAGCCGCACCCTCATCTACAAGGGCATGTTCACCACGCCGCAGCTGGCGGTGTTCTTCCCCGACCTCGCGGACGAGCGGGTCGAGAGCGCGCTCGCGCTGGTGCACAGCCGGTTCAGCACCAACACGTTCCCGAGCTGGCCGCTCGCACACCCGTACCGGTTCATCGCCCACACCCGCGAGATCAACACGGTGCAGGGCAACCGCAACTGGATGCGCACCCGTGA
>SXKB01000081.1 GCA_005778215.1 Actinomycetota bacterium | reverse complement strand
TCGGTCATCGCCGGGCTGTACACGGCACCGCCGGCGCACGGGCCGAGGATCACCGAGATCTGCGGCACCACGCCGCTGGACAGCACGTTGCGGTAGAAGATGCCGCCGTAGCTGGCCAGGCTGACCACACCCTCCTGGATGCGGGCGCCCGCGCCGTCGTTGAGGCCCACCACCGGGGCGCCCACCTTCAACGCGAGGTCCATCAGCTTGTGGATCTTCTCGGCGAACACCTCGCCGAGCGCACCACCGAACACGGTGAAGTCCTGGCTGAACACGAACACCTTGCGACCGTCGACCGTGCCCCACCCGGTGATCACACCGTCGGTGTACGGACGCTCCTCCAACCCGGCCGCGTGGGCACGGTGGCGAGCGAGCAGGTCGAGCTCCTGGAAGCTGCCCGGATCGAGGAAGTACTCGATGCGCTCGCGAGCCAGCATCTTGCCCTTCTCGTGCTGGCGCTCGACGGAACGCGGCGAACCGGCGTGGTAGGCCTGCTCACGGCGGTTGCGCAGGTCGTCGAGCTTCTCGGCCATGGGATTCGAGGTCACGGGGTCCAAACCTAGTTGCCCCGGGCCGGTGCGGTCACATGGGTGCGTCATCTGCGGGCAAGATGTCGGGCGATGACCTTGCCGCTCTCCCCGCCGTTCACGCCGATGTTGGCGAAGCTGATGGACACCATCCCGGAGGGCGAGGGCTGGCTGTACGAGCCGAAGTGGGACGGCTTCCGCTGCATCGTGTTCCGCGACGGCGACCACATCGAACTGGCGAGCCGCAACGAGCGGCCGTTCACCCGGTACTTCCCCGAGCTCATCGAGCCGCTGCTGCGCGATCTGCCGCAGCGGTGTGTGGTCGACGGTGAGATCGTGCTGCCGGCGCTCGACGACACCGGCCTCGACTTCGACGCGCTGCTGCAGCGCATCCACCCCGCCGAGTCGCGCGTCCGCCGCCTGGCCGCCGAGACCCCGGCGTCGTTCGTCGCGTTCGACCTGCTCGCCCTCGACGACCGGTCGCTGCTCGACGCTCCGTTGCACGAGCGGGTCGCGCTGCTGCAGTCGTCGCTCGCCGCCACGACACCGCCGATCCACCTCTGCCCCACCACCACCGACCCTGCGGTCGCGCACCAGTGGTTCACCGAGTTCGAGGGTGCCGGGCTCGACGGTGTGATCGCCAAGCGACTCGGTGATCCGTACACGCCCGACAAGCGCACCCTGGTGAAGGTGAAGCACCGACGCACGGCCGACTGTGTGATCGCCGGGTACCGCGTGCACAAGGACGGCAAGGGTGTCGGCTCAGTGCTGATGGGTCTGTACGACGACGAGGGCGCGCTGCACCACGTGGGCGTGGCGGCGTCGTTCACCGCGAAGCGCCGCACCGAACTGCTGGCCGAACTCGAACCGCTCACCCACGACGCCGTGGCCGATCACCCGTGGCGCGACTGGGCCGAGTTCATGCAGGCGCAGGCCGCCGAACCCGCGCAGCGCATGCCGGGCGGTGGCAGCCGATGGAATGCGGGCAAGGACCTCAGCTGGGTGCCGCTGCGCATCGAACGCGTCGCCGAGGTCACCTTCGGGCAGCTGCAGGAGGGCCGGTTCCGCCACGGCAGCACGTTCGTGCGCTGGCGGCCCGATCGTGAGCCGCGCTCGTGCACCTACGACCAACTCGAAGTGGCTGCGCCCGTGCCGTTCAGCCGACTGGTGGCGCGCCCCGACTGAGCGCTCCCGCGCCTCAGCCGCTGGTGGCCAACGTGGTGGCGGTGCTCGACGTCGACGACGGCACGTCCTCACCCACGTACACGTCGTTGCGCTGCACCTCGACGCCGTCGATCTTCACGATCACGGTCCACGTGCCCACCGCGTTGAGCGTGAACCCATCGCTCTGCTCGAGCTCGGCCACACCCGCACCCGAGAGCGGGATGGGGCTGATGATCATGCCCGGCGCGATGGAACCGACCGGCGGGAGGAACTCCACCGTGAGGGCGCCCAGGCCGGTGGTGGGCGTGAGCACCTCGATGCGCACGTCGTTCGCGCCGACGCGTTCGCTGAACGCAACGCGCACGTCGGCGTTCATGGTGGCGTTCTGGAACGTGTGCGGCGGCTGCAGTTGCAGGTTCGAGTCGTTGCTGGCCGCGAGGCCGGGAGGCGACAGGGCCAGCAGCCACGAGGTGAGCGCCAGCACCACGATGCCGATGAGCGCCTCGATGCCGAGGGCGCGGCGCAGGCGGGTGGCGAGCGGCGCCGTCATCACGTCGCTGCGGCTCACCCGCTGGGTGATGAACTGCCGCGCGGCCACACCCACGAACACCATCACCGACACCAGCAACGTCTTCACGATGAGCACGAGGCCGTGGCTGCTGCCCAGTTCGCCGCGGTCGAGGCGGAACAGCAACACCGCGCCGGTGACCACCGTGGCCCACAGCGCCGGTGTGGCGAGCCGTGCGAACCCGCGTACCGCGTGCACCAGGTCCTCGTCGCCGGGCCCGGCGAGCACGACGCGGGTGAGCAGCAGCAGACCGCCCAGCCACACCGCCATCGCGATGGCGTGCACGGCACCGGCGGCCCATTCGATGAGACCGAACTCGTCGCGGCTGAACGCCAGCGTGACCACGGCCAGGCCGGCGGGGCCGAGCGCGAGCGCCTGCGACGCCGTGTCGATGGCGCGCTCGGGGCGCATCACCACGTAGGCCGCACCGATCAGCAGCAACAGACGCAGCAGCGCCGCCTTGCCCGAGGTGGTGTCGAGCAGGTCGCCCCAGCTGGTGGGGATGAGGGTGGCCCCCAGCCCGTCGCCCGACTGGTCGGCGGCGAGTGCGGCCACGAACAGATAGGTGCCCACGAGCGCCACGCCCCACGCCGTGCGCAGGTAGCGCACGGTGAGGATGTACTCCACGCCCTCCGGCCAGGCGACGGCGATGACCACCAGCGCGCCGAACAGCATCGACATGCCGAGCATGCTGATGAGCCGGAAGAGACCCAACGGGCCGGCACTGTTGCCCGACTCGCCGTCGGTGGCGGTGTCGCCCGTGTCGGGCACCGAGGTGGCCACCGTGGTGGTGGTGGCACCGGCGATCGTGGACCCCGTGCCCGCCACGGTGCTGGTGGTGGACGGCGAGGTGGTGACCACGGTGTCGTTCGTGATGGTGAACGAGAAGCTACCGCTGCCCGCAGGCTGCAGGTTCGTGTCGGTGACCCGCCAGCTCACGTTGCACACGCCCTTCGGGGCCGGGGCGGTGATGGTGACCGACACGGTGACCTGGTCGGCCAGCGGCACGGCGTCGGACAACGACTGGGGCACGCCGGGATCGCCGCAGGTCATGGTGACCTGCGGGCTCGGGCCGACGGGCTGGGCGAACACCAGGGTGAGCGACGCCGGCGACACGTCGACGGTGGCGTCGGCGCTGGGCGTGCTGCTGGTGAGCGAGTTGTCGGCCGCCGACGCAGGGGATGCCCAGGTCGCGGTGACCAGCGCTGCGGTGAGCAGCGCGAGGCACCAACGGAGCGCAGCGCGGGAGGTCGTCCGGGTCGAATTCTTCAAGGTGGCCCAACGCTAGCCACCTCAGGCCGCTCAGGGGGGACCAGCCCCCTGCTCGTACCGGTCGTGTGGCACCCCCTGGGTAGAGTCGCACCGATGGCCACGCAGTCGCTCTACCGCCGCTACCGACCCCGCCGCTTCAGTGAGGTGAAGGGGCAGGAGCACGTCGTCCGTGCCCTGCGCAATGCCGTCATCAACCACCGCGAGGGGCAGGCGTACCTGTTCTCCGGCCCGCGCGGTACGGGCAAGACCACCTCGGCGCGCATCCTGGCCAAGGTGCTCAACTGCGAGAACCCGGTCGATGGCGAGCCGTGCTGCGAGTGCGAGTCGTGCCTCGCGGTCGAGCGCGGCACCAGTTACGACGTGCACGAACTCGACGCCGCCAGTAACAACGGTGTCGACGCGATGCGCGATCTCATCGAGAAGGCGTCGCTCGGCACCCCCGGTCGCCACAAGGTGTACATCCTCGACGAAGTGCACATGCTCTCGAAGGCCGCCGAGGCCGCGTTGTTGAAGACCCTCGAGGAGCCGCCGCCGCACGTGGTGTTCGTGCTGGCCACCACCGACCCGCAGAAGGTGTCCGACACCATCCGCAGCCGTACCCAGCACCTGCAGTTCCATCTGCTGCCCATGGACGTCATGGAGGACCACATCCGGTGGCTCGCCGCCGACGCCGGCATCGACCTCGACGACGGCGCGCTCCAGTCGGTGCTGCGTCAGGGTGGCGGTTCGGCGCGCGACACGGTGTCGGCGCTCGAACTGGTGTCGGCCAGCGGTGGCGTGGCCATCGAGACCACCCCGCTCGACGAGTTCATCGAGGCGTTCATCGAGCACGACCCGGGCCGCGCCCTCACGGTGGTGGCCCACGCCGTGCAGCAGGGCCGCGATCCACGCACGCTCACCGACGACATCGTGCGTCACCTGCGCGACTGCTTCCTGTCGCTCATGGCGCCCGAGTTGGTGCAGTTGCCCGCGCAGCGCGCCGCCGAGGTCACCGAGTTGGCCACCCGCATGGGTGCCGCCGCCATCGTGCGCTCCATGGAGCGCCTCGGCGAGATGCTGGTCGAGATGCGTCACGCGCCCGACCCGCGGCTGCTGCTCGAAGTGGCACTGGTGCAGCTCACCCACGAGGCCGCCAGCGTCGACCTGTCGGTGGTGCTCGAGCGCATCGAGCGGCTCGAGCAGCAGACCGCCACCCGCGACGTCACGGCGCCCATCCCGCGCCCGGTGCCGGTCGACCCCGCCACGGGCCGCGCCGCACTCGGCGGCCGCGCCCGGCCCGCCGCAGCGC
>SXKB01000080.1 GCA_005778215.1 Actinomycetota bacterium | reverse complement strand
GACGACGCTGTGCGACTCGTGCCGCTCTCGGACGAGGCGCACCGATTGATCATGATCGCCGACGCCATGCTCGGGCATGCGGACCTGGCACGCGACACGTTCCGACGTTTCACCGCGACGCTGCACACGACACTCGGCGCGACCCCCTCATCCGACACGGCTGCCGTGGCGGAAGCGATCGGTCGCGGGGAACCCAACCGTTCGCTGCTCGAACTCGGATGCCCTCACGTCGCGCTGCCGCGCATCATCGTTGCGGCGTGACGGGTGCCGTCAGGCGTCCTTCACCGACCAGTCGCGCTTGGCCACGGGATCCTTGTCGCTCCACGGGAAGTTGATCCACAGATCGGTCTTCTTCCACACGTAGTCGCACTTCACCACCGAGTGGCTCTTCTCGTACAGGCACGCCGTGCGCACCTCGGCCACCTTGCCGTCGCAGAAGTCCTGCACGCTGCGCAGCGTGTGGCCGGTGTCGGCCACGTCGTCGGCGATGAGGATCTTGGCATGGCTGACGTCGACGAAATCGGGCGCCGGCGGAAGGATGCGGGGCACTTCGAGCCGCTCGTCGACGCCGGTGTAGAACTCGACGTTCATCGTGTACACGTTCTTCACCGAGAGGGCGTAGCCGAGAGCACCGCCGATGAGCAGGCCACCGCGAGCAATCGAGAGGATCATGTCGGGCTCGTAGTCGTCGGCCACCAACTGCGCCAACGCGCGAGAGGCCTCTCCGAAGATTTCCCAGGTCATGATTTCACGCTCGTTCGACATATGTCCTCACGCTAACCGAAGACGATGTCGGTGGGCCGAACCGGTACCCGGACCAGGTCCTTCCCGATGGCGTCGCGGATGGCCGCCACCACCGCCGGGGTGGACGACACGGTGGGCGGCTCGCCCACGCCCTTGGCGCCCAGCGGCGCCTGCGGCTCGGGTTCCTCCACGAGGGAGATCACCACGTCGGGCATGTCGAGGAACGTGGGCAACAGGTAGTCGGTGAACGACGCGTTCTTCACGTGCCCACCCACCTGGATGATCTCCTCCATCACGGCCAGGCCGACGCCCTGCGCGATGCCGCCTTCGATCTGCCCCGTCACGCTGAGCGGATTGAGCGCGCGCCCCACGTCCTGCACCGTGGCCACCTGCACCACCTTCACCCGACCCAGCACCGGGTCGACGTCGACCACGGCGCGGTGGGCGGCGAACGCGAACGCGGTGTGGCAGTTGCCCTGACCGAGCTCGTCGAGGTCCTCGGTGGGGCGGTGATGGTGCTCGAACGTCTCGTCGATCACCATGCCGGCGGTGGCCTCCGCCACCGGGATGCGCAACGTGCCGACGGTGTCGATCACATCGGTGCCGTCGATGGCCAGCTGCACGGCGTCGAGGTCGTGCTGTGCGGCGACGTGTTCGAACAGTCGCTCGCGCACCAGGCGACACGCGCCGTCGACCGCGCCACCGCTCATCCAGGTCTGTCGAGACGCCGACGTGGAACCGGCAGAGCCCACCTGCGTGTCGATGCGATCGAGCACCACGTCGTCGACACCGAGCACGGTGCGAGCGATCTGCCCCGCCAGCGTCACGAAGCCCTGGCCCACTTCCGCCGTGGCGAACTTCACCGTGGCCACCCCATCGGCCAGGCGCACCCGTGCCGTGGAGTAGTCGTCGAAGCCTTCGCTGTACATCAGGTTCTTGATGCTGATCGCCCAGCCGATGCCGCGCACCACGTCGCCCGTGTCGGCCGTGCGCCCGGCACCACCCGGGAGGCGCATCGGATCGAGGTCGTGCCCGCCCACCGGTTCGCTGGGTAGTGGCATCTCGGCCAGCTCGCGGATGAGCCGTTCGACCGGTGCGACACTCTCGACCACTTGACCGGTGATGAGCCGATCGCCGGTGCGCATCGCGTTGCGCAACCGGATCTCCAAGGGATCGACGCCCACGGCGGCAGCCAGCTTGTCCATCTGCGCCTCGTGGGCGAAGCAGGCCTGCACCACGCCGAACCCACGCATCGCACCGCACGGCAGGTTGTTGGTGCGCACGGCCCAGCCGTCGACCGTGGCGTTGTCGCAGTGGTACGGCCCCTGTGCGTGCGTGATGCCGTTGATCAACACCGCCGACGACGTGGACGCGTAGGCGCCGCCGTCGAAGAGGAATCGGGCCTCGACGCGCAGCAACTTCCCGTCGGCGTCGGCGTGATGACGCATCCAGATGCGGCACGGATGCCGGTGCACGTGACCGAGGAAGCTCTCGTGCCGGCTGTACGCCATGCGCACCGGCCGCGACGTGCGCAGCGCGAGCAGACAGGTGTGGACCTGCAGGCTGATGTCCTCACGAGCGCCGAACGCGCCGCCCACACCGCCGAGCACCAGTCGCACTTTCTCAGGGTCGAACCCCAGACAGGCGGCGATCTGCTTGCGATCCTCGTGCAGCCACTGCGTGGCGACGTGCAACTCCACGCCGGCGCCGCCCGGGTCGGGCACGGCGAGCGCGGCCTCGAGCCCCAGGAACGCCTGGTCCTGCATGCCCAACTCGTACGTGCCCTCCACCACCACGGCACCCTGCAGTGTCTGGTCGCCGCGCACGATGCGCTGGTGGCGGAACACGTTGCCCGCCGGGTGAATGGGCGGATGACTCCCGTCGGCCGCACGCTCGGGATCGACGAGCGGTTCGAGCACCTCGTACTCCACCACGATGGCCTCGAGCGCCCGGCGACACGTGTCGGGATGGTTCGCCGCCACCGCGGCGATCGGTTCGCCGACGAAGCGCACGAACTCG
>SXKB01000079.1 GCA_005778215.1 Actinomycetota bacterium | reverse complement strand
GTGCACCACGTGTTCCACAGTGAGCACAACCGTCTGGTCGAGGACATCAAGAGCATCCTCGAGACCTCGGGTGAGTTCAGCGCTGCTGAACTCGCCGAATGGCAGACCCTCAACATCGGCAGCGGCTTCGACTACCACGAGCGTCTGTTCCAGGCGGCCCGCTTCGTCACCGAGATGGAGTACCAGCACCTCGCGTTCGAGGAGTTCGCCCGCAAGGTGCAGCCGATGGTGAACCTGTTCGGCGAAGGTGGCACCGGCTACCAGACCGACCTCGACCCGCGCATCACCGCCGAGTTCGCACACGCCGTGTACCGCTTCGGTCACTCGATGCTGAACGAGACGGTGGACCGTGTGACCCCAGAGGGCACCGACGACAGCATGCCGCTGCTCGACGCCTTCTTGAACCCGCCCGCCTTCTTCGACACCGAGACGAGTGCGAAGCAAGCAGCCGGCAACATCATCCGTGGCATGACCCGCCAGGTGGGCAACGAACTCGACGAGTTCGTCACCGAAGCGCTGCGCAACGATCTCGTGGGTCTCCCCCTCGACCTCGCGGCGCTGAACATCGCCCGCGGCCGTGAGACCGGCATCCCCACGCTGAACTCGTTCCGTCGCACGATCTACGCGCAGACGGCCGACGCCGGCCTGGTGCCGTACACCAGCTGGATCGACTTCGGCATGGCGATGCGCAACGAGGCGTCGCTGGTGAACTTCGTGGCGGCCTACGGCTCCCACCCCAGCATCACCGGCGCCACCACGGTGGCCACCAAGCGCGCCGCGGCGAACGCACTGTTCACCCTCGCCAACAACCCCGTGGCACCGCCCACGGTCGACAGCACCCCCGAGCAGATCGCGGCCCACGACGCTTACGTCGACGCTCGTGACTTCCTGGTCTCCGACGGCGCCTGGGCGAACACTGCCGCTGGCGTCACCACCACCGGCGTCGACACCATCGACCTGTGGATGGGCGGCCTGGCCGAGCGTCAGAACGTGTTCGGCGGCCTCCTCGGCCCGACGTTCAACTACGTCTTCGAGATCCAGATGGAGCACCTCCAGGACGGCGACCGCTTCTACTACCTGTCGCGTACCGCCGGTATGAACCTGCTCACCCAGCTCGAGGGCAACTCGTTCGCCGAGATGATCATGCGCAACACCGACGTGGAAGGACTGCCCGCCGACTCGTTCTCGACCCCGGCGTACATCTTCAACCTGTCGGCCCAGAACCCGACGGGGGCCATCCTCGACGACCCGCTGACCGACTGGGACGAGCGTCAGTTGCTCGTGCGTGAGGTCAACGGCACCATCCGTTACGCCGGTCCCGAGCACGTCGTGTTCAACGGCAGCCCGGGCGCCGACAAGGCCCGCTCCAGCGAGGGCGACGACACCATGCGTGGCAACGCCGCCAACGACGTGATGGAAGGCGGCGACGGCAACGACCACCTGATCGGCGGCGACGGCGACGACATCATCACCGACCTGTTCGGTGACGAGATGATCAAGGCCGGCCCCGGCGACGACGTCATCTCGTCGGGCCGCGGCTTCGCCGGCGACCTCGTGTTCGGTGGCAGCGGCAACGACTTCGTGGCGGTCGGCAACGACCTCACCGAGACCTTCGGTGGCCCCGGCGACGACTTCGTGCTCGGCGGCGACGACATGGACACGGTGTTCGGCGACGAAGGTGCCGACTGGATCGAGGCCGGACGCGGTGCGTTCAACCTCCTCCAGGGCGACAACGGTGCGCCGTTCCAGAACGACATCAATGCCCCCGGCGACGACGTGCTGTTCGGTTGGGGTGGCGAGGTCGACTACGACGCCGAAGGTGGCGACGACATCATGTTCGCCGGCCCCGGCATCCAGCGCTCCGAAGGCATGCAGGGCTTCGACTGGGTCACCCACCGCAGCGATCCGCTGCCGGCCGACTCCGACATGGACTTCACCGTCCTGCTGCAGCCCGCCGTGGAGACCAACCGTGACCGCTTCGACCTCGTCGAGGGGCTCTCGGGCTGGAACTTCAACGACGTCCTCCGTGGCAACGACTTCGACGCTGCCGGGATGGTGGGCCACGAGCTCACCACCCGTGGTTACAACCTCATCGCCGGCATGAACACGCTGCTGGTGGGCGGCGCCACCGAGTTCACGGGTGGCAACATCCTCCTCGGCGGTGCCGGCAACGACCTCATCGAGGGTCGTGGCGGCGACGACCTGATCGACGGCGACCGTTGGCTGAACGCGCAGATGCGGGTTCCCAACCTGGCCACCACCGGCGATCTCACCGACACCAAGCTCGTCGACAACCTCCCGGCCCTCCGGGCGGACCTGCTCGCCGGCCGTCTGAACCCGGGCGACATCGTCGTCGAGCGCCGCATCGAGCAGCCTGCTGCCGGTCCGTCGGTCGACACCGCGGTGTTCAGCGACGTGTTCGACAACTACACCATCAACCCCGGCCCCGATGCCGGCACCTACGTGGTGTCGCACCTCGACGGCCTCGGCGCCGATGGCACCGACACGCTGCGCGGCATCGAGCGTCTGCTCTTCGCCGGTGGCTTCGAGGTGCAGATCGCCGTGATGTTCAACACCCAGGCGACGGGCGACGTCTCGATCGACAACCTCGCCCCGACGGAAGGTGACGTGCTCACCGCGACCGCCACCGTTGCCGACGCCGAAGGCATCCCCGGCCTGGTGGACATCGTCTGGGAGATGGAGACCACTCCGCTGAACTGGGATCTGGCCGGCTTCGGGCCGACCCTCACCCTCACCGATGCACACGTCGGCTTCCCGGTGCGTGCGCTCGCCATCTTCGAAGATGGCGTCGGTGTGGTGGAGCAGGTGACGGGTACGTTCGTCACCGCCCCGGTGCTCAACGTCAACGACGCCCCGACCGGCGCCCCGCTGCTCAGCACCGTCGATGTCGAAGTCGGGACGCCGTTGAGCGTCGACATCACGAGCATCGCCGACGGCGACGGCCTGCCGACCCCGCTGCCCGTGCAGTGGTTCGCCGACAACGTCGCCATCCCCGGCGCCACCAGCATCGGCTTCACGCCGACCATGGCCCAGGCCGGCAAGGTGCTCCACGTGGAGGTCGAGTTCATGGACCTGCACGGCACGACGGAGCTCCTGGTCTCGACCAGCACCAACCTCGTCTCGGTCCCGCCCCTGCCGATCCTCACCGTCGACACCACGTCGCTCGGCTTCGGCACCCGGGCCCTCGGATCTGCTCCCACACAGCAGATGGTCACGATCACCAACGACGGCAACGCACCGTTGGTGGTGAACGCGGCCACCCTCAGCGGCACCGATGCAGCCTCGTACATCGCCCTCGATGGCTGCACGGTGCCGCTGGCCCCGACCGAGTCGTGCGTGGTCACCGTGTCGTTCCTCACCACCGGCACCGCCGGCGCCAAGAACGCCACCCTGACCATCAGCACCAACGACACCAACGGTCCGGCCGTGGTGTCCCTGACCGGCACCCTGGTGACCAACACCGCCCCGACCGGTGCGGCGTCGATCGACGACGTCACGCCGATCGAGACCCAGTTGCTCACCGCCGGCCCGGGCTCCATCGCCGACGCCGATGGCCTGCTCACTGCGACGTTCGGCTTCCAGTGGCAGCAGAACAACCTCGGTGGTGGCGGCGCCTTCGTCGACATCCCGGGCGCCACCGACCCCACCCTGCTGCTCGGCCCCGATCAGGCCAACCGGCGCATCCGGGTGGTCGCCACCTTCACTGACGATCTCGGTTCGGTGCAGTCGGTGGCCTCGGCCGCCACGGCGGTGACCGGTGACGTGTTCCTCGGCACCGGCGCCGCCGACAGCTGGCTCGGCACCATCGCCGACGACCTCGCGACGGGCAGCCTGCTCGCCGACACGTTGATCGGTGATGCCGGCAACGACATCATCGCCGGCGAGGAGGGTGACGACAATCTCCAGGGCGGCGCCGGCAACGACGTCTTCCAGGTCAGCGGCACCGGTCATGGCTTCGATGCCGTGAGTGGTGGCGGTGGCGGCGACGTCATCCAGGCACGGTCCAACGGCACCAACATCGGCCTCCGGTCGATCGCCGGTGTCGAGCAGATCACGTCGAACGGCTTCGCCAACGTGGCCATCTGGGGCACCACTGGCGCCGAGGTCCTCAACTTCGGCGGTGTCACGCTGATCGGCATCGTGTCGGTCAACGGTGGTGGCGGCAACGACAACCTGTCGGGCTCCGCTGCCGGTGACAACCTCAACGGCGGCGCCGGCAACGACGTCCTGAACGGCAACGGTGGTGCCGACGTCATCCGTGGTGCGGGTGGCATCGACACCATCACCCCCGGTGCCGGCAACGACACCGTGGTGTTCGCCGTGGGCGACAACGCCAACACCGTGGTCGGGTTCGACAGCAACCCGACCGGTGGCCAGGACCGCCTCGACGTGCGGGGCCTGGGCGTGTCGGCGGCGAACTTCAACGCCACCGTCCTGCGCCAGCAGGTGGGTGCCAACACCCGCATCACCATCGGCGCCGTCACGATCACGCTCACCAACGTGAACGTCGGCACCATCACCGCAGCGGACTTCATCACGCTCTGACGTCCGATGCACCCGGTTGGCCGGCCCCGTTCCCGTCGCGGGGCCGGCCACTTTCCCGGGAAACGCCCCCCATCGAGCCCCGTTTCGGGGCACGATGGGGGGCATGTTTCGTTCCAAGGGCAGTGACGACGACGAGTACGTCGATCTCGGCGCCCACAGCGCCACGGCGTCGCTCGGCCGACTGGTGCTGGGCGTGTGGATCGCGAGCCTGGTGGCCATCGTCACCGTCAGCGTGTTGCACGTGTGGATCATGCGGCGCGAACTCCGCGAGCACGAGACCCAGCGGGCGGTCAACGACGTCCGCGATCGTGTCGACCTCACCATCGAGCACGATGTGACCGAGGCGCTCATCGAGGGCGACCCTGCTGCCGTCGAGGCGTTCGACGCAGTGGTGCAGGAACACATCGTGCGTCCCACCACCGCAGGTCTGGCGTTGTGGACCAAGGAGGGTCGTATCGCCTACTCCCTCGACCCGGCGTTCGTGGGCGACGGCTACGACCTGCCCGACGAAGTGGTCGCCGCGCTCGACACGATGCAGGTGCAGACCGGCGGCGGCCATGAGGACGAGGCACGGGCACCCGAACTGGGCTGGAAGTCGGCCTCGGCGATCGAGGTGTACGCGCCGTTCGTGACCTCGTGGGGCGAACGCATGGTGTGGGAGGTCGGACTCGAGCGCGACGAGGTGTCGCAGCAGGCGAACCGCCTGGTCGTGGTGGTGGCCCTGCTGTCGGCACTCGGCGCCGGGCTGCTGCTCACCACCCAGGGCGTGATGGGCCGCACGCTGGTGGGACGCCACGAGCGCGAACGCGCCTATCGCCGCTGGCTCACCCAACGCACCGCCGAGATGGCGGTGGTGGAACGCCGCCAGATCGCCGCCGACCTGCACGACGGTGTGGTGCAGGAACTCACCGGTATCGCCCTCGACCTCGAGGCCCCGATCACGGGCGACGACAGCACGATGTCGAAGGACGAACGCGCCGAGTTCGCGCGGCGAGTGCGCAACACGGTGTCGACCCTCCGCGGCCAGACTGCCGAGTTGTACCCTGCGACGTCGGCGCTCATCGACGTCACGACGGCGCTGCAGAGCATGCTCGACCGCACACCACGCGGCCTTGCAACATCCCTCCAGGTCGACACCGACGCATCGGTGCCGCCCGCCTATCGCTGGTTGGTGTTCCGCGTCGCACAGGAAGCACTACGCAACGTGGTGCAGCACTCGAAGGCCCCACAGGTGGTGGTGGAGCTCCGCCGTGCCGAGTCCGGTACAGTCCTGATCGTGCAGGACAACGGCATCGGGTTCGATCCCGAGATCGACGCGGTCGAGCCCGGTCACATGGGGCTCTCTCTCCTCTCCGACATGGCCACCGCGGCCGGCACGTCGCTGTCCATCCGCTCCGCCCGGGGCGAGGGCACCACTGTTCGCCTGGAGGTCCCCCAGTGATCCGAGTCATCGTCGTCGACGACCATCCCGTGGTGTGTGCCGGGCTCGCCCGACTCATCGCGGCCGAGGACGACCTGGAGGTGCTGGCCACCGCCCTCGACGGCGAGAAGGCCATCGAGCTCGACCGCACGCTGCGCCCCGACGTCACGCTCATGGACCTGTCGATGCATCCGGTCGACGGGGTGGAGGCCACGCGGCGCATCATGGCCCAGCGGCCCGACGCCCACGTGCTCGTGTTGGCCGCCACGGCAGACCCGCCCCACGTGCTCGCCGCCATCGATGCCGGCGCACTGGGGTTCCTGCTCAAGGACAGCGACCCCACGGCCATCGGCGACGGCATCCGTGCCGCCGCCCGCGGCGAGTCGCCGCTCGATCCCCGCCTCGCCAGCACCCTCGTACGCGACCGCCACTCGCGGCGTGCCGGCGTGAAGCTCACCGACCGCGAGGCCGAGGTGCTGGCGCTGGCCGCCCAGGGCATGCTCAACAAGCAGATCGCACGCACCCTCGGCATCGGCGAGAAGACCGTCAAGGCGCACCTCGGTCGGGTGTACGAACGCCTCGGCGTCACGAACCGCGCCGATGCCGTGGCCTGGGCGCTCGACAGCGATCTCGTCCAGACGGCCACCAGCACACCCTCCTGAGAGGGCGGGCGTGGGTCGCGCGGCACAGGGGTCGTACGACACAGAAAAGTTCGCGCGGGATCAAGGCTGAACTGCATACGAGGTCAGGTGTCTTGATCGGGAATTGACCTCACCGACGGCACTTCACGACCACCCCACGCGGTCGCGCGATCGGCCTCGGTGAGGCCGCTTGAGACGGACGGTCCTAGGACCCCCGTGGGTCCTTCGACCGAGGCCTTTCGGCCCTCCGATTCCTCTGCTTCAATCCGAGCACACGGGTCGTCGATCATCGGTGCCGCACGGGAGCGGCATCGGCACGACGGGAGATGACGATCCGAGGAAAGGGCGATCATGAACATCAGTCTCTTCGGACCGTTGCAGTGCCACGACGGTGTGCGCACCCTGCGGGCGAGCGACCTCGGCGGCGCCAAGCCCCGCGGCCTGCTCGAGCTGTTGCTGCTGGCCCGTGGCCGCACCGTCAGCAAGGAACAGCTCGCCGAAGCCCTGTGGGGCGACCGGCCGCCGCAGAACGTGGCCGGCACCCTCGAGCACTACGTCTGCGTGCTGCGGCGCAAGCTGTTCACCGACCAGGTGCTCGCACGGCAGGTGCTCGTCACCGAGCCGGGTGCCTATCGCCTCGACACCTCCCGAGTGTCGCTCGACCTCGACGAGTTCGATCGGCTGATGCGCCAGGCCGAACACGCCGAGGACGGCCGTCGCCGCATGCTGCTCTCGCAGGCGGTCGACGTGGCCCGCCACGACCTGCTCGACGATGCCCCGTACGCGCCGTGGGCGGCCACCGAGCGCGAGCTGTACCGCAGCCGGGTGACCCGCGCCCACCTCGCCATCGCCCGCGACTGCCTGGCCACCGGCCAGTACGACTGCGCCATGCGCCACGGCGAGTCGGCACTGCGCTTCGCGCCGTACTCCGAGGAGGCGTTCCGCGCCCTGATGGTGGCCGACCACGCACTCGGCCACGCCGACCTCGCACGCGCTGCCCACCGCCGCTGCCGCCAGGTGCTCGCCGACCACCTCGGCGTCGACCCCACCTCGGAGACCGAGGCCGTGGCCGCCGCCATCGATGCCGGCATGCCCGCCGACGAGCTGGTGCGTGCCTTCCTCGATCGTTCGTTGCACGGCCTGCTGGCGGCCGCCTGACGCGTCAGAGCGTGCGGGCGATGCGCTCGCCGATCATCACGGCCGGCATGTTGGTGTTGGCGCGAGTGATCTGCGGCATCAGGCTCACGTCGGCCACCACCACGTTCGGCAAGCCGTGCACTCGCCCGTCGGCGTCGCACACGGCCATCGGCCCCGTCCCCATCGCACACGTGCCCACCGGGTGGTAGTAGTGCGCCACGTTGTCGTAGATGGCGGCGTCGGTGCTCATGTCGGTGACCCGCCGACCGAGGATCGACGCGAGCGCTGGCTGCGAGAGGAGTTGCTCGGCCAGCACCAGCCCTTCGCGCAGCACCGCGAGGTCGTGGCCCTCGGGGTCGCTGAGATACCCGTGGTCGATGTGCGGGTGTGCTGTCGGGTCGGCCGAGGTGACGTGCACGATGCCGCGGCTGCGCACGTCGACGCACGACACTTCGATGCGCACGGCACCGTAGAACAGGCTGGTCTGGTCGCTGGCGCAGACGGGGAACAGGTGCAGGTCGTAGCGACCGTCGGGTGACTGCGACGTCACGAACTTGCCGAGCGTCTGCTCCTCGGGGAGGAAGCCGGAGGCCGCCACCTCGTCGAGCCACGCCTGCAGTTCGTCGGGTACCGCACGGTCGGCGTGCACGAGTGGGTGGTCGTGCAGGTTCGCCCCCACGCCGGGCAGCGCCACCTTCACGTCGATGCCCACCGAGCGCAGCACGTCGGGGTCACCGACCCCCGAGCGCTCGAGCACCAACGGCGTGCCGTAGGCACCGGCCGACAGCACCACCGTGCCGGCCTCCACCACCAACGCCTCGCCGCGACGCGACCCGAGCACCCGGGCACCACCGCCGTGCGACTGGACACGGTCGACCAGCGTCTCGTCGACGATGCGCAACGAACCACCACGCACCGGGTCGATGTACGCGAACGCCGCGTTCCAGCGGACGTCGCCCACCACGTTGACGGTCTCGAGCCCGAACGACGGCCCGGCATCGAGATCGCACAGGTCGCTCGCGATGGGCCAACCCAGCGCCTCGGCCGCCTGCATGCAGCGTTCGTGGAAGGGGCCCGCCTCATGGCGTTCGTAGGCACGCACCCGCATGCGTTCGAGCACGATGTCGTACAGCGGCGCCACGTCGGCGCCGGTCCAGCCGGGCAACCCCCACGCGTCGTACTCCTCGCGCTGCCCCACGGCGGCAATGGCACCGTTGTGCGCGCTGCAGCCACCCATCACACGCGCACGCTCGAACGTCCATCGACCCGAGGCGTACCCCCAGTCGTGCGACACGGCCAGCATGCGCGCACTCATCAGGTCGGTGGGCCAGCGGCCGGAGTCGTGCGGGCCGTAGTCGGGGCCGGCCTCCACCAGCACCACGTCGCGACCCTGCTCGGCCAGGCGACCCGCGACCACACAGCCGGCGGAACCACCCCCGACCACCACGACGTCGGCATTGATCGTGCTCATCGGATTCCTCCCAGGGTGAACGCGCCGATGGGGTCGGCGGGGTCGACGAGATCGTCGACGATGTCGAAATGATGGCGGGGCGAACGTTCGAGTTCGGTGACCCCGGCGCCGGCGAGGCGCAGTCGCGCCGCCATGACGTGTGATTGGGCCTTGAACGCATCGGTCTCGTTGTCGCCCCACGCCACGAGCGTGGGGGTCGTCGAGGCCACCGGCAGCAACGCCGGGCTGAGCGCCGCGGCCGATGCCTCGTCGAGCTGCAACGGCTCGTTGACCGTGGTGTGCACCAGCGGGCGCAGGTCGAACACACCGCTCAGCAGCACCACCCGGTCGACCGTCAACGTGGGCACGGCAGCGAGCGCCACCATCGCCGTGAGGTGCGCACCGGCCGAGTGACCCGCCACCACCACCTCGCGGTGCGGGCCCAGCGCCCCGAGCGCCGCCAGCGCCGCCGCGCAGGCCTCGACCATCGCCGGCAGCGTGCCGGCGGGTGCAATGGGGTACTCGACGGCGGCATACGACCAGCCCTGCGCCAATGCACCGGGGGCCAGGTACAGCGACGCCGCCGCACTGAGCGCCTGCCAGTACCCGCCGTGCACGAACACCAGCAGCGGTGCGCCGGGGTCGGCCGGCACGAACTCGGTGCCGTCCGCGAGCGTCTGCACCCATGGCCCGAGCGCGGCGCGGGCCACGGCACTGCGCGCGAGGTAGTCGTCGACGAACGGTTGCGACGACCCGCCCACTCGTGAACTGGGCGAATACTCCTGCTCGAGGTCCGACACGATGATCATCGTAGGCGTGCCCGCGTAGGGTCTTTGGTCCCATCCCCAAGGGGTCACGCGCCCCTGACTGCCAGGGTGGACCCACCGCTACCGTCGTGAACGTGTCCGTGAACCGCAAGCCCACACCCCGTCGCCCCCTCCATCTCACCGTTGCTCTGGTCGGCCTGCTGGCCCTCGGCGCCGCGGCATGCTCCGAGGACCCCAACGACGCCGTCACCACGTCGGCCGCCTCCACCGTGCCGGGTGAGGCCACCACCACCACCGAGGTCCCGCTGCCGATGGGCGACATCGTCGCCACGGCGCTCACCGGGCACGTGTTCACTCAGCTCGCCGGCAACGTCGTCGATGCCGGGCTGGTCGAGGCGCTGCGTGCGCCCGGCCCGTACACGGTGTTCGCACCCACCGATGCGGCGTTCGAGAAGCTGCCGCTCGACGTGCTGCACACGGTGCAGGACAACGGCGACGTGCTGAAGGCCGTGCTGCTCCATCACGTGGTGGAGGGCGCCATCACCCCCGAGACCATGGAAGAGGGCGAGCTCACCACGCTGGCGGGCACGACGCTCACGGTCACCAAGGTCGGCGAGACCTTCTTCGTCGACGGCAACCCGGTCGGCGCGGGCGTGCAGGCCACCAACGGCTGGGTGTTCGTGATGAGCGACGTGCTCGTGCCCGGCCAGGCACTCGGCACCGTCGTCGACGTCGCGGTCACCTTCAAGGACGCCGGCTTCGGCACCCTGGTCACCGCCGTCACCGAGGCCGGTCTGGTGGAGACCCTGTCGGGTGAAGGTCCGTTCACGGTGTTCGCTCCGGTCGATGCGGCCTTCGAGGCGCTCGACCCGGCCACGCTCGATGCGGCCCTCTCCGACCCGACCGGTCTGCTGACCACGGTGCTCACCTACCACGTGGTGCCCGGCAAGATCACCACCGACCAGTTCGAGGACGGCGGCAAGCTCACCACGGTGCAGGGTGAGGAGCTCACCACCACGCTCGACGAGAACGGCGTGTGGCTCATCAACGGCAACCCGATCGCCGTGCAGAACATCCAGGCCTCCAACGGCGTCATCCACGCCATGGGTGCCGTGCTGCTGCCGCCCTCGCTGGGCTGAGCACTCGACACACCATCCCCTGAGCAGTGGCGGGCCTCCGGGCCCGCCACTGTCGCGTTCCCGGACCGGTCAGAAGCCGAGGGCGTCGAGGGGGCCGGTGGCGCCGCGACGGCGCACGTACCACTCGTAGCCGTACACGCCGTCGAACGTGTCGGCGGCCATCGTGAGCGGCTCGCTCGACGGGCCGATCTGGCTGGCGTGTGCGGCCATCGCGGCGCGCTTCACCCCGGCCTGGTCGCGCACGTCGACCGTGACCGACACCTCCACGGTGGGCACGCCCAGCGGCGCCGCATTGGTGGCGGCGATCTCCATGCCCAGCAGTGACTGCACCGCATGGCCCACCAGGTGGGTCTCGACGAAGTGGAGGTACTCCCGGTCGACGGTCGCCTCGTACACGCACGGCGTACCGGCCGCCTCGGCGGCGGCCAGGCCCGCGCGGTGCACCACCAGATGGTCGGGGTGACCGTAGATGCCGCCCTCGTCGTACACCACCAAGGCCGCGGCGTCCTCGTCGCGCAGCACGGCCTCGACCTGCGCCGCCACGTCGGAGAGGTCGGCGAGCCAACTCGATCCCGTCCCCGCCGTTGCGGCGTCGAGGCCCGAGTCGCCGAGCCCCAGGAACGCCACCCGCGTCGCGCCCAGCAGCGCGCACGCCGCCCGCGCCTCCGCCACCCTGACGGCCGCGAGCGCACCGTGCGGATCCGGGTCGCCGTTGGTGAGGTACACCACCGTCACACGGTGGCCGCGCGCCACCAGTTGCGCGATGGTGCCGCCGGAGAAGATCGCCTCGTCGTCGGGGTGCGCGTGGAAGAACACCACGCCCGGCTGCTCGCCCATGCGCTACTTCAGGGAGATGATGTAGTCGACGATGAGCTGCACGTCCTCGTCGGGGATGCGGTTCACCGGCATCGGCACCTTCGTGCCCGCCGGCACGTCGGCCGACGGTTCCACGATGGAGCGCACCAGGTACTCGCGGTCGACGGTGACGGTCTCCCCGCCCTCGAGTTCGACCTGCGAGCCGTACAGGCCCTTCCAGGTGGGACCCACTCCGGCGGCACCATCGGTGCTGTGGCACGCCATGCAGCCGTAGTCCTTGGCCAGCGCCTTGCCGGGCAGTGCCTGCGGATCCTTGTTCTCGCCGCACGACGCGAGCCCCACCACCGCGGCGGTGAGCGCTGCGGCCGGCGCCAACTGCAGGAGCCTGCGGGAAATCGTCGGGTGGGCCACGGTCAACATGGTGCCATGCTGGCAGACCGTATGGAGCATTCCGGTCTGCCCATCGATGCGCACCGTGACGACCTGATGGTCGCGGATCGCGGCCATCAGGTGGTCGTCGTCGCGGGCGAGACCGGTTCGGGCAAGAGCACGCAGCTCCCGCAGATCTGTCTGGCCATGGGTCGCGGCGAGGGCGCGCTCATCGGTCACACCCAGCCGCGCCGTGTGGCGGCGCGCACCATCGCCGAGCGCATCGCTCACGAGTTGGGCACCGAGCTGGGCACCACGGTGGGGTACACCGTGCGGTTCACCGACCGCGTGGGCGACCAGACCCGTGTGAAGGTGATGACCGACGGCATCCTGC
>SXKB01000078.1 GCA_005778215.1 Actinomycetota bacterium | reverse complement strand
GGAGTGGTCGCGCTGCCCACGACCACCGGCACGGTGATGGCCGCAGCGAGCACGCCGGCAAGGTGCCGTCGCGCTCCTGTCAGCCGCTGGTGGTGACGCGCATGGATCGGCTTCCGCCTGAATCGAAACATGTGATGGTCCCTTCGTGAATGGATGTTCGCACTCTCCAACACGTTCCTCAGCAAGTGCTCGTGCAGGCCTCGGGCGACGCCACGGCCATGCTCGCCCGGCGCTGGTGTGGCGCTCGCAAGGACCTCGCGCCGACCTTTGAACCCCTGCTCAGAGACCCTGTCGGTAGGGCCGAGAACACTGTTCACTGGCCGTGACGGCGACTGTCAAGAGAGTCGCAAGATCTTGATCTGTTCGCCCGGACACCCACGAGAAGTGTTGGCGGCGCACTGACCGCACCGTCAGCCGGCGCGGCGCAGCACCGTGAGTGCGGCGTTGCGTCCGCTGGCGCCCCACACGCCGGCGCCGGGGACGGTGGCGGCACCGGTGAGGTAGAGGCCGCGCACGTCGGTCTCGTACTTCGTGAGTTCGGGGTTGGCGTTGTGCAACGCTGCGAGCGGGCCGCCGGCGAAGCTGGTGGCGTGGCCGTGGGGGAGGTGGAACTCGCGCTCGTAGCGATCGGGCGTCATCGCCCGCCATTCGACCACCGACTCGCGGAAGCCGGGCTGCGCCAACTGGCCGAACAGATCGAGCCAGCGACTCGGCTCCGGGCTGGTGGCCCACCCGCCGGGGTGCGCATAGGGCGTGAACAACGTCTCGAGGCTCAGCACGTGGCGACCCTCAGGGGCGAGGGTGGGGTCGGTGACGCTGGGGACGTTCGCCAACAGGCCCGGACGCGCCAGCACCTTGCCGACCTGCATCAGTTCGTAGCCGCGGTGCATCTCGCCGATCGAGGGGGCGATGCACATCGTGGAGCCGAGGTCGACGTCGTGCCCCGCTTCCTGGATGGCGCGCAGCCGGGGTACTTCGGTGACGACGGCGTCGATCTTCGACTCGTAGCCGTCGGCGTGCGGAATGTTGCGCCACCGCTCGACCAGACCGTGGGCCTGCGGCGGCGGGTTCTTCAGCCAGTGCAGGAACGTGTCGTGCGGGTTGCACGCCGACACCACGACGGATGCGGTGATCTCGGTGCCGTCGTCGAGCGTGATGCCGCGCACGGCAGGCCCCTCGCACGTGATGGCCGACACCTTCGTGTCGGTGCGCAGCGTGCCGCCGGCCCGCTCGAACGCCTTCTGCAGGGTGGCGGGCAGTTGACCGCTGCCGCCGACGGGGCGGCCAAGGCGGCCGACGTGACGCATCGCGTAGGTGAGACCTGCGAGGCCGCTGCCCGGTGTCTCTGGGGAGATGCCCCACACCATCGGGCCCACCAGGAGCGCGGGTGCCTGCAACGCGTCGGTGCGGAAGTAGTCGCGCATCACGTCGGCGGCGGTGCGGCGGCTCCAGCGCAGCAGCGTCGCTGCGCCACGGCCGCGGTGCTCGACCAGCTTGCGGGTGAGTCCGCCGACCGTGGGTGGTTCGTTGGCGGCGTCGAAGACCAACCGAACGGCGGGGAGTGCGGTCTTCAGGTAGCGGCGGTAGCCGTCGACCTCCGTCGGATGCGAGCGAGCGATGGAGTCGATGGTCTGCTCGATGTCGTGGTGGCTGGCCCACGCCGGACCACCCGACCACGTGAGGTTGAACTGGGACGGTTCCACCTCCAGGTAACGCAGCCCGAGCTCGGCCAGGCCGAGCTCCTCCATGATCGGAGTGGTGCGGAAGGTGACATGGTCGCAGTTGCAGATGTTCACCGTCGCGCCGGCGAAGGTCTCGCTGGCTGCGGTGCCGCCGACACCGTGCCGGGCTTCCACCAGCAGTGTCCGCATGCCGCTCTTCGCGAGGTAGGCGGCGCAGACCAGTCCGTTGTGCCCGGCACCGATGACGATCGCGTCGTAGTCGTTGCCGTTCATGTCGTTCATTCTGCCGGGCGCGCGGGCCTCGCAGCTAACGTGCGCTCGTGCGTCGATTCGCTGATCTCACCGGGCCCCAGGTGGCCGAACTGCTGACCGAGAAGAGCATCCTGGTGCAGCCGCTCGGCGCCATCGAGCAGCATGGGCCCCACCTGCCGCTCAGCACCGACAGCGTGGTGGCAACGGCCGTGGCCGAGGCAGCCGTGGACGCCGTGGGCGACGAGCTCGACGTGTGGCTGCTGCCCACGCTGGAGTACACCAAGAGCAACGAGCACGCGTGGAGCGCCGGTACGGTGTGGCTCAGCGCCACCACGTTGCTGGCGGTGCTCGACGACCTCGGTCGCTGCATCGCCACCACGCCGGCGAAGCGGCTGGTGTTCCTCAACGGCCACGGTGGCAACAGTGCGTTGCTGAACGTGGCCAATCGCGAGCTGCGCCTCGCGCACGGCCTGATGACCTTCCTCACCCACCCCGGCGTGCCGCCCGATCAGGGTGGCACGTCTCCTGCCGAGGAGTTGGGCATGGGCGTGCACGGCGGCACCGACGAGACCTCCATCATGTTGCACCTCGCTCCGCACCTGGTCGACATGTCGAAGGCCGAGCGGCGCGTCCCCGAGGCCATCGCGAAGAACACGTACGTGCGCTTCGGCGGCCGTGTGTCGTTCGGCTGGCTCTCCAACGACTTCTTCCCCGATGGCTACATCGGCGACCCCACGCCGGCCACCGCCGACCTCGGCAAGGAACTGTTCGACGGTTCGGTGCAGGGATTCTGCGAAGCGCTCCGGGAGATCGCGGCGTTCAACTTCGGACGACCCGCGTGAGCTCGCACCCCGACCTGCGCGTCGACGGCGAGCGGCTCTGGGCGCGGCTCGCTGCGCTCGGCGAGATCGGCGCCGTGCACGGCGCCAACGGCGAGCGTGGTAACGCTCGCCTCGCGCTCAGCGATGCCGACCGCGACGGCCGCGATCTCGTGGTGGGGTGGATGCGCGACCTCGGACTGGCGATCGAGATCGACGCCGTCGGCAACGTGGTGGGCACCCGCCCTGGCAGCGACCCCGCTGCGGCGCCGGTGATGGTGGGGTCGCACATCGACACGGTGCGCACCGGGGGCTGGTTCGACGGCAACCTCGGCGTGCTCGGAGGCCTCGAAGTGGTCGAGACCCTTGCGCAGCACGACATCGTGACGCGCCACCCGATCAGCGTGGCGTTCTTCACCAACGAGGAGGGTGCACGGTTCCAGCCCGACATGTTGGGCAGCCTCGTGTACGTGGGCGGCATGGGTCTGGAGGACGCGCTCGATGTGCGTGCCGCCGACGATGGTGCCCGCCTCGGCGACGAACTCGCCCGCATCGGCTACGCGGGCAGCACGCCGTGTCCGACTGCAGTGGCGCCGCATGCGTACGTCGAACTGCACATCGAACAAGGTCCGGTGCTCGAGGACGAGGGCATCACCATCGGCGCGGTCACCGGGGTGCAGGGCATCTCGTGGACCGAGCTCACCATCAGCGGCCAGTCGGCGCACGCCGGCACCACCCCGATGCGACTCCGTCGGGACCCGGGCTATGTGGCGGCCGCGATCAACACGGGGGTGCGTGCCATCGCCACGCAGATGGGCGGCACCCAGGTGGCAACCGTCGGCCGGTGCGAGTTCCACCCGAACCTCGTCAACGTGGTGCCGGCGACGGTCACCATGACCGTCGACCTGCGCAACACCGACGAGATGTTGCTGCAACAGGCCGAATCGGTGTTCGGGGCGCTGTGCGAGCAACTCGCCGCCGAGGAGGGTGTCACCATCGAGCGGCGCACGCTGGCGCGGTTCGAGCCCGTGGAGTTCGACGCGAGCATGGTGGATCTGGTGGAGGCCACGGCACGCCGGCTGGGTCACAGCACGATGCGCATGCCCAGCGGTGCCGGGCACGACGCACAGATGCTGGCTCGCGTGTGCCCCACCTCGATGGTCTTCGTGCCCAGCGTGAACGGCCTGTCGCACAACATCGCCGAATACACGAGCCCGGCGGACATCACGGCCGGCGCCGACGTGCTGCTGCAGGTGGTGCTGGCCGCCGCCAACGGCTGACCGTGGTCGCCTCGTTCGATCTGGTCACGCTCGACGTGCCACTCCCCGACGAGGCGGCGCGGTTCTGGTGCGCCGCCCTGGCCCTGCAGGAGACCGAACGGGAGGACGGCGACCGTTGGATCGTGCTGTCCTCGGCCGACGGCGTGCGTCGCATCGGTCTACAGCGCGGCCCCGCCCGGCCCGGCGGTGTGCATCTCGACCTCGCATGCACGCCGCACGAGTTCGACGATGAAGTGACACGATTGCTCGGCCTCGGCTGCACGCTCGCTGCGCCGGTGCGCGTCGAGCCGTACGGCAGCATCGCCAATCTGCTCGACCCCGAGGGGTATGCGGTCGACCTCTGCGCGTACCGCTGACTGGTAGACCTGAGGCATGGGCGTCCTCATCGACAACCCGCTGCTGCTGCTGTTCCTCGTGGTGGGTGTGGGCGCCGCACTCGGACAGGTGCGCATCAAGGGCATCGCGCTCGGTCCCGCGGCGGCGTTGTTCGTCGGTCTGGCGGTGAGCGCGTTCGACGAGCGGCTGGCCAACGCGCCCGCCATCGTGCCGCAGATCGGTCTCGCGCTGTTCATCTACACCGTCGGTCTCGCCAGCGGCCCGTCGTTCCTGGCCGAGTTGCGCCGAGGTGGCGCGCGGGTGCTGGTGGGCGTGGGTGTGTTGCTGGGCGTGGTGGCGCTCGCCGTGGTGGGCGTGGGGTCATTGTTCGACCTCGACAGTGGTGCCCGCGCCGGCATGTTCGCCGGCAGTCTCACCAACACTCCGGCGCTCTCCGCAGCGATCAGTTCGTTGGGCGACCGCATCACCGACGGCGCGGTCACCGATCCGGTCATCGGGTACTCGCTGGCCTATCCGCTCGGCGTGCTCACCATGCTGCTCGCAGCGGCGTGGTCGCTGCGTCGCGGTGCGAAGGCCACGGCGTCCACCCCAGGCGCTGTGGATGCCGGTGCCGTCAACGCCACGAGCGCCACACTGACGGTGCAGCGCACCGGCCTGCCTGCGTTGGGCGAGCTGCGTCACTGGGACGGCGCTCGGCTGGCATTCGGTCGCTACGAGCACGGCGGTGTGGTGCAGATCGCCACCACCGACGTGCTGCTGCAGCCCGGCGACTCGTGCACCGTGATCGGTGCGCCTGCCGACGTGGACCGGTTCATCACCTGGGCGGGGGAGCGCAGCACGCGTCACCTCGCCCTCGATCGTGCGCTGCTCGACTTCCGCCGCATCTCGGTGTCGAACCGCAAGCTCGCCGGCGCTCGCTTGCGCGACCTCGATCTGGAAGGTCGGTTCGGGGCCACGATCACCCGCGTGCGGCGTGGCGACCACGACCTGGTGGCCGACGGTGACTTCGTGCTGCGCCTGGGCGATCGGCTGCGCGTGGTCGGACCGGCCAAGCGGCTCGGCGACGTGGCAGTGCTGCTCGGCGACAGCGACCGCAGCCTGGGTGAGGTCGACGCGATGGGGTTCGCGCTGGGGATGAGCATCGGCCTGCTCATCGGTCTCGTGGCCATCCCGCTGCCGGGTGGGGGAGAGATCGAACTCGGCGTCGGCGGCGGACCGCTGATCGCCGGCCTCGTGCTCGGCACGCTGTCGCGCACGGGGCCGATCACGTGGCAGGTGCCCCACGCGGCCAACCTCACGCTCCGTCAGTTGGGCATCCTGGTGTTCCTCGGCGCCATCGGTATCCGCTCGGGCGCCACCTTCGCCGATGCGGTGGGCACGGGCATCGGTGCCCGGGTGGCAGCGGCATCGGCCATCCTCACACTGTTCATCGCCGGTTCGTCGTTGCTGCTGACCCGTCTGCTGAAGGCCGACCCGGTCACGGCGGCGGGTCAGATCGCGGGCATCGAGACGCAGCCGGCGGTGCACGCCTATGCGGCCGAGGCCACGAAGGGCGACCCGCGGGTGGATGCGGGTTACGCGCTGGTGTTACCGCTGGCGATGATCGTGAAGCTCATCCTCGTGCAACTGCTCGTGTGAGGCGGGACGCGAAAGGGGCACCGGCCGAAGCCGGTGCCCCTTCGGTGAACTGCTCGTCGATCAGAGCTTGATGCTCGGGTCGATGAACTCGTTGGTGACGATGTCGGAGGGCACGAGGCCTTCCTTCGGCGTGGCGCCCTGGGCCTCGTACACCGGGATGGCCTTCTCGATGAGGTCGGCGACGCGGGCCTCGTCGAACTGGCCGATCACGCCGCTGGCGGGATCGTTGGCCTGGAGGCCGTCGTTCTTGATGGTCTCCACGCCGAAGGCGGCGGCGCCCTCGGTGTAGGTCCAACCGAACGCCTCACCGAACGAAGCGACGGCGTCGAGGATGACCTTGTTGCCGTGGCTGGGATCGTTGAGGTAGTCGACGGTCGACTGCTGGATCATCGGCACGAGGGCCTTGAAGCAGTCGGCGTACTCGGTGATGTTCTCCGGCTTCGTCGCGATCGACTGGGCGTAGTTCTTCCAGCCGATGTCGTTGATGTACTCGTAGGCGACAGGCTTGCCCCAGTCGGCGAGCTCCTCTTCGTAGAGGAACGGCTCGGCCGAGCCGAAGCCCTGCTGTGCAGCCTTGCCCTCGTCGGCGATGAAGAGCGCCGGGTCACCGGTGTACGAACCGTCGACCTGCTCCTTCGAGAGCACGCCGGTGGCCGTGAGGAAGTCCATGTACGCCGCGCCACCGAAGTAGCGAACCGTCACATTGGCCTTGCCGAGGTCGGCGATGCCCTTCACGTCGGGGTAGGTGGCCGGGTCCCACATGATCATCTGCGGGTTCTTCTCGAAGCCGCTCATCACGGCGACGGTCGGGAACTCGCTACCCGAGAACTGGATGGCCTCGTCGGTGTAGACGAAGCCGGCCAGGATCGAGTCGTCGTTGTACATGATCTGGGTGACCGGGGTGAACTGCTGGGGCAGGCCGCCCGAGCGGATCTGGATGTCGACGCCCTGGTCGACGCCGCCCGACACGAGCGGACCCGTGACGTACGCCTTGTCGGCGTCCATCTCGTAGCCATCGCCGACGAGGTTGTAGAGGAAGCCGTGCTCGGCTTCGGGCATCCAGTCGGTCTGCAGCGCAACGGTCTCGGGGCAGATCTCGGTGAGGCTGCCCTCGCCGCCAGAACCGCCGCCGGACTCCTCGTCGTCGCCGCACGCGGCCAGGACGAGGATCGAGGCGACAGCAGCGGCCAGCAGTTTCTGACTGCGACGGATGTGCATGTGGTGCTCCTTGTATGTGTTGTTCACGCTGATAGTGGGTTGGTAGGGACGGGAGTCAGCTGTTGCGACGAGTGGCCTCGTGCCAATGACCGACGACGAGCTTGCCGATCCAGCTGAAGACGAAGAACACGATGATGCCGAGGGCCGATGCCACCAGCAGGCCGCCGTACATCTGCGGGTAGCGCAGCTTCTGGCGGAACTGCTCCATCACGATGCCGATACCCGGCTTCTGTCCCTGGCGGAAGAACTGCTCGCCGACGATGGCACCGATGACGGCGAGACCGGCGGAGATCCGGAACCCGGTGAAGATGGCCGGCATGGCCGACGGGAACTGCAGTTTGAAGAGACGGGTGAACCGGCTGGCCTTGCGCAGCGTGAACAGGTCGTGCTGCGACGCGTCGACCGAAGTGAGGCCGAACAACGTGTTGGTGACGATGGGGAAGATGGAGATCATCACGACCACGTAGATGCGCGACGCCATGCCGCCACCGAACACCGAGTAGATGATGGGCACGATGGCCAACACGGGCGTTGCCTGCAGCGCCACCAGGTACGGGTAGATGGACCGCTCGGCCCACACCGCCTGCGCCATGAACACGGCGAGCAGCATGCCGATCGCGATGGAGATCGCCAGGCCGATGAACGCCGCGTACGTGGTCCACCACAGGCCCTCGAGCAGCTGCTGACGCACCACCGAATCGAGGAACGCCTGATCGATCACCGTGACCGGCGACGGCAGCAGTGACGGGTTCTTGTCGAGGAACCGGCGCATGCCGTCGCGATGCATGTACTCCCAGAAGCCGATGAACAGCAGGAACACGATGAACGGGCCGAGGTACGTGCTGATGCTGATGCGCACGCCCTCCTTCTGGGGCGGCACCAACGAGTCGTCGATGGCGGGCGTGACGCCGTGCAGCACGGCGGCATCGGCCGCGATCTGGGCGTTGCCGTCTTCGGTGAGGCTCATGCGTGGGCTCCACGGAGGGATGCCGACAGCTCGCCGCAGATGCGGGCGAACTCGGGCTCGAACCGCAGTTCGGGTCGGCGCGGATACTCGAAGGGGATCTCGTAGTCGGCCACGAGGGCACCGGGCCGTGCGCTCATCACCAACACGCGGGTGGAGAGGAACACGGCCTCGCTGATGGAGTGCGTGATGAACAGCCCGGCGAACCGCTGGCGCTCGAACAGGCTGATGACCTCGTCGTTCAGGCGCTCGCGGGTGATCTCGTCGACGGCACCGAAGGGTTCGTCGAACAGGAACACGCTCGGGTCGAGCACCAGGGTGCGGGCCAACGACGCACGCATCTTCATGCCGCCCGACAGCTGCTTGGGGTACTTCGTCTCGAAGCCCTTCAGGCCGACCAGCTCGATGGCCGCAGCGGCGCGCTTCGCTCGCTCGGCCTTGTTCACGCCCTCGAGCTCGGCGAGCAGCTCCACGTTGCGCTGCACCGTGCGCCACTGCAGCAACGTCGCGTCCTGGAACACGTAGCCCACCTTCGACAGGTCGACGTCGACCGAGCCGGTGGTGGGCTTGTGCAGACCGGAAGCGATCTTCAACAGGGTGCTCTTGCCACACCCGGAAGGACCCACCACGGTGACGAACTCACCGGGCCGCACGTCGAAGGAGGTTTCACTCAAGGCATGAGTTCCGTCGGGGTACACCATGGAGACCCCTTTGAAACTCAGTGCAGGGGCGGGCACCGAGTCGTTCATCGGCGCCACCATAGTGGGCGCGACTGTCCCGTTCTGCGTCCGCTCGGCCATCAGTGCATCACCATCCCGCCGCTCACGTTCATGGCCTGTCCAGTGCAGTACCTGGCCTCGTCGGAGACGAGGAAGACCGCCATGTCGGCCACCTCCGACGGTGTGGCGCACCGCCCCAGCGGGGACATCGACGACCAGGCGGCCACCATCTCGGGAGTGCGGGTGTCGGCACCCATCTCGGTGAGGACGTAACCAGGACAGATGCAGTTCGCACGGATGCCGTGGGGGCCGAGTTCCATCGCGGTCACCCGGGTGAGTCCGATGACGGCAGCCTTCGAGGCGGCGTAGTGCGCCTGGTTCGGTGACCCGACCTTGCCGCCCATCGATGCCATGTTCACGATGCAGCCGCCCTGGCCTCGCTCGATCATCGATCGGGCTGCGACCTGGGTGGTGACCAGCATCGCGCGCACGTTCACGTCGAAGGTGGCGTCCCAGTCGTCGACCGTGATGTCGAGCAGCGGCGCCATGCGCAGGATGCCTGCGTTGTTCACCAGCACGTCGACACCGCCAAGGGCGTCGATGGCGCGCTGCATCACCTCGGCGGTCGCCACGGGATCGGCCAGGTCGACGTCGAAGGGCAGCGCCCCCAACTCGGCGGCCCGCCGCTGGCACAGTTCGTTCTCGCGGTCGAGCAGCGCCAGGTGCGCGCCCTCACGGTGCAGCGCTTCGGCGATCGCCGCCCCGATGCCACGTGCCGCGCCCGTCACGAGCGCTCGTCGGCCTTCGAGGCGACCTCGTGCAGGGGCAGTGCGGTCGGTCACCATGTCGTCGCCATCGTACGACAGCGCCGCGACACGAAATCGCCGGGGGTGTGAACAGTCTGTTTCGGCTACGTCCCGGCCACGATCACGCCGTTGCGCAGCACGGTTCGACCTTCCGGGCCGAACGCCACGGCCTCCCGCACCGAGGCGGCGGGCACCAGTACGAGGTCGGCCACGTCGCCGGGGGACAGGCCTGCGGCCTGGAGCCCGAGGGCTCGTCGGGCGGCTGCGCTGACGGAGTGGAAGGCGTCGTCGGGCAACTGGTGACCGGCCATCACCATCAACGCCGCGGTCTCCAGGCAGTCGCCGCGGCCGACCAGGTTGAACGGGTCCTGCAGGTTGTCGGCACCGGCGGCCACGTTCACGCCGGCCTCGCGCAGGGCACGAACCGCCGTGAGCCCGCGGGGCATCGCTTCCTGGTGGGCTCGACCCTGCAGGTAGAGATTGCTGCTGGGCAGGGCGATCACGCTGATGCCGGCAGCGGCCACCAGTTCGGCGGTGCGTCGCTGCACCTCGGGCGACTGCATGCCCAGGCTCACGCAGTGACTGGCGCTCACACCGTGTGCGAAGCCGGTGTCGAGCACACGTCGGGCAAGGTACGGCAGCGCGAACTTGGTGGGGTCGAGCGTCTCGTCGGTGTGCAGGTCGAGGAACAGCCCGGCCTCACCGGCGAGTTCGAGGAACAGGTCGGTGGCAGCCTCGGCATCGTCCTCGAGGTGCGGGCAACCGCCCACGCCGTCGATGCCCATCGCGATGGCCTCGCGGACCAGCGCGCGCTGTTCGTCGTTGGTGGACGGCCAACCCGACAACGCCACCACCTGGATGTCGACCAGTCCACGCAGCCGTTCGCGCACCTCCAACAGGGCCGCCACCGACATCAACCCGTTCTCGCTGGTGACGTCGGCGTGGGTGCGGATCGCCGTGGCGCCGTTGGCCAGGATCAGTCGGGCGGCGCGCTCGGCCCGGGCTGCGGTGTCGTCGCGGGTGATGAGATGGCGATGGGTCTCCATCGCCTCGATCGCGCCGTACAGGTCGCCGGTGGGGTTGGGCACGGTCTCGGCCAGGAACGCCTTGTCGAGGTGGGCGTGCGCCTCGGCCATCGCGGGCAGCAGCAGTCGGCCGCCGGCGTGGAGCAGGTCGTCACCGGGCTCGGCAGCGGCGCCGACGGCGCGCACGAGCCCGGCTTCCACGCGCACGGTCGCGGTGGATCCGTCGGGAAGCAACGCGTCGACGATGGAGAGGGCCATGAGAAGGAGGGTAGATCACGCGCCGGCGGCCGAGCCGACCCTCGCACGCGGGTCGGCCGCGCCCGACCAGAAGCCGTGGTCGTCGCGCACGATGGCGTGCGCGTGACCGAAGCCGCTGTCGTACGGCGGTACCTCCACGACGCGATGGCCGCGTGCGGTGAGCGCCGCAGCCCACTCGCTCGGGGCGTTGCCTTCCACCTCGAGCACCGGCCCGGACGTGGACGTCCAGGTGTCGAACCCGGTGACGGGGCCACTGAGTGCCCACCGTCCGGCGTGAATCGCTGCGGCAGGCGACTGGCGATGGTGGAAGAGGCGCGTGGCCAATTGGAGCAGGATCTGCGGCTGAGCGTCACCGCCCATGGTGCCGAACACGGCAGCCAGATCGGCACCACGCGTGGCGAGGGCGGGCGACAGCGTGTGCGGTGGACGCGCGCCGGCGCGGAGCTCGGCAGCGTGCCCAGGCACGAGGTTGAAGCCGAGGCCGCGGTTGTGCAGGTTGATCTGCGTGTTCGGTTCGACGAGCCACGAGCCGAACCCCGACGCGTTCGACTGGATGAGCGACACGCCCATCCCCGTCTGGTCGGTGGTGCACAGATAGGTGGTGTCACCCGACGTCGGGTTGGCACCGAGGTCGGAGCACCGGTCGAGCGACACGTCGCCGGCGCGAGCGCGGACTGCCGCCAGCAGGGCCTCGCCGTCGGCCGCTTCGTGCAGCACGTCGGGTCGGTCGAAGCCGGCGACCTTCGCAGCCTCGGCCAGGAGGTGCGCCCAGTGCTCGTGGTCGGGGTCGCCCGGCAGCGGCAACTGCTCGGCAACCTGCGCCCCGGCGAGGGTGAGATAGCCCTGCGAGTTGGGCGGCACGGTCCACAGGTCGACGCCGAATGCGGTGGCGCGCAGCGGGGTGACCCACTCGGCCTGTGAGCGGGCGAGATCGTCGGTGGTGAACCAGCCCTGGCCGAGGGCCCGCAGGCCGTCGCCGAACTCGCCCTCGTAGTAGGCCGAGCGTCCACCCTCTGCGATGGCGCGCAACGCACGGGCCACGCCGGGGCGCCGGACCCGCTCGCCCGGACGACGAGCCTGCGAATGCAACTCCCTCAACGTCACTGCGGCCGCTGCATCCACCCGGGCGATGGACCCGACCAGGAGTGGACTGGCAGGGAAGCCTTCTTCGGCGAGTGCGATGGCCGGCGCCAGCAACGTGGCGAGCGGGAGCGAGCCGAACCGTTCGTGCAGCGCTGCCCAACCGTCGACACAGCCGGGCACGGTGACCGTGCGGATGTCGTGTCGGAACGGCATCACGACGTGGCCGTCGGCGCGTACGGCATCGGCGTCGGCGGCGCTGCCGGCGCGACCGCTGCTGTTCAGGCAGAACACCTCGCCGCGATGGTGGACGAGGGCGAACAGGTCGCCACCCATGCCGCACAGGTGCGGGCCGGTGACCGCAATGGCCGCGTTGGTGGCGATGGCTGCGTCGACCGCGTTGCCGCCGAGGGCCAGCATCGCCAGCCCGGCTTGCGTGGCCAACTGATCGGCGCTCGCGACCATGTGGTGTGGTGCTCGCACGCTGTTGAACGGTGCGGCTACTGCCACAGGCCACGCTCCTGGAACACGGTGCGCAGCACCTCGGGCCGGTCGGTCATGATGCCGTCGACACCGAGGTCGAGGAGTCGGTGCATCTCCGCCGGGTCGTCGATGGTCCACACGTGCACGGCCAGGCCCATCGAGTGGGCGCGGCGCACGAACTTCTCGTCGGTCACCGTGAGCGGCCCCTGTGACACCGGCACCTGTGCGGCCATCGCCGCGGTGTGGCGCAGCGTGGCGAACTTCAGGCCGGCGACGCCGCCGGGGCCGAGTGTGGTGCACACGCCGTCACCGAGCTCCTTGCGCAGACGGCGCAGACGGGCATCGCTGAAGGCCCCGAGCGCCACACGATGCAGCGAGTTCGTTCGGCGCAGCGCCGACACCAGCGCGTCGACCGCCTTGTCGGTCTTGCAGTCGATGTTGACGCGCAGCTCGGGCCATTCGCCCAGCAGGTCGTCGAGCAACGGGATCGGGGCACGTCCGTCGACCATCGCCGTGCGCACCTCGCTCCACGGCAGGTCGCTGATGCGGCCGGGCCGCCCACACGTGCGGCGCAGGTCGTTGTCGTGGAATGCCACCAGGACGCCGTCGGCGGTGACCTGCACGTCGGTCTCCACGTAGCGATAGCCGAGGCCCACCGCGTACTCGAAGGCGGGCATGGTGTTCTCGGGCACGTCGCTCGCGCCGCCACGGTGCGCGAACGGAATCGGCCCCGGCCAGTCGAGGTACGGATGGGGACGGGTCTGCATCGGCTCAAGTATCGTCGCCCAGCATGAGTGAGACCATCACCGTTCGTTCGCCCTACGACGATCAGGTCATCGGCGAGATCCCCGCGATGACCGCTGCCGACGTCGATGCGGCCGTCGCCAAGGCCAAGCAGGCCCTGCACGACAACCCCCTCCCACTGTGGAAGCGCGCCGACATCCTCGACAAGGCGGCGGCACGCCTGGCGGCCCGCCGCGACGAGTTCGCCGAGATCATCGCCAAGGAAGCGGCGAAGCCCATCAAGACGGCGCGGGTGGAGGCCGAGCGTGCGGTCGGCACGTTCCAGTTCGCCGCTGCCGAGGCCCGCAAGCTCGGTGGCGAGATGATCCCGCTCGACGCAATCCCAGCTGGCGAGGGCAAGCTCGGCTTCACGCTGCGCGTGCCCATCGGCGTCATCGGCGCGATCGCCCCGTTCAACTTTCCGCTCAACCTGGTCGCCCACAAGCTCGGCCCTGCCATCGCAGCCGGGTGCCCCGTGGTGCTGAAGCCCGCGAGCCAGACGCCGTTCAGCAGCATCGTGCTGGCGAAGATGTTGGTGGAGGAGTGCGGCCTGCCGGCCGACTACCTGCACGTGGTCACCGGTGGCGGCGGGACGGTGGGCAACGCCATCGTCGATCATCCCGACATCGCGCTCATCACGTTCACCGGTTCGCCCGAGGTGGGCTGGGGCATTCGCAGCCGTGCACCGCGCAAGCGTGTCGGTCTGGAACTGGGCAACAACGCACCGTGCATCATCGAACCCGACGGCGACTGGGCCACCGCCGCGGCCAAGATCAAGGTGGCCGGGTTCAGTCACGCCGGTCAGAGCTGCATCAGCACGCAGCGCGTGTTCGTGCACTCGTCGATCGCGGCGCAGTTCACCGAGGCGCTCGTCGCGCACGTGAACACGCTCGTGGTCGGCGACCCGATGGATGAAGCCACCGACGTGTCGGCGCTCATCTCGAAGGGGGAACGCGATCGCGTGGCCGCCTGGGTGGCCGAGGCCGAGGCGCAGGGTGCCACCATTGCCACGGGCGGCTCCCTCGACGACGCCGGGGTGCTGCGTCCCACCGTCATCACCAACGCCCGGCACGACATGAAGGTGTGCGCGCAGGAGGTGTTCGGCCCCGTGGTCACCATCGCGTCGTACGACGATCTCGACGAGGCGCTGCGTCAGGCCAACGACAGCAAGTACGGCCTGCAGGCCTCGATCTTCACCATCGACATCAACAAGGCGCTGAAGGCCATCCGCACGCTCGACTTCGGTGGCGTGCTGGTGAACGAGGTGCCCACCTGGCGTGCCGACCAGCAGCCCTATGGCGGTCTGCGCGACAGCGGCAACACGCGTGAGGGTCCGGCCTTCAGCGTGAAGGAGATGACCGAGATCCGCATGGTCGTGATGGGTTGATGCGCTGATGCGCTGGGGTGTGCTCGGCGGCAGCAGCCGCATCTTCAACAAGAGCTTGCTGCCGGCGTTCGAGGCGTGTGGCCACGAAGTGGTCGACGCACCGCGGCGTGCCGGCGACTCGTTGCAGCCGTACGAGGAGATGCTGACCCGCGACGACATCGACGCGGTGTACAACCCGCTGCCCAACCACCTCCATGCCGAGTGGACCCATCGCGCCCTCGACGCAGGCAAGCACGTGCTGTGCGAGAAGCCGCGCACGCTGTCGGTCGACGACACGGTGTCGGTGTTCGAACACGCCGAGGCGGTCGGTCGCACCGTGCTGGAGGCGTACATGTGGCCGCACCATCCTCGTGCGCGTGCCCTGCTCGAGTTGGTGCGCTCGGGCTCCGTCGGCGCCCCGCAGTGGGGTCGGGCCCAGTTCAGTTGGCCGATGGATCTGGCGTCGGGCGATCACCGGCTCGACTACCGCGGCGCTGGTGCACTGTTCGACGTCGGCATCTACTGCATCGCGCCGTTCATGATGATGGCGCGCCGCGACGCCGCGGTGGTGAGCGCGAACGCCGTGCGCAACATGGCCGGTGTCGACCTCACGATGACGGGGTTCGTCGACTGGGGTGGTGGGTTCGGTACGTCGTTCCACGTGTCGTTCGATGCACCGTCCGCTCGCTCGATGGCGCTCGCCACCAGCGAGGCGCAGATCGAGCTGCCCGGTTGGCACGCTCCCGGCGCATCGGACCCGAGCGACATCCTGGTCACCCGGCGCGACGGCACGGTCGACGCGATCACCTGTGACGGCGCGAACGCGTACGCCGGGCTGGTGGCGCACTTCGCCGACGTGGCCCACGGCGACGCGGCACCCGTGTTCGGACGCACCGAGAGCGTTCGCCTCGCCTCGGTGCTGCAGCAGCTGCACATCGCCAGCGTGCACTGAGGTCGGCCCGCGTGCACACCACCGGCGCCTGGTCGTATCGCCCCGCGCTCGATGGGTTGCGCACGGTGGCCATCTATCTCGTCCTGTTGTTCCACGCCGGCCTCGCTCATCTGGCCAACGGCTACATCGGCGTCGACGTGTTCTTCGTGCTCTCGGGCTTCCTCGTCACCAGCATCATCGTGAAGGAGCACCACGACTCGGGCACGCTGCGGCTACGGCGCTTCTACGCCCGGCGGGTACGGCGCCTGCTGCCCGCGTCGGTGGTGCTGGTGGTGGTCACGTGCGTGCTGTCCACGTTCGTGCTGCCGAAACTGACTCGCGTGTCGCTCATCGGCGATGCACGCGCTGCGCTGCTGTACGTGGCGAACTGGCACTTCCTCGGTTCGGCCACCGACTACTTCGCCGACGATGTGGAACGCAGCCCGTTCCTGCACTTCTGGTCGCTCGCGGTGGAGGAGCAGTTCTACTTCGTGTTCCCGTTGCTGCTCCTCGGCCTCCTGGTGCTGGCACGTCGGCGTTCGGCCGCGTGGGTGGTGCCGGCCGGGCTCGGCGCGCTACTGGCGGCCTCGCTGGTGGGGCAGTGGTGGGTGGCCGACAGCAACCCGCTGCGCGCCTACTACGGCACCGACACGCGGCTGTACCAACTGCTCGCCGGCGCGCTGCTGGCCGCGTTGCGACACCATCTGCCGCGAGGACCACGGTGGGCAAGGGCCGCCGGTGGCAGCGCCGCGCTCGCCACGGTGACGCTGGTCGTGCTGGCCACCGATGCCGTGGGCATGTCGGTGGCCACCCGCGGGGTGCTGGCCGCAGCGGTCACCACGTTGGCCGTCGCCTGCCTGGAGATCGCGCCCCGATCGATGCCTGCCCAGGTGCTGTCGGCGGCGCCGATGACGTACCTGGGTCGCATCTCCTATGGCACCTACTTGTGGCACTGGCCCGTCATCGTGCTCGTGGGTGCCGGGTGGTCGTTGCAGCCCCTCGAGATGGCGGCCCTGGCAGCCGTGGTCGCCACCGGCGTGTCGGCCCTCAGCTTCCACCTGCTCGAGACCCCCATCCGCCGCGCACCGCGACTCGACGGCTGGCCGCGAGGTGTCGTCGCCGTGGGTCTGGCCTCGAGTGTGGCGGTGGCGGTCGTCGTCGTCCCGGTCGTGATGGAGAACGATCGGCGACCGGCGTTCGCCGCGCGTGGCCCGGCCGTGGTGATCGACACCGCCATTCCCGGCATCGACATGGAGAGCCTCGCGGCAGCCATGGCGGTCGAGCCGCCGACCGACCTCGACATCGACGCCACCGATCCACGGAAGTTCGACCAAGCGGCCTGCACGTTCGACCACATCGACGGGTGCTTCCTGCACCGCGGGTCGGGGATGCACCTCCATCTCCTCGGCGACAGCAATGCGATGATGCTGGTGCCCGTGCTGCAGGCGTTGGCCGAGCGCTACGACTTCACGCTCTCGGTGACGGCACGCCTCGGATGTCCGTGGCAGCTCGGTCTCGAGTGGGACCCGCAGGACGAGGTGCTCGTGCGCAACTGCAACACCGCTCGGGAGGAGTGGTACGGCGACGTGCTGCCATTGCTGCAACCCGACGTCGTGCTCGCCGTGCACGTGCCCCGCGACCGCGGGTCGCGACCCGACTCGTTCTTCCGACCGGGGCCGGGTCAGGAGGGCGAGATCGACGACGTGGTCGCGCGCACCACCGCCACCACGCTCGACCGGCTGCGCGACCTCGGGGTGCGCACGGTGCTGATGGAACCGTTGTCGTTCGGGCCGAAGGATCCCACCATCTGCGTGTCGGGCGCCTCCACCGTGGGTGACTGTGCCTACGAGGCCAACGCCGAGCCGTTCCCGACCGAGCGGACGTACCGCGATGCAGCGGACGCCCGCGACGACGTGTGGGTGGTGGATGCCGACCGCATGGCGTGCCCGTACCTCCCGGTGTGTCTCCCCTTGGTCGACGGCGCCCTCGTGTTCCAGAACCAGTTCCATCTCAGCAACCAATGGATGCTCGACCACGCCGACGAGTGGTGGGCACTGTTGGTTGCGTCGGGAGCGTTCGAGGGGTGGTTCGACCCGTCGTGACGCCGTCCCGTGACGGCGGAAAATGGAAGTGGCCGGGTGCTCGATGTCACCCGGCCGACTCCATGGATCCGCCGCCACACGGCGGGAGGGGTCTCCCGTCCCTCACCACACAGCGTGAACCGTTGTGGGGAACAGGAACCAGGGACCAAAGTCCCTGAAGGTCCTGTCAGATCGTGCGACCGGCGTTGGCCCAGTACTCGTCCTTGAGCAG
>SXKB01000077.1 GCA_005778215.1 Actinomycetota bacterium | reverse complement strand
GTGAAGCGATGAGCCGCGTCCCCGACATCGAGGGCGTGCTCAGCGCGGACGAAGTGGTGCAGACCGCCGAGTCCATCGCCGCGTTGCAACTCGAGACGGGCATGATCCCGTGGTTCCCCGGCGGCCACTGCGACCCGTGGAACCACGTCGAGACCGCGATGGCGCTCGACGTGGCGGGCCTGCACGAGCCGGCCGAGCGGGCCTACGAGTGGTTGGTCGACATCCAGCTCGAGAACGGCAGCTGGTGGAACTACTACCTGCCCGACGGTTCGGTGGAGGAAGCCAAGCTCGACACCAACGTGTGCGCGTACATCGCCACCGGCGTGTGGCACCACTGGCTGTGCACCTGGGATCGCGGTTTCGTCGACCACCTGTGGCCCACGGTGCAGCGCTCACTCGACTGGGTGCTCAGCATGCGCAAGCCCAACGGCACACCGCTGTGGGCGCGCAACGCCGACGACGCCCCGTGGGACTACGCACTGCTCACCGGCTCGTCGAGCATCGCCCATGCGCTGCACTGCGGTGCGCGTCTGGCCGAGCTCATCAACGAGCCGCGGCCCGACTGGGTGGAGGCCGGCGACGTGCTGGCCCACGTGGTGGCCACGCAGCCCGACGCGTTCGAGCCGAAGGAACGCTGGGCGATGGACTGGTACTACCCGGTGCTCACGTCGTGCCTCACCGGCGAGGCGGCGAAGGCCCGCCTGGTGGAGGGTTGGCCGACGTTCGCGATGGAGGGCAAGGGCATCCGCTGCGTCAGCGACGAGCCGTGGATCACCGCCAGCGAGACCGCCGAGGCGAGCATCGCCCACGCCGTCATCGGCGACCTGGCCACCGCCACCGATCTGCTCGCCTGGACCCGGCCGCACCGCCGCGACGACGGCGCGTACACCACGGGCATCGTGTACCCGACGCTCGAGAGCTTCCCGCCGAACGAGACCAGCGCCTACACCGGCGCCGCGGTCATCCTCGCGGCCGATGCCATCACCGGTGCCAGCGCCGCGAGCAACGTGTTCGTGCCCCGCGCCACCGACTGAGCCGGCTCACGCCAACGCGTCACGCACCGGCCGCAGGTACCGCGGTGCGGCGAGTGCGATGCACACCATGGCGACGGCGCCGATCACGAACGGCGCTCGCAGGCCCCACCACTTCGCGGTCAGCCCACCGAACGCGGCACCGATGGGCACCACGCCCCAGCTCACCGTGCGATAGGCGGCGTTCATGCGGCCGCGCAGGCGGGGCGGGGTGATCTGCTGGCGCACGGTGGTGTTCACCGCCCACCACAGGCCGGTGCCCACGCCCAGCGCGCCGTACATGGCGACGGCCACCGCCGGCATGCCCGTGAGCGCCAGCCCGCCGATCGAGACGGCCCAGCACCAGATGGCAATGCACATCGTGCGCAGGTCGCCGAACCGGCGGGCCAGGGCCGACACGAAGTACCGGCTCGCCACGGTGCCGGTGGCCGCGGCGACGAACAACGCGGTGTAGGTGGCGTCGCCGCCGCGCAGCTGCTGCTCGTTGTAGAGCACCAGCAGCGAGATGGCAGCGAAGTAGAAGAAGTTGATGGCGGCGAGGATGACCGTGATGCGGCGTAGGGCGAGGTGCTGCCACATGAACCGCAGGCCTTCCTTCACGTCGTCACGGATACGCGTCGTGGGTGGCTCCACCTGGTGCACGTCGCGCAGACCGCTCACCAGCGCCGCCGACCCGGCGAACGACACCGCATCGGCCAGGAACGGCAGCGAGGTCGCGGCGTTGACTGCCACGACACCCAGGGGCGGGCCGACGAACTGCGCGGCAGCGATCTGACCGCTGCCGAACCGTGCGTTGGCCTGCAACAGGTCGTCGTCGGCCACGATCAGCGGCACCAACGCCTGCGCAGCGTTCACGTGCAGCGTCTCCCCGACGCCCAGCAGGAAGGCGCACGCGTAGAGCATCCAGATGTTCACCACGTCGGCCACGATGGCGGCGCCGAGCAGCCCCACCACCACGAACCGGGCGAGGTCGGCGCCGATCATCAGCCGCCGTCGGTCCATGCGATCGGCCACCGCGCCGGTCAACATCGACAGCACCAACCACGGCAGACGTTGCGCCACGGTGATGCCGGCGATGAGCACCGGGTCGCGGGTCAGCATCGCTGCCAACAGCGGCAGCGCCGTGATGAACATGCCGTCGCCGGTGCTCGACACGATGACCGATGCCCACACCGCGCGGAAGTCGGCACCGAGCGATCGGCTCCTCGTGTTCGTGACCGCACCCGCGACTGACACCGTGCCCGACGTTACCCGGCGGCCTTGTGGGGCGACGGGCTCCGGCGTGGCAGCATGGCAGGGTGAGCTTTCCCAACGCAGAGGCCCTCGCCGCCCTCGCCAACGACGCCCTCGCCGCCTGTGGTGCGGCTCCGCTGGGCGCCGGCCCGCTCCCTGCCCGCTCGCCCATCACGGGGCACGTGATCGGAGGGATCGACGCCAGTGTCGATGCGGCCGCCGCGGTCGATCGCGCCACTGCAGCGTTCCGCACCTGGCGCACCGTGCCGGCGCCCGTGCGCGGCGAACTGATCCGTCGACTGGGCGAGCAGCTGCGACTGCACAAGGCCGACCTCGCCACGC
>SXKB01000011.1 GCA_005778215.1 Actinomycetota bacterium | reverse complement strand
TGGGGCCGATGAGCGCCGTGATGGACCCGCGCTGCACCTCGACGTGCTCGACGTCGACGGCCACGAGGCCGCCGAAGCGCCGACGCACGCTGTCGGCCTGGAGAATGGGATCGGGCTTGGCGACGCCGGGTTCGGGTGCCACGGCGCTGAGCGCCGCCTTGGCCTCCCGTGCGTACTGGCTGAGCTCAGCGTCCATCGAGCGCCATCTCCTTCCGGTTGCCGAAGATGCCCTGCGGTCGGAAGACCATGAGGAGTATCAAGCCGAGGCCGACCATGCCCAATCGGAACTGGCCACGAGCGCTGGAGTCCTTGAGGAGCTCGATGCCGAAGATCTCCACTCGCCCCTGCGCGTCGGACACCTCGCTGAGGAACACGTCGGTGAAGGCCAGCAGCGCCCAGAACAACATCGGGCCGACGATGCTGCCGGTGACGGTGGCGAGACCACCGAGCACGAGCGCCGTCATGATGTAGAAGGTGACCGCACGGCTGTAGTTGTCGGGCTGCACGTTGCTGTTCTTCAGGGCGAAGAGCACACCCGAGAACATGCCGAGCACGGCGCCGATGATGAGCGCGCTCATCTTGTAGCCGAACACGTTCTTGCCGAGGCTGCGCACGGCCTCCTCGTCCTCGCGGATGCCCTTGATGACACGGCCCCACGGGCTGCGCATCAGCATGTAGACGAACAACGAGAAGATGGCCACGAGCACCCAGCCGACGAGCAGCACCCACAGCTCGGCACCCAGGTAGTTCACGCGGCTGGTGATGAGCAGCGTGATGCCGAGCATCACGACACCCGCCACGAGGGTGACCTGCGTGCGGTTGGCGGCCTTGCGCTTGCGGGCCACGGCATAGCCGATGCCGAACGAGAGCGCGCCGTAGAACAGCAGCAACAGCACGGTGACCACGGTGCTCGACGCCTGGAACGGGCCGATGCCGTAGACGGTGCCCTGCTCGAACGGGTTCAGGTCCTGGAAGCCCTTGGCGAAGCCCTTCAGGCCGTCGGTGCCACCGAACTTGTCCTTGTGCGTCACCGACCGCACGATGAGCCGGATCATCTCGGCCATCGCGATGGTGACAATGGCCAGATAGTCGGCGCGCAGCCGCAGCGTGGGCACACCCACGATGAGGGCGAGCACGGCGGCGTAGATGCCGCCGATGAGCAGGCCCAGCCACCAGCTGTACCCGAAGTAGCTGACCGACATGCCGAGGCCGTAGGCACCGGCCGCCATGAAGGCCGCCTGCCCGAAGTTGAGCAGGCCGGCGTATCCGAACTGCACGTTCATGCCCAGCGCGGCGACGATGTAGTACACGGCATCGAGGCCCAGGAAGGCCTTGAGCGTGAGATCGACGATGAGTCCCCAGTCCATTGCGTCCTCCCTCAGCCCACGCGCTCTTTGCGACCGAGGATGCCCTGCGGTCGGATCATCAGGATGAGGATCAGTGCGGCGAGTGCCGGCACGTTCTTCAGTTCAGTGGGCACACCGTTCTTGATCCAGCCGAGGAACGGCAGATCGGGGAAGATCGGGATGCCGATGGTGGAGACCTCGACGAACATGCCGATGACGAAGCCACCGACCAGTGCGCCGTAGGCCGACCCGAGCCCGCCGAGCGTGATGCCGGCGAACATGAGGAACAGCAGGCTGCCACCCATGTCGGCGCGGACACCCTCGTCGAGGCCACGCACGATGCCGCCGAGGGCAGCCAGCGCCGCGCCGAGGAACCACACGATGCGGATGATCTTGGCGCTGTCGATACCCGTCGACGAGGCGAGGTCGACGTTGTCGCTGACCGCACGGGTGGCCTTGCCGAGCCGCGACTTCTGCAGCAACAACGCCACACCGATGAGCACCACCAGCGAGATGATCGTGGTGGTGAGGTCGCGAGCGGTGATCTCGATGGGACCCCACTTCATCGCCGTCTGCTGGTTGTAGGCGGTGAAGCGCTTGGTGGAGCCACCGAAGCGCATCAAGTACAGGTTGATGAGGAAGATGCCGAGGCCGACCGACACCACCATCTGCGACACCAGGCCGACGCCTCGTTTGCGCAGCGGGGCCCACAGGCCGGCGTCGAGACCCACACCCAGCAGGCCGCCGAGGAACACCGCGATGACCGCCGAGAGGAGGAAGTTGATGCCCAAGGTGACCGACAGCAGGTTAGCCACGATGCCGCCGAACGTGACCAGTTCGCCGTGGGCGAAGTTGGTGAGTCCTGTGGTGCCGAAGATGAGCGAGAGGCCCACCGAGCAGATGGCGATCACGATGCCGAGACGGAAGCCGTTGACGATGGCCTTCACCAGCAGGGTCCAGTAGCCGTCGGTCTCACGCACGGCTGCACCGGTGAAGAAGTTGATGGTGCGGGTGTTCGTGGTGAACTTCGCACCGTCGATGGTGACCGTGGCCTCGCCGTCGAGGGCCTGGCCCTCCTTCAGGGTGCTCTCGTCGAGCGTGACGGTGTACGTGGCCTTCTCGGGCACACAGAGCAGCACCCGGCCGGTGGCATCGGTGTTGCCGGTGACCACTTCGGCGCCGCCCTCGTCGTTGACGGTGATCTTCACGCCCTCGATGGGCTTCTTCTCACCGTTCGACTGGTCGTTCACCTGGGCACGAATGCCCGGGCCCTCGCAGGTTGCTGCTCGCGGCGCCCGGCCGGCTGGCGAGTCGGCCGACGCCGGGGATGCGAGCAGCATCCCGAAGGCGGCGATCGTCGCAAGCGCCAGGGCCGCGAGATGTCGGATACGAAAGGTCACAGGTGCAGATCCCCCAGAAGAACGGATGTGGCGGCGTATTTGATCGCTTCGGAACCCCGTGCGTCAACATTCGTGCACGATGTTCACAATTCCCCGGCGGAACTATTGCACATCGGCCACTCGGTACGGTTGAAGTGTGACCCAGCAACGACCGGCCATCACCGACAGCACCCAGGCGGTGCCCCAGCCCACGCTGCGCGCCCCGGAGCCACACGAGTGCGAGGTGCTCCTCATCCGCCACGGTCGATCGGCCGACGTGGTGCCGGGTTCCGACGAGTCGGCCGATCCGCCGTTGCACGACGAGGGGGTCCTGCAGGCCGAGCGACTGGCGCATCGCCTCGGCGGGAAGACCATCCATGCGGTGTACTCGTCGCACCTCGCTCGGGCGCGGCAGACGGCGGCGCCGCTGGCTGCCGCCCGCGGGCTGCAGGTGGAGGTGCACACCGAGATCGAGGAGGTGCGTCTGGGCGACTGGGCCAATGGCGAGTTCCGCCGGCGGGCGTTCGTGCGCGATCCCGAGTGGGTGGCCTGGAGCCGTACCGGTCGGTGGGACGGCATCCCCGGCGGTGAGGGCGACGACGTCTTCCGGGCTCGCGTCGCGGGCGTGGTCGACCGCTTGGCCGCCGAGCACCAGGGGCAGACCATCGCCGTGGTGGCCCACGGCGGTTCCATCAACGCCTACGTGGCCCACCTGTTGGGCACGCACCGTTCGTTGCTGTTCACCATCGAGAACACCAGCATCACCGCCGTGCGGGTCAGCAGCGACGGCCCCACCATCGTCACCGTCAACGACTGCCACCACCTGTACGACCCGGTACTGGGCCCGAGCTGAGCAACGGGTACGTTCGCCGCATGAGCGAACGCCCCGCACCCGTCACCTCCCGCGTCACCGAACTGTTGGGGGTCGACTACCCCATCGTCCAGGCGCCGATGGGCTGGATCGCACGCAGCCAGCTGGCGTCGGCCGTCAGCAACGCGGGCGGCATGGGCATCATCGAGACCTCCAGCGGCGAGCTCGACAACGTGCGCGACGAGATCCTGAAGATGCGCGATCTCACCGACAAGCCGTTCGGCGTGAACATTGCGCAGGCATTCGTGCGCGACCCGAAGATCGTCGACTTCGTGGTGGATCAGAACGTCCGCTTCGTCACCACGTCGGCGGGTGATCCCACGAAGTACACGGCCCAGCTGAAGGCAGCGGGTCTCATCGTGTTCCACGTGGTGCCCACACTGGCCGCGGCGCTCAAGGCGGTCGACGCCGGCGTCGACGGTCTGGTGGTCGAGGGCGGCGAGGGTGGCGGCTTCAAGAATCCTCGCGACGTGGCCTCGATGGTGCTGCTGCCACTGGTGGCCAGCAAGGTCGACGTGCCGATCATCGCAGCCGGTGGTATCACCGACGGGTGGGGCATGGCAGCCGCCTTCGCGCTCGGTGCGGACGGGGTGCAGATGGGCACCCGCATGGTCAGCGCCGCCGAGTCGCCCGTGCACGACAACTGGAAGCAGGCCATCGTCGACGCGGCCGAAACCGACACCGTGTTCCTCAATCGCTTCAGCCGTCCGGCGCTCCGGGCACTGCGCACCGAACGCACCACCCAGCTCGAGCACGAGGACCACGTCGACCTGTCGGTGTTCGGCCGCACCCAGGAGCTGTACTTCGGCGGCGACATGGAAGCCGCCATCGCCCTCACCGGACAGGTGGCCGGCCGCATCGAGTCGGTGGAGCCGGTCGCGACCATCATCCATCGCACGGTGCGCGAGTTCCGCGACACCGTGGCCCGGTTGCAGAAGTTCACCTGACCGACACCGGATTGCCACGCATCGTGCGAGGCGAACCACTACAGTGTGATCCAACGGGTGGAGACCGTGGGGCGTTCGCATACCCCGGAGGTCCCCCGCCATGACCGCTCTGCTCGAACAATTCAAAGCCGTCGCTCGCATCCTGCTCTATCTGATGCTCGCGTTCCTCGTCATCCAGCTGTGGCAGGACCCCAGCGGCTCGGCCCAGGCCACGATGGACTTCATCGGCGGCATCGGCAGCTTCTTCGCGTCGCTGTTCGACAAGATCGGTGAGTTCGTCGGCGGCCTGGGTGGCCCCGACACCCCCACCCCCACCTCGACGCCGTAGCTCGAGGTCAGGCGCGTTCGGCGTGGGCGACCAGTTCGTCGGCGGTGACGTTCACGCGTGACGTGCTGCACCACAGCCAGGCCGTGACGGCCATCAGCGTGGTCGCGCCGGCGACGTGCACGAGCACCATGCCCGCGGGGAGGCCCGCTGCGTACTGCACGTAGCCGATGGTGCCCTGCACCGCCGCCACGAGAATCCAGGCCGTGAGCGGACCGTCGAGCACCTTGCGGTCGTGACGCAACCGGCGCAGCGACCACAGCAACGACAGTGCGATGAGCACGGTGACCCAGACGATCAGGCCGTGGATGCGTGACACCCAGCTGAGCGCGTCGCCGTTGACGGCCTCGACCTCCACGCCGTCGACCACCGTGGTGGTGCCGAAGAAGCGTCGAGCCGCCTCGTCGCCCGCGTGCGGGCCCGTGCCGGTGACGATGGTCCCGGCGAACACCGTGATCCAGGTGAAGACGCTGAGCAACTGCACCCGTCGGCGGATGCGCGGCACCACGGCAGGCACCCGGTCGCCACCGTCGGGTTCACCCGAGCGGACCAGCATCATCACCGCAGCCCACACCAGGATCATCGACAGCACGAAGTGCAGCAGCACCGTGGCCGGATGCAGGTCGGCCCACACCACGATGGCGCCGACCACGCCCTGCATCGGCACGCCGGCCAGCAGCACGAAGCCGAGCACCAGGAGGTCCTTGCGCCGCGGGCGGCGGTACCACCCGGCAGCCGCGGCGAGAGCCACACCGATGCACACGAGGAAGGTGAACAGCCGGTTGACCTGCTCGATGGTGGCGTGACCCGACGAGAAGTCGACGAGCTTGGCGTCGTTGCAGTTCGGCCAGTCGTCGCACCCGAGGCCCGAACCCGTGAGTCGCACCGCCGCACCGCTGACGCAGATGATGCACAGCAGGACGAGGGCCGCCCAGCAGATGCTCTTGAACTCCTTCGGAGTGAACCCCTCCGTACGGACCCGGCGAATCACTCGGCGCATGAACAGCAGGCTACGGGACCGTCGGGTGACGGAGCCAGCCGCCCGCCTCACTACGGTGCGCCTCGTGCTCACCAGCTACGACGACTTTCCGCTCCACCAGTGCTCGATGCCCATCGCCCACTCGGCGTCGGCCGACCTGAACCACTACGACCGCTACTTCTTCAACGGTTACTCGCGCACCGACGACCTGTACTTCGGCGCAGCGATGGGGCTGTACCCGAACCGCCACGTCGCCGATGCCGCGTTCTGCGTGGTGCGGGGAGGTCGACAGACCAGCGTGTTCCGGTCACAGCGCGCACCGCTCGACCGGATGCACGCCACCCGCCTCGAGGCGATCGAGGTGCACGTCGTCGAACCGCTGAAGGTGTTGCGCGTCGTGGTGGAGGCACCGGATCAGGGCGTGCGCGCCGACCTCACGTTCGAGCACCGCTCCCCCGCCATCGAGGAGGCGCACTTCTTCCAACGCGCCGGCGTGCGCGTGCTGTTCGACTACACCCGGCTCACGCAGTTCGGTACGTGGAGCGGGTGGATCGAGCTCGACGGTGAGCGCATCGACGTGCACCCCGACGACGTGTGGGGCTCGCGCGACCGGTCGTGGGGTGTTCGCCCGATCGGCGAGCCGTCCCCCACCGGTGCACCCATTCCGTTCGCCCAGTTCTTCTGGTTGTGGGCGCCCACCAACTTCCCGTCGCTCTCCACGCACTTCGACGTGAACGAGTACGGCGACGGCCGGCGCTGGCACGAGACCGGCACCATTGCCCGCCCCGGCCAGGAGCCACACATGATGCGCACCGTCGAGTGGCGCGTGCAGTGGCGCCCAGGCACCCGGTGGGCCGACTCGTTCGAGTACGACCTGGTCGACTGGGACGGCACGGTCACCACCGTGCAGATGCGCCCGCGGTACGAGTTCCAGATGCGCGGCATCGGGTACGGCAACCCCGAGTTCGGACACGGCTACTGGAAGGGCGAGTCCGTCACCGGCGGCGAACGCCTCGCGCTGCCGGTCGACACCCCACTCGCCCGCGAGCACGTGCACGTGCAGGCCCTCTGCGATGCCACGCTGATCCTCCCCGACGGCCGCACGGAGGAAGGAATGGGCATCCTCGAACAGCTCGCCATCGGCCCGCACCCGAGCGGACTCGTCGGCATCCTCGACGGCTACGCGCCCACTTCCTGAAAGCGTCGTCCATGCGTCGTCCGTTCCCCATTGCCATCGTCCTCGCGCTCGCCGTCGTCGCGGCTGCGTGCAGCAGCGACGACACCGCCGCCCCGGCCGAGTCGGTCGACAGCACCGCGGCCGCCGACTCCACGGCGGCATCCACCACGTTGATCCCACAGAGCACCGTGGCGGTGTCGACCACCACCACGATCGAAGAGCTGCCGATGCGCGCCGGCGTCACCACGTTGCGCCTGCAGTACGGCCCGTTCGACATCCAGCCGGGCCAGAACAACATCGACACGGTGGGTGGCATCCCGCAGCCCGAGGTCGACGGATGGATCGTGGGCATCCGCCCCGATCTGAAGTTCGAGGACGGCACCGTGCCGGGCGTGGACGTCGTGCACCTGCACCACGGCGTCTGGCTGAACGCCGCGGCCCGCGATGCCTCGGCCCCGCTGCCCGAGCGCTTCTTCGCTGCCGGCGAGGAGAAGACGGCGATGTTCCTGCCCGAGCCGTACGGCTACCGGTATCGCACCAGCGACCGGTGGATCCTGAACTACATGCTCCACAACCTCACCCCCGACCGGAAGCAGGTCTGGGTGACGTACGACATCGACATCATCCCCGACACCGCGCCCCAAGCAGCGGGCTTGGTGCCCGCGCATCCGGTGTGGATGGACGTGCAGAACGGCAGCATCTACCCGGTGTTCGACGTGCTCCGCGGCGACGGTGACGGCGTCACGTACACGTACCCCGACGATGCCACCGACCCGTACGCGGGCGGCCCGGCGAAGAACCAATGGGTGTCCGACCGCGACGGCGTGCTCGTCGCCACGGCCGGCCACCTGCACCCGGGCGGACTCCACACCGATCTCTGGATGGATCGCGCCGGTGACCGCGTCCGCCTGTTCCGTTCGGAGGCGAAGTACTACGAGCCAGCGGGTGCCGTGTCGTGGGACGTGGCGATGACCGCCACCACGCCCGACTGGAACGTGCAACTCAAGAAGGGCGACGTGCTCTCCACCACCGCCACCTACGACACCGGCCTGGCCTCGTGGTACGAGTCGATGGGCATCATGGTGCTCTGGGTGGGCGAACCCGGCGGCCCCGCCGACGATCCGTACGCCGTGGCCGTCGACACTCCCGGCATGCTCACCCACGGGCACCTGCCCGAGAACGACAACCACGGCGGCGAGCCCGACCCCAACTACCTCGATCTCACGGTGCTCCCCTCGGAGCCGGCCCAGGACGTGGTGCCGATCGCCGACTGGGTGTACGGCCAGGGCGACATGAACTTCGCCACCGCGGTGCCCACGGTGAAACCCGGCGAGACGTTCACGTTCGACAACCTCGACGCGCCGATCGGCAAGGGCCAGTGGCACACCATCACCAGCTGCAAGGCGCCGTGCAACAAGAGCACCGGCATCGCCTACCCGTTGGCGGACGGCGAGGTGATCTTCGACTC
>SXKB01000076.1 GCA_005778215.1 Actinomycetota bacterium | reverse complement strand
GCATCGAGGACGCTGTCTCCACCACCAAGGCCGCCATCGAAGAGGGCGTCGTGCCCGGCGGTGGCGTGGCCCTGCTGCGTGCGCAGGCCGCCGTGCTCGCCGTTGCCGAGACGCTCACGGGAGACGAGGCCACCGGTGCGAAGATGGTCGCCAAGAGCCTCGAGGCCCCGCTGAAGCAGATCGCCGAGAACGCCGGCATGGAGGGTGGCGTCGTCGTGAGCACCGTCAAGGGCCTCACCGGCACCGAGGGCCTCAACGCCGCCACCGGCGAGTACACCGACCTGGTGAAGCTCGGCGTCATCGACGCTGCGAAGGTCACCCGCTCGGCACTGCAGAACGCGGCCTCGAGCGCGGCCCTGTTCCTCTCCACCGAGGCCGTCGTGGCCGACAAGCCCGAGCAGTCGGGCGGCGCCCCCATGGGCGGCGGCATGGAGGACTTCTGACCGTTCCGGTCGGTTGACCCCCCACACTCGACGAGGAGGCCCGGGCACCCGCCCGGGCCTCCTCCGCGTTTTCCCCTTGGGCGCGCAACGTCCCATCTTCGGGTCACTCCCCGCCCATGGGCGCGGTTCCTCCCACATCTGGGTCATCGCCCGCCCACGGGCGCGGGACGTGTCAGATGAGGACAGCGCGGGTGGCGGCGCCGAGTTCCTCGGAGGTGACCTGCTCGGCGGACGTGGCCGCGTTCGGGTCGATGGTGACCAGCACGGGTGGGGTCAGGTCCCGGTAGCGCCGATCGAAGACCGCCACATTGCCGGCCACCGACAGATCGGTGGCGTCGAGCGCGAACCCGCCGAGGTCGACCACCGGCAACGCGGTGCTGTCGACGAGTGAGAACCGGACGAGCGTGGTGCCGTCGAGCCAGGCAATGGTGCTGCCGTCGCGGCTGACGGCGTAGAGCCGCGGGCAGTCACCGCAGTCGTCGTACTGCGACTCGAGCCCGAGATCGGTGTGGTCGAGCGGCACGTCGCCGCCGACCGTGATGAGGAACAGGCCGCGCGACACCCCGCTGTACCACTCGCCCACGATCAAGCCGTTCTCGGCGAGGTGCAGACGGCTGATGCCTTCCTCCCAGCCGCCCACGCTGCCGATCTGCTCCAACGAGCCGGCCTCGAGGTCGAGCACCAACAGCGCGCCGTTCGGCGTCTCGATGCCCTGGCTCTGCGCGGCCTGCCGATCGAGCAGCAGCAGCGACCGGCCGAACACCGTGGCCGAGTCGTGCACCGTGTACCACCCGGGCACCACGTCGGCGGCGGGCATCAACTGTTCGAACAGGTCCTCCGGCTCGGCGCCGGGCGACGCGATGCGCAGCGGCAGCGTGTCGGCGATGGTCCAGTTGTCACCCTCGCCGTTGCCCGCCTTGCGCTGCACGATCATCGAACCGTCGGGTGCCTTCACGGCAACCGCCATCGGCTCGGTGCTCCACTGCACCGGGCCATCGGGACCGAGTTCCCACACGCCGTTCAACCCGGTGGTCACCATCGCCGGCTCCCCCGCCACCGGCAACGTCGTGGTCGGCGGTGCCGTGGTGGGCACGGTGGTGGGCGTGGGCAACGTGGTGGGCAGCGCGTACCGCGACAGCATCACCACGCCGTTCGCCACCGGCATGTCGTACTCGGTGCCGTCGGCGGTGTGCACCAGGGTGGCCGAGCCGTCGGTGAACTGCGCCACCAACCACTCGCCGCGCACGTCGATGTCGGCCACCAGCGTCGGATCGCCGAGGTCGGCGACCACCCCGCTGATGACGCCGGTCATCTCCACCTTGCCATCGGCGCGCAGCACCGCGTAGCTGCCGGCGCCGTTGCCCACCACGAGGTACGGCGCCTCGAAGCCAGGGGCGGTCTGCTCGCCGTCGCCGAAGCCGAAGCCGAACGTGCTGCGCTGGCCCGTGTCGTCGATGGTGGCGGCGATGACGGAGGTCTGGTCGACGATGGAGAACCGGCGGTAGCCCACCGCCCACGAGCCGGGCGGCGAGGTGTACAGCGGCTCGTTCGGCTGGAACCAGGCGCCGAGTTGGAACGACGAGGCGGGGTCGGTGCTGGGCGTGCGGTACACGAGCCGCAGCGAGCCGTTCGGCGCATCGGCGTCCTCGAGGGTGGTGGTGCCCGAGCCGTCGTCGGTGACCAGTGGCTCGCCGGCCGGCTGCAGCGCCGGGGTGAGCACCTCGATGTCACCGCCGGTGCGCTGGTACACGATGGAGCCATCCTCGAGCATGATCGCCCGCGACACCGGCGTGTCATCGAACAGACGGGTCACCACGGCCGAGCCATCTTCGCTGCTCACCTGTTCGATGCCGCGCTCACTGGCCACCAGCACCGACACGCCCTCGGGCCACGCGATCACCGGCTCCGCGGTGGTGGACCCGCTGTCGGAGGTGGCGGGCACGATGCCGTCGGGCGCGTCCTTCCCGGTCCACACCAGTGCACCCACCAGCGCGGCGGCCGCGGCGATGCCGATGCCCGCCCACACCCAGCCACGCCGCGGCGAGGGGGCCGCTGCGGGCATCGAGGTGGGCAGATCGGGCGCGGCGGGCGTGCCGGCAACGGCGTCGGCCACCAGCCCGCGGATGCGGGTGTCGAGATCGTCAGTGTCCATCGAGGATCCTCCTCAGCTGTTCGCGCGCCCGTGCCAGTTGCTTGCGCACCGTGCCCTCGCCCACGTCGAGCAGCTCGGCGATCTGGGCCGGCGTGAGGTCGTCCCAGTACGTCAGGTACACCACGGCGCGCTGCTGCGGGCTCAGCTGTTGCAGCGCTCGCTGCGCGTCGGCCGACGACTCGTGCGCGGCCACCACGTCACCCGTGGCCACCGCCGCCTCGCGCCGCAGCCGGCGCACGTCACTGCGCTTGGCCGACATCGCCGCGGTGAACACCGCCCGGTACAGGTAGGCGCGCGGGTTGCTGACGGTGGGCCACGCGGGCGAACGGAACGCGGCCAGCACGCCGTCGGTCACCACGTCGGGCGCATCGGTCGGTCCCACCAGCGCGGTGGCATAGCGCGTCAACTCGGCAGCATGCCGGCGGTACAGCGCCACGTCGTCGTCCACGGCGGTCATCATCACCCATCAGACGCCACCGAACCCGCGAACGGGTGACATGTCTCGCGCCGGCGCGCGGCGAGGGTCAGGGGTTGACGGGCTGGTTGCTGATCCAGATCTGGAACCAGCGGGCCGCCGCAGTGGCGTGGGTGAGCACCTCGTCGACCAGGCCGCGCAGCGCGGCGGGATCGTCGTTGTTGGTGAGTTGGTCGCAGGCGTTGCCCAACGCGCCGGCGCCGAGCAGCAGCGCGCTCGACTTCAGCGTGTGCGCCACCGCCTTCGCCGACGCCACGTCGCCCTGGTCGGCGGCGGTGGAGAGCGCGAGGCGGCGGGTGTGCAACTCGGTGAGGAACAACTGCACGAGGTACGACACACGGCTCGCATCGCCGAGATCGTTCACCAGACCGGCGAGCGCTGCGTCGTCGACCGGTGCCGACGAGACTGCCACGGGCGCGTGCACCGAGCGACCGAGGACCGCGCCGGGATTCAGCACACCGTCGATGGCACCGCACAGATCGTCGAGACGCGACCGCAACGCGCTGGCCAACGCGTGGGTGCCTTCGGGCAGCCCGTCACGCTCGATCGTGCTGACGAGGTCGTTGACGTCGCGCAGTGCCGTACGAATGTGCGCGCGCACGGCTTCGATGTCGGGGTGCGAGGTGTCGTCCATCTGCACACAGTGTGCCCGATGCAGCGACCCGTGTCGCGTATCGGGCGAAGGTCGTCAGCCTCCGGCGACCGCCGGGATGATGCTGACCGTCTCGCCGGCAGGCACCGGAGTGGCCAGACCGTCGAGGTATCGCACGTCGTCGTCGGCCACGAAGATGTTCACGAACTTGCGCATCGCGCCCGACTCGTCGAGCAGCCGATCCTTGAAACCGGGGTGCGCCGCCTCGAGCGCCTCGATGACATCGGCGAGGGTGTTGCCCTCCACCTGCACCTGGGAATTGCCGCCCGCCATCGGGCGCAGCGTGGTGGGGATACGAACGGTCACAGCCATGCCGCAAACACTACCAACGTGGTCGGGATTTCACTGCGGTGCGATCGACGGCCACGGCGCGACCGTTTCGAGCTGTGCGGCCACCCGCACCAGTACGTCCTCGCGCCCGTAGCCGGCGACGAGTTGGACGCCCACCGGCAGTCCGTCGGCGCTGCGGTGCAATGGCAGGCTGATGGCCGGCTGACCGGTCACGTTGAACTGCGCCGTGAACAGCAACAGCTCGGCCACTCGGTTGCCACCCTCCGGCCCGGTGAGGTAGCCGATGCGTGGCGGCGGGGTGGCGATGACGGGCGAGAGCAACAGGTCGAACCCGTGACTGCCGTCGGCCGGGTGCCACCACGACAACATTTCGCGGCACCAGCGGTGCTGCGCCGCGAGGCAGGCGAGATAGTCGGCCGACGACACCCCGCGACCGATGGCCCCGAACGCGAGGTTGTCGGGTTCGAGGTCGTCCTCGGTGACCTCCCGCCCGAGCAGCGTCTCGAGCTGCAGCAGCTCGTGTGCGGTGTGCGCCGCGATCATCGTGACGAAGCGGCTGCTGAACGACTCGTCGTGCATCGCCGCGGGCGCCGACTCCTCGACGTGATGACCGGCGGCAGCCAGCAGCGCAGCAGTGCGCTCGACCGCAGCGATGCACTCGGCGTGCACGCGACCGTCCATGCCCGCACCGCTGAGCACACCGATGCGCAGGCGGCCCGGCGTCACACCGACCTCGTCGCGCAGGTGGCGCGAGAACGGCGGTGCCATGTACGGATCGCCGGGTTCGTAGCCCGCAATGGCGTCGAGCACTGCGGCGGCATCTCGCACGCTGCGCGTGACCGCGCCGTCGATGGTGGCACCGGCCCACGCCTCGCCCTCATCGGGTGCGAGTGACACGCGGCCGCGTGTCGGCTTGAGCCCGACGAGGCCGCATTCGGAGGCGGGCACGCGGATGGAACCGCCGCCATCGTTCGCGTGACCGACCGCCACGATGCCGGCCGCGACCGCGGCCGCCGATCCGCCCGACGAGCCGCCGGTGGAGTGGTCGAGGTTCCACGGATTGCGGCTCGGCCCGTAGGCGATGGGTTCGGTGGTGATGGTGCTGCCCCACTCCGGCGTGTTGGTGCGGCCGATGGCGACGAAGCCGGCCCGCCGGAAGCGGCGGTACAGCGCGGCGTCGTTGGGTGCGCGGTAGGCGATGTTCTTCAGCGCGCGGGTGCCGCCGTGGGCCGGCTCGCCCGCCATGTTGCAGCCAAGATCCTTCACCACCAGCGGCACACCGGCGAAGGCACCACCGTGTGCGGGGTCGACGGCGGCCGCTTCGGCGAGTGCCGCCTCGTACCGCGGATGGATGATCGCGTTGATGGCGGGGTTGCGCTCCTGTGCCGCCTCCACCGCAGCGCGCACGAGCTCGGTGGCGCTGAGCTGACCGGTGCGCACCAGCTCGGCCTGGCCGGTGGCGTCGAGCGCGAGGACGTCGTCGTGGGTTCCCATGCGGCGCACTGTACGCCGGGTCCTAGCCTGTGCCGGATGCGAGTGCTCGCCGCCGTCGACAAGTTCAAGGGAACCGCCACCGCGGCGCAGGTGGCGGCCGCCATCGGCCATGCGTGCTGGGAACTCGGACACGACTGCGTCGAGCGTCCCGTCGCCGATGGCGGGGAGGGCACGCTGGAGGCACTCGGTGGCGCGAACCGGGTGAGCACGGTCACCGGTCCGCTGGGCGATCCGGTGCAGGCCGAGTGGCGTTTCCACCGCGGCACGGCCGTCATCGAGATGGCCCGCGCCTCGGGACTCACGCTCGTGGGCGGTGCCGAGAAGAACGACGCGATGGCCGCCACCACCACCGGCACCGGCGAGCTGATGGATCAGGCGCTCGACCTCGGTGCGAAGAAGATCGTGGTGTGCCTGGGCGGTTCGGCCACCACCGACGGCGGCTTGGGGTGCGTGCGCGCCATCACCGCGCCGGCGCGGTTGAAGGCGGTGCAGCTGTTGGTGGCGTGCGACGTGCAGACGTTGTTCACCGACGCGGCGCCCGTGTTCGGCCCGCAGAAGGGCGCGTCACCCGCACAGGTCGACATGCTGCGCGGCCGGCTCGAACGCCTCGCGCAGATGTACCTCGAGCAGTACGGCGTCGACGTGCGCCATCTGCCCGGTACCGGCGCGGCCGGTGGTCTGGCCGGCGGGCTGGTGGCACTGGGCGGGAGGTTGATGCCCGGCTTCGAACTGGTGGCCGACGAACTCGATCTGCACGATGCGGTGCACGACGCCGACCTGGTGGTCACCGGTGAGGGGTTCCTCGACGAGCAGAGCTTCGAGGGCAAGGTCATCGGCGGCGTGCAGTCGTTGTGCGAGGCGGCCGGCAAGCCGGTGGTGGCCGTCGTGGGCGACAGCGACGAAGCGCTCGGTGCCCGCATCGAGCACGTGTCGCTGGCGCGCGAGTTCGGTCTCGACAAGGCGATGCGCGAACCGCTGTGGTGCATCGAGCAGGCCGCCGTACGCCTGTTGCGCGACCGCTGACCGCGACCGGCTTCGCTAGGTTGCCGGCGATGGACCCGCAGCCCTCCCCCGCCGACCTCGTCATCGTCAACTGCACCGCGCTGGTCGACACCACCGGCGAGTCGGCCACGTTCGCGCCGGGCACCACCATCGAGGTCCGCGACGGTCGCATCACCCACATCGGTCCCGATGCAGCGCAACCGCCCGCGGCGCTCGAGGTGATCGATGCAAGGGGCATGGTGGCCATGCCGGGACTCATCAACACCCACACGCATGCGGCGATGACCCTGTTCCGCGGCGCGGCAGAGGATGTGTCGGTCGACGACTGGTTCAACGCGTACGTGTGGCCGATGGAGGTGAACGTCGGCGAACGCGACGTGTACGTGGGCACGCTGTTGGCCGCGGCCGAGATGATCGAGTGCGGCGTCACCACGTTCGCCGACCACTACTTCTTCATGCACCAGGCCGCGCAGGCGGTCATCGACAGCGGTCTGCGCGCCAACCTCGGCTCGGCGTTCTTCAGCTCGCAAGGGCCTGAGGGGTTGGAGCAGTCGGTGGCGTTCGCCGAGCAGTGGAACGGCAAGGCCGACGGCCGCATCACCACCTGCATCGCCCCGCACGCGCCGTACACCGTGCACGACGACGACCTGCGTGGCGCTGCCGATGCAGCGCGCCGGTTGGGCGTGAAGGTGCACACGCACATCGCCGAGGACATCGTGCAGACACAGAAGAGCATCGAGACCCGCGGCATCTCGCCGGTGGAGGTGGGCGAGATCACCGGCGTGCTCGACGCCGGGTGCATCATCGCCCACGGCAACGGCATCGTGGAGCGCGACGTGGAGATCCTGTCGTCGTACGCCGATCGCACGGGCGTCACCCACGGACCGAAGGGGTACCTGAAGTTCGCGCTCGGCCCGCTCACGCCCATCCCCGCGCTGCGCGCCGTCGGCGTGCCGGTGGGGTTCTGCACCGACGGTGTGGCGTCGAACAACACGCTCGACATCTTCGAGAGCATGCGCATCACCGCAATGGTGCAGAAGCAGCTCGCCGACGACGCGACGTCGTTCCGCACGGTGGAGGCGTTGCGCATGGCCGGCCCGCAGTCGGCCGCGGTGCTGGGCGAGCGGGGGCGTCTGGGCGAGTTGCGCGAAGGCGCGTACGCCGATGTGATCCTGGTGGACACGAGTGGCTTCCACTGCCAACCCGTGCACGACCTCGCGGCCGCGCTCGTCTACTCGGTGCAACCCACCGACGTGCGCACCACCATCGTGCACGGCAACGTGCTGATGCGCGACCGCGAGTTGCGCACCATCGACCGCACGGCACTGCTGGCCGAGTTCCGTGAGCGCACCCGCGCGATCACCGACCGTTCACACGGCCGCAGCATCCAGGACTACCAGGCCCACTGACCGCAGGCCGACGCCGTCAGGGGGCGACGGTGGTGGGCACTGCCGTGACGGCAGGCTGCGTGGTGGGCGGCGCCGTGGTGCCGGTGGTGGCCGCACCGTTGATCTGCGCGATGGTCTTCCCGGCCAGGTCGTTGCCCAGCAACAGGATGACGCCACTGCCCGGGGCGAACGCTCCACCGTCGACGGGCGGCGCCGCGGCCGATTGCTCGACGGCGATGCCGCCGAGCACCGTGGCCACCGAGTTCGCCACCGCCAACGCGGCCGTGTCGGTGCCGTTGTAGATGACCTTGCTGACGTCGAGGTTCGGGCTGACGGTGGCGTTGGTGGCCGTGGCCATCTCGAAGCCCTCGGCCTCGAGCGCCGTGGTCATCTGCTTGGCCACGCCGCTGACGCCACTGGCGTTGGCCACCTGCACCAGGGTGCCGGTCTTGACGAGCGGCAGCGTGGTGGTGGTGGTGTTCAGCGCGATGGACGTGGTGGTGCCCGCCGGATCGACCGACGTGGTGGTGGAGCCGCCGGGCGTGGCGCTGCCGCCGTCGCCGCTGTCGTTCACCTGACGGAGGATGAGGAAGCCGAGGATGACCGCAACGGCGGTGACCACGATGGCCACCGTGGAACCCATGGGTGCGCCGCCCGAGGTGGAACGAGGCGTGCGTCCCGCGGAATCGTTGCTCATGTGGGTCCCCTTGGAGGTTCGAGAAGGTCAGGCCTGTTCGCCGGCAGCGGTGCCGTCGATGAGCGCCCGGCGGCGGCGCTCGCGGTGACGGCGCAGGCGGCGAACCACCAGCGGGTCGGCGACCAACGCTGCCGGGTGATCGATCACCCGGTTGAGTTCGAGATTGTACTCCTCGACGGAACACGAGAACCGCGCGCGGATGGCGTCGTGGCGGTCCTCGTCGAGCGTGAACCATGCGGCCTCGAACTCGATGATGGCGAGTTCGCGCTCGGTGAGGGAGTCGGTGGTCTCGTGCTCGATCGTCATGGTGACCACAGTCTGACCGCTCCGCACCCCTTCGCACCAGCACTACGAACTGGTGTTCGGAACAGCCGCGACCGGCGAGGGTGGCTAGCGTGCGCAGCCATGTCGTTGCATCCGCGTCCGTTCCTCATCGGGGTCGCCGGCGGCACCTGCTCGGGCAAGACCACGCTCTCGGAGAAGCTGGCCGTGCTGGCAGGTGGCGAACACCTCGCGCTCATCAAGCTCGATTCGTACTACGTGTCGTCGCACGACACGCCGTTCGTCGATCGCGAGCGGATGAACTACGACCATCCCGACGCATTCGACTGGCAACTGCTCAACGACCATCTGGCGGCGCTCGCTGCGGGCGCCACCGTGCCGGTGCCGGTGTACGACTTCACCATCCACGACCGCAGCAACGAGGTGCGCATGGTGAAGCCGGCGTCGATCGTGGTGGTGGAGGGCATCCTCGTGCTGTGGGAGCCGCAACTGCGCGAGCGGTTCGACCTGAAGGTGTTCGTCGACACCGACGCCGACCTGCGGTTCATCCGTCGCCTCAAGCGCGACGTGGCCGAACGCGGCCGAACCCCCGACAGCATCATGCAGCAGTACCTCGAGACGGTACGGCCGGCGCACGAGCAGTTCATCGAGCCCAGCAAGCGGTACGCCGACGTGATCTTCCCCGAAGGCGGCATGAACGAACCGGCCATCACGATGCTGCTGGCCCGCGTGAAGGAACTCGCCAATCCCTGATCGTGAGGGCATCTCGTCACCGAAGTTGAGCGGGTTGCAATCAACTTTTCTGCCGATATGTTCGGCACATGTCCGATACCGCATCGCTCAGTGAGGCACTGACGGGTCGTACCGTCACGCTCCCCGTTCTGCCCCTGCCCGCCGTCGTGTTGCCCGGCACGGTGGTCACGCTCACGCTCGACCACG